>JBNJGE010000293.1:0-3996 GCA_051747505.1 Pseudomonadota bacterium | reverse complement strand
TGCGGATCACGTCCTCGTCCTTCGCCAGATAGACGCAGAAGGTCTTGTCCCCGGCGACGTAGCTGTGGACCCACTGGATGTCCGGCGCGAGCTGCGCCAGCGCCTCGTTCGACTTCGCCGCCGCCCCCGCGAGCTCCGCCCGCTCCATCGAGCCGACGGCCGGAATGTCCCGTTCGATGACGTATCGGTTGAGCGCCATGGCGTGACCTCCTGATGTATAACGTAGCGTCAGAATAGCACGCCGCGCCCGCCCCGCCGAACAGGATCGCGGGGCTTTGGATATTTGACCCGATGAAGCAAGGCCTAAAATTCCTTACTGGCGCAACGTCGAGTGGCTGAACCTTTTGGCGATAATCCTTGGAAGAGTGAGGCTTGCGCTTGCCAAGAGCAGGAGTCCGGAAGCGGGTAGCGGCACCGGTTCGGGGCGTGCCTCATAGAGATAGTTTACCTCAATCGATCCGCTCCAACTGCTTGCGACGCTACAAATGGAGTCGCGCCCGCAAGGCTCTCCATCGAAAACATCGACAAACATCTCGAGTTCTACATTTTGATTTCCAATAAAATCTGAAAATTCGGCGTCAATCTCCGGAAATACGTCGCCTAAAAGGAGGTCCCCGCTGAGATTGAACTCCTCAAAGTTGGATCCAAAGCAGTTATTATCATCGACAACGCAGGATACGCCTATGCTGTGATGCTCGGTGAAGCGGACTCCAAAAAACTCAAGCTCTGCAGGTGCTCTTACAAGTAGAGCAAGAACATCTCCATCATCAAGCGTCGAATCGTCCCAGTATACTCCATTTCTCTCAATTTCTCCATATACGGTGACAACGCTATCGATATTTATCTTCACATCTTGTAAGATGCCATCGCTTGGCCTGAACTCCGGAAAGGCCACTTCGGCAATATCTGGAAGGCTGTATAAGTCACCGTCTGACTTGAAGCTCTCATTGTATGAAGTTATTTCTAAGGCGTTCGTTGGACTCCCAAACGGCACGCCTGCAGCAATCAGCCCAAAAGCGAGTGGCGTCAGAAAACTAGAGTTGGTGTTCATTGCGTGTCTCCAGATCAATTAAACAGGGAACGCTGGTTTCAATCACGCATTTCACAATTTTTCAGCGGAAGCGTCTAGTGTGTCAAGCTTCTCTTTGAAAGTCGGGAGGTGAGCTATGCATTCTTCAGTTTCTCCAACACATACACCCGGATCGCCGAAGCCAGCCCCACCTCCGGCGGCCGCGCCTCGTCCACCTCCGCCGCCAGCGCGTTGACCGCCATCCCCCGCCGCGCCGCGATCCGGCGGAAGGCCGCCCAGAAGGCCGGCTCCAGCGACACCGAGGTCCGGTGCCCCCGCAGCGTCAGGGACCGCTTCTCCGGCCGGGCGTAGAGCGGATGCCCCTCACTCATCCTCGTCCCGGTCGAGCCGATGCCCCTCGTGCCGGCGGGCCTCGCTCTCCCGCTCCGCCGCCTCGCGCGCCCGGTCCCCCTTCGTCCGCCCGTGCCGCGCGGCGTTCTCGTCCCCCTCGCGCCGCGTCTCGTCCCGCGTCCGGCGCTTGCGCGCCCGCCTGAGATTGACGACCTGGCCCATGCCGCGCTCCCCGAAGTCCCGGTAAGGTTTTCGCAATCCTTGTACATACAGCCTGTGCATGCCCCGTGCACGGGCTGCGCACAGGCCCTGCGCACCCCGAAGATGAACGAATCGCCCCGCGGATTTCACTCCGCGGGGCGCGTTTTCAACCTGTGGTGGAGCCCGTCACTTCGGCCCGAGCATGTCCTCCGGCCGCACGATCCGGTCGAAGGTCGCCTCGTCCACGAAGCCCAGCTTCACGGCCTCCTCCTTGAGCGTGGTGCCGTTCCTGTGCGCCGTCTTGGCCACCTTCGTCGCGTTGTCGTAGCCGATCTCCGGCGCCAGCGCCGTCACCAGCATCAGGCTCTCGCGCATCAGTTTCGCGATCCGCTCCTCGTTCGCCTCGATCCCCTCCACGCAGTTGTCGGTGAAGGCCGAGGCCGCGTCGCCCAGAAGTTGCATGGATTGCAGGAGGTTATAG
Organism: Pseudomonadota bacterium; assembly: GCA_051747505.1. GTDB lineage: Bacteria > Pseudomonadota > Alphaproteobacteria > Rhodobacterales > Rhodobacteraceae > Albimonas. The sequence continues at coordinate 1,954 of JBNJGE010000293.1, read as the reverse complement.
ATCATCATGGGCTTGTAGACGTTGAGCTCGAAATGCCCCTGCGACCCCGCGAACCCGATCGCCGCGTCGTTGCCCATGACATGCGCGCAGACCTGCGTCAGCGCCTCCGCCTGCGTCGGGTTCACCTTGCCCGGCATGATCGAGCTGCCCGGCTCGTTCTCCGGCAGCGCCAGCTCCCCCAGCCCGCAGCGCGGCCCGGAGCCGAGGAAGCGTATGTCGTTGGCGATCTTGAACAGGCTCGCCGCGACGGTCTTCAGCGTCCCGGACATCTCCACCACCGCGTCATGCGCGGCCAGCGCCTCGAACTTGTTCGGCGCCGTCTCGAACGGGATCCCCGTGATCTTCGCCGCGTTCTCCGCGAACGCCTCCGCGAAGCCCTTGCGCGCGTTCAGCCCCGTGCCTACGGCCGTGCCGCCCTGCGCCAGCCGATGGATGTCGGGCAGGGCCCGCTCCACCCGCGCGATCCCCTGCGCGACCTGGTGGACATAGCCCGAGAACTCCTGGCCCAGGGTCAGGGGGGTGGCGTCCTGGGTGTGCGTGCGCCCGATCTTGATGATGTCCGCGAAGGCCTTCTCCTTCGCCTCCAGCGCCCCGTGCAGCTTGCGCAGCCCCGGCAGCAGGACGTCGCGCGCCGTCATGGCCGCGGCGATGTGCATGGCGGTGGGGAAGGTGTCGTTCGAGGACTGCCCCATGTTGCAGTGATCGTTGGGGTGCACGGGATCCTTCGACCCCATCTCGCCCCCGAGGATCTCGATCGCGCGGTTCGAGATCACCTCGTTGGCGTTCATGTTGGACTGCGTTCCCGACCCCGTCTGCCAGACCACCAGCGGAAAATGATCGTCCAGCTTCCCCTCGATCACCTCCGTCGCCGCCTGCACGATCGCATCGCCGATCCGCGGCTCCAGCGCCCCGAGGGCCATGTTGGCCTCCGCCGCCGCACGCTTCACAACGCCCAGCGCGCGGACCACGGCGACCGGCTGACGCTCCCACCCTATCGGGAAATTCTTGAGGGAACGTTGCGTCTGGGCCCCCCAGTAGCGGTCGGCGGGGACGTCGATGAGGCCGAAGCTGTCGGTCTCGGTGCGGGCGCCGGTCATGGGGTCCTCCTGCGGTGATGCCGCCGGCGGTATACCGCTGCGTGCAGGAGGCGGCAACGGGGCCGCGGGCGGGCTCAGCTCTTGCGGAAGCGGTCCAGGCTGACGACCTCGCCGCCGCCCTCGGGCGCGCCGGAGGGCTCGTCCTCCTCCCCGGCGTCCTCGGCCTCGCGCGCGGCCTGGGTGAGCGCCGCCTCGCCCTCCTCCTCGGTGGGCTCCTCGGCCTCCTGCGGGTCGAATTTCAAACCGAACTCGGCATGCGGATCGACGAAGGTGAGCACCGCGTCGAAGGGCACGGTCAGCACCACGGGGCGGCCGGAGAAGGAGAGCCCGACGGAGAAGCGGTCCCCCGTCACGGCGAGGTCCCAGAACTCGTGCTGGAGCACGATGGTCAGCTCCTCGGGGTGCTGCTCGGCCAGCCAGTCGGGCATGTCCACGCCCGGGTGGCCGGTGTCGAAGGTCACGTAGAAATGGTGTCCGCCGGGCAGCCCCTCCTCGGCCGCGAGCCCGAGCGCATCGCGCACGACCCCGCGCAGGGCGTGCTGCATGAGTCGGACATAGTCGAGCGGGTCGTCTGAAGGCATGCTACGAAATTCCGTTGGCGTGGCGGCTGCCCCGACCATAGCCGATTCTGCGCCCGAGAAAAGATCGGCCGGCGGGCTCGCCTTGCGGCGGAATGCTGAAGGGAGGGTAGGTGCAGGCTTCTGTTGCCAGGCGCCTGCGAGCCCCGCCTGAAGCGGCTAAGCCTCAGGACTTCAGGTTCGATGACCTAGGCTGCATTACGCAGCGACGGCCACCGGAGCACGGTTGTCGTTGGCAACTATGCAATTTGCACCGATAACGGTGGTAGCTCACCGGGC
>JBNJGE010000292.1:0-4028 GCA_051747505.1 Pseudomonadota bacterium | reverse complement strand
CTGGGCGGCGGCATGTCCTCCCGCCTCTTCCAGGAGGCGCGGGAGAACCGCGGCCTGTGCTACACCATCTTCGCCCAGGCCTCCGCGCACGAGGACACCGGCGTGCTGACCATCTACGCCGGCACCGGCGGCGACGAGATCCGCGGGCTCTCCGAACTGGTGATGGACGAACTCGCCCGCGCCGCCGAAGGCGCGACCGAGGAGGAGACCGCCCGCGCCCGCGCCCAGCTCAAGGCCGGCCTGCTGATGGGCATGGAAAGCCCCTTCGGGCGGTGCGAGCGCAACGCCCGCTCCCTGCTGATCTGGGACCGCATCTGGCCGGTGGAGGAGACCGTCGCGCGCATCGAGGCCGTGGACGCCGCCGCCGCCCGCGCCTCCGCGGCGAAGATGGCCGGCGCCGGGCGCCTCGGCCTCGCCCTCTACGGCCCCGTCTCGAAGGCCGGCGATCCGGACGCGCTGCTGGCGCGGCTGGCGGGATAAGGGGCGGGTCCTTGCTGGGCCTGCGCCGGCGCCCGGAGCTGCGGCTCCACACCCCCCGGCTGGAGCTGCGCCCGCCGCGCATGTCCGACCAGCCCCGCTGGGCCCGCCTGCGCCGCGAGAGCGAGCCCTTCCTGCGCGAATGGGAGCCCCTGTGGTCTCGCGACCACCTCTCCCGCTCCGCCTTCCGCAACCGCGTCCACTGGGCGCGGCGCCTGGTCGAGGAGGGCCGCGGCGCCCCCCTCTTCCTGTTCGCCAACGGCGCCGACGACCTCCCCGCCGGCGCCCTCCTCGGCGCCATCACGCTCGACAACATCCGCCGCGGCCCGGCCCAGTCCGGCGTCATCGGCTACTGGACCGGCGCCCCCTTCGCGCGCCGGGGCTACATGACCGAGGCGCTGGAGGCCGTGCGCGCCTACGCCTTCGGCCCCATGGACCTCTCCCGCCTCGAGGCGGCCTGCCTGCCCGAGAACCGCGCCTCCCGCGGCCTGCTGGAGCGCTGCGGCTTCAAGTACGAGGGCGTGGCGCAGGCCTATCTCCAGATCAACGGCCGCTGGCGCAACCACGTCCTCTACGCCGCCCTGCGCGCCGACCGCCGCGGCAGGGTCGGCGACCGCGCCGCGGAGTAGGCCGGCCTCAGCCCGCCTCGCGCCGCGCCGCCTCCAGCTCCTGGCGCAGATAGCCGACCGTCTCCATCGCCGCCTCCAGCTCCGCGGTCCGCTCGGCCACGTCGCGGGTCAGGGCCGTCTCCGTCTCTTCCAGCCGCGCCTTCAGCTCCGCCTCGCGCCGCGCGGCCGCCTCGCGCGTCTCGTCCAGCTCCTCCTCCAGCTCCGCCAGCCGGGCCGACAGCTCCGCGACCTCCCCCGCCTCGGCGTCCGAGCGCCAGGAGAGCCGCGCGAACAGCGCATGCAGCCCCCAGCCCAGCGCCGCCGCCAGCAGCACCGCGGCGCCCAGCGCCAGCGCAAGCTCCGTCCGGGTCACCCCTCGTCCCCCTTGGCGTCCGAGAACTCGATGCGCCGGTTGCGCGCCCGCCCGGCCTCCGTGGCGTTGCTGGCCACGGGCTCGGCCTCCCCGTAGCCCCTGGCCTCCAACCTGCGCAGCGACACGCCCCGGGCGAACAGCGCGTCCAGCACCGCGTTGGCCCGCGCCTGGCTCAGGGCCAGGTTGGTGCTCTCGCGCCCCTGGCTGTCGGTGTGGCCCTCGATCTCCACCACCAGCCCCTCGCAGCGGCGCATCAGGCCGGCCAGACGGTCCAGCACCGCCTCGCTCCGCGCCTCGATCCCCGCCTCGCCGGGGGCGAAGCTGATCGGCTCGGCCGCCACCTCCGCCCGCAGCCGCTCCAGGCACGCGCCCGGCGGCAGGGGCAGCCGCTCGGCCAGGGCGGGCAGGTCCACGACCACCTCCGCCCGCGTCTCCACCCCGGCCTCGCGCAGCGGCGCCAGCGCCTCGGCCGCCTCCCGGGCCGCGCCGGGGCTCAGCGTGCGCCCGGTGACCACCGCGCGCTCGCCGTCGAAGCGCAGCCGCCCGGCCTCCAGCGGAACGAGCGCGTCCAGCCCCGCCAGCGCCGCGCGCCGCCAGGCCGGGGGCGGCGCGGCGTCGGAGACCTCCAGCCCGTCCTCCACCCCCGGCGCCCCGAAGCGCGCCCGCGCGAAGGCCGCCACCGCCGCCCGCGTCGGCCCGTCCGGCGCCGTCCCGGCCAGCCGCAGCCCGCCCCCGGCCTCCCGCCGGGCGGAGAACCAGACCGGCCCCTCGTCCTCGCTCTCCCCGCCGCGGAGCGGGCCGCGGCGCTCCGGCGGCGGGGTCAGGCGCAGCGAGAAGCCCGGCGGCAGCTCCGCGGCCAGCGCCCGCGCCGCGGCCTCGAAGCGCGCGGGCGAGGCGTCGGGCGCCGCCACCAGCCGCGCATCCGCGTTCTCCAGCTCGAAGCGCCCGCCGCCCAGCTTCGCCACCGCCGCCGCGCCGGCCAGCGCCGCGTCGGGCCAGCGCGCCGAGGGCGCCCCCACCCCCAGCCGGCACAGCGCCCGCGCCCGCGCGCCCAGCGCCGCGAAATGCCGCGACAGCCCCTCGGCGAAGGCCTCCCGCGCCGCTTCCGAGGGCATGTCGCAGGACAGCAGCGTCGCCGCCTCCCCGCGCAGGCTCAGCCCGAAGCGGTAGCGGTCGAGCCGGGGGGGCGGGACCGTGATCTCCATCAGCAGCAGCGCGCCGTCGGGCACGGCGGCGCGCAGATCGGCCTCCACCGCCTCGCGCGTCTCGTCGTCCGGCGCCGCGGCCGACAGGCGCAGCACGCCCGGCCCCAGCTCCGCCCGACCCTGCTCCAGCCGCGACAGCGCCATCGCGGCGGCCTCGGCCAGCGCCACGCGCCCGGGCAGCGGCGGGGCGCCGCGCGGCAGGGTGACGTCGCTCAGCGCCGGCGCGTCCGGGCGCGCCGCGAAGGCCGAGCGCACGGCGTCCACCAGGTCGGGATGGGCGGCGCCCGCCAGCGTCACCGCGTCGCCGTCCCGCGCGATGGCCAGCGGCGCCGCCGGCTCGCCGGTCTCCGTCCCCGCCGGCGCCGGCCCCCCGCCCGGCCCCTCGGGCGGCCGCGCCTCCGGCGCCGGAATCAGGGGAATCTCGGGCCTCTCGCCCCCCGGCCCCGTCGCCGGCGCCGGGCGCGTCGCGTCCTCCACCGTCGCCATCGGCGCCGCCTCCGCCAGCGCCCCCAGCGCGGCCGAGCGCGCCGCCGCATGCGGCCGCGCCCCGACCAGCCGCAGCCGCAGCCCGTCCGCCTCCAGCCGCGCCCAGTCCGCGTCGATCGCCTCAAGCCCCGCCTCGGCGCGGGCCAGCATCGCGCGCTCGACCCAGCCGGCGGCCGCCCACGCCCCCGGCCCGGCCGCCGCCGCCAGCGCGGCGAGCCCCAGGACCAGCGGCGCTGCGCCGCGATTTGCGCGAGGCGAGGTCACGGCCCGCATCCTCCCCACCCGCGGCGCACGTCCCGCGCCGCGTTCTCCCCGCCTTCTACGGCCCGCCCGCGGGGCGCGGCAAGGGCGGCCGGGCTTGCCGCCCCGCGCGCCGCCGGGCTAAGCCGGACGGGGTCGGCGAGCGGGACGGAAGGGAGCGGGCGTCATGGCGGCGAAGGACGGTCAGGACCCCCTGGACGCGGCGACCGAGGCCCTCCCGCCCGAGGCCCTGCCCGAGGACGTTCACACCGTCGCCCTGGGGCTGGGCGACCTCAACGGCCTGATGCGCGGCAAGCGCGTCTCGGCCGGCCACTGGCCCTCGGTCCGCCGCCGCGGCGTGCATCTCGACGTCACCTCGCTCGCGATGGATGTGGGCTCCGCGGTCATCCCGACCCCCCACGCCTCGCCCGAGACCGGCTTTCCCGACCTCGCCATCCTCCCCCGCGGCCCCCTTCGCCCGATCCCGTGGGAGCCCGGCGTGGCGCTGTGCCTCGGCCGCCCGCAGGACACGGACGGCGCCCCCCTGCCGCTCGACCCCCGCCAGCCCCTGCTGCGCGCCGTCGAGCAGGCCCGCGCGATGGGCTACGAGCCGCGCCTCGCCGGCGAGCTGGAATTCTA
>JBNJGE010000291.1:0-4052 GCA_051747505.1 Pseudomonadota bacterium | reverse complement strand
ACCACGATCTCCAGCGGCCGGCCGTCGGGCAGCAGGCGCGTGCCGTCGCGCCGGCGCTCGTCGAGCCCCAGCGCGTCCAGCATCTCGTTGGCGCGCTCGGGGTCGAACTCGGCCCAGGCCTGCGCGCGCGCCTCGGTGAAGAACGGGCTCGCCTCCAGCGGCGCCACGGCCCGCTCTTTCGCCAGCCCGTAGAACAGCGACTTGTTGATGGATCGCCGGTCGATCCCCAGCGACAGCGCGCGGCGGAAGTCGGCGGTGCGGAACAGCTCCCGGAAGGCGTCGTCGGCGTAGTTGAGGTTGGGGTAGAGCGCGATCTCCGAGGCCGCGCCGTTCCTCCAGATGAAGGTGGTGTAGTCCCCCGTCTCCTCCCCCTTCTTGAGCACCGGCGCGTCGGAGAAGGAGAGCGAGCGGATCTGCAGGTCGCTCTCGCCCAGCGTCACCTTGGAGGCGACGAGCCCCGCGGCGGCGATCGCCGTCTCCACCTTGTCGACATAGGGAAGCTGAACGCCGTTGGCGTCCACGCGGTGATAGAAGGGGTTGCGGACAAGAACGTAGCGCTGGCCGTTTGGCCGCGTCGTGTTCATCCAGGGCTGCAGGGTGGGCAGCTCGGGATTGTCGTTCTTGTACATGTTGTCGTACTTGTTGTGGAGTTGCGCCCAGTTGCGCGACTTGGTGCGCTCCATCACCTCCTGAAGCTTGTCGGGGTCGGCGTAGTCCCCGTGATATTTCTTCATGTAGTGGGAGGGGCGGTAGATGAAGGGCGGCCGCGCCTCCGCCAGCGCCGGCAGGAAGCGCGGGTTCGGGGCGTGCCACTCGTAGACCACCGTGGTCTCGTCGGGGAAGCTCACCTCCGGCGGCTTTCCGTCCACCAGCAGCAGCGCCGGCGGGCCGGAGGGGTAGAGATCGGGGTTGTTGGCCACGTCCTCCCACCAGTAGCGGAAGTCCTCGGCGGTGAAGTCGTCGCCGTCCGACCACCTGTGCCCCTCGCGCAGACGCAGGGTGAACTTCCGGCCCTCCTCCACCTCCACGTCGCGCAGCAGGTCGGGGCTCAGCCCGTATTCGTGGTCGTAGCCCACCAGCCGGGCGTAGCCGTAGACCACCATGTAGCGGATGTCCTTGGAGCGGGTGAAGATCGTGCGGATCGTCCCCCCGGGCCGGCCGAATTCGCGCCCCTTGGCCTCCAGGTCCACCACCAGCGGCTCGGAGGGCAGGCGCTCGGCCACCGGGGGCAGCTCCCCCGCGGCCACCTTGTCCTTGAGGAAGGGCGTCTCCGCCGGCTCGACCTGCGCCCGGGCGTCGGGCGCGGCGGCGAGCGCGGCGGCGAGAGCCAGCGCGGCCGCGAGCGGTCGGGCGAGAGAGCGGGTGTTCGGACGGGTCATGCGGCGCACCTTACGAAATGTCCGGGTTCGACTTCCAGCAATCCCGGCGCCTCGTCGCCGGAATAGCGGTAGGGGGAGGGCCAGCTGTCCGGCTCCCCGGCCCCCTGCGCGACGGCGGCCAGGTCCAGCCGGCGGCTCAGGTCGGGCTCGGGCGAGGCCGCGATCAGCGCCCGCGTGTAGGGGTGGCGCGGGTCGCGGAACAGCCGCTCGGCCGGCCCCTGCTCCACGATCCGCCCGCGGCGCATCACCGCCACCCGGTCGGCCAGGTCGGCCACCACGGTCAGGTCGTGGGAGATGAAAAGATAGCTCAGCCCCATCTCGTCGCGAAGCTGTTTCAGAAGGTCCAGCACCTGCGCCTGCACCGAGACGTCCAGCGCCGAGGTCGGCTCGTCGCAGACCAGAAGCTCCGGCTGCAGGGCCAGCGCGCGCGCGATGGAGATGCGCTGGCGCTGCCCGCCCGAGAAGGCGTGCGGGAAGCGGAACAGGTGGTCGGGCGACAGCCCCACCTTGCGCATCAGCCCGGCGGCGTGGTCGCGCCGCGTGGCCCGCGTGCCGCGCCCGTGCACCCGCAGCGGCTCGGTCAGGATGTCCATCACCGGCATGCGCGGGGACAGCGACGCGTAGGGGTCCTGGAAGACGATCTGCACCTTGGCGCGGAAGTTCTTCAGCGCCTGGCCCGAGAGCTGCGTGACGTCCAGCTCCCGCCCGTCGGCGCCCTTGAAGCCGATCACGGCGCCCGGGTCGGGCTCCTCCGCACGCAGCATCAGCTTGGCGATGGTGGACTTGCCGGATCCGGATTCCCCCACGATCGCCAGCGTCTCGTTGCGCCCCACCGCCAGCTCCACGTCGCGCACCGCCGTGACGTCCGGCGGCGGCGCCCCGAAGCCGGAGCGGCGGCTGGCATAGGTCTTGGACAGGTTGCGCGCCCAGAAGATCGGGTCGCGCACCGCGCCCGCGCCCCGCGCCCCTTCCTCCGGAATGTCGGGGGCGGCGGCGATCAGCTGGCGGGTGTAGGCATGGCCCGGGCGCTCCAGGATGTCGCGCACCGCCCCGGTCTCCACCACCCGCCCGCGACGCATGACGGTGACCCGGTCGGCCATGTTCGCCACCACGCCGAGATCGTGGGTGATCAGGATCACCGACAGGCCCATCTCCTTCTGCAGGCGTTTCATCAGGTCCAGAACCTGGGCCTGGGTGGTCACGTCCAGCGCCGTGGTCGGCTCGTCGGCGATCATCAGCTCGGGCTTGCAGACCAGCGCCATGGCGATCATGGCGCGCTGGCGCAGCCCGCCCGAGAGCTCGAACGGGTAGGCGTCGTAGGCGCGCTTCGGGTCGGGAAAGCCGACCTGGTCGAAGATCTCGTAGCAGCGCCTCCGCGCCGCCTCGCCGCGCAGGCCGCTGTGCAGGCGCACCGCCTCGGCCGTCTGCTCGCCCACGGTGTGCAGGGGCGAGAGAGAGCTCATCGGCTCCTGGAAGATCATGGAGATGCGCCCGCCGCGCACGTCCCGGATGCGCCGGCGCGACAGCGCCAGCAGGTCCTGCGTGGCGCCCTCGCGGTCGCGGAACAGGGCCTTTCCCGCGACGACCTGCGCGCCGCGGGGCAGGATGCGCAGCAGCGCCTTGCCCGTCAGCGTCTTGCCGGAGCCGGATTCGCCGACGATGGCCAGCGTCTCCCCCCGGCGCAGGGCGAAGGAGACGTCGGAGACGACCTCCTGCGCCGCCCGCCCCCGCCCGAAGGCGACGGTCAGGCCCGAGACCTCCAGAACCGGCGGCGCGTGCGGGTCGAGCCCGCCGCGCTCCGGCCGCTCCGGCGCAGTGCTGCCAGCCTGCGGAGTCACGATGCCTCCCCTTCCGCGCCGAGGCGCGTTCCCCGCGGGAGCATGTCGCGACCCGCGTGCCGGGGCAACCGGTTTGATGAACGGATCGTTTCCCCGCAGGGCCCGGATTTCACATCTGCGCGAGCGGCGGGACCGGCGAAGCGCCTCGGCCCGGCGTCGCGACCGGCGCCCCCGCCGCGCGGATCGCCGCGCTCAGCCGCCCATCTCGAACAGCATCTCGTCCAGCGTCTGCGCCAGGATCCCGAGCTCCCGGGGCTCCGAGAAGCGGTGATCCGCGCCCTTGACCAGCAGCAGCCGCAGATCCGGCCCCTCCGCGTGCTCCAGAAGCCGCAGCGCCCAGTCCACGGGCACGTCAGCGTCCGCCGTCCCCTGCAGCAGCCGCACCGGCATGGGCAGATGCAGCGGGCGCGTCAGCACCTGGTGGTCCCGCCCGTCCTCGATCAGCTTGCGCGTGATCAGGTAGGGCTCGTCCGAATACTCCGAGGGGAGCTCCACCTTGCCCAGCGTCTCCATCTCCTCCCGCTGGGCGCGGGTGAAGTCCGCCTCCATCCCGTTCTGCGTGAAGTCCGGCGCCGCGGCGACCCCGACAAGCCCGGCCAGCTTCTCCGGCCGCTCCCGCGCCAGCAGCAGCGCGATCCACCCGCCCATCGAGGAGCCCACCACGATCTGCGGCCCCGTGGTCAGCTCGCGCAGCGCGTCGCGCGCGTCACCGAGCCAGGCGCCGATGCAGCCCTCGGTCTCGAAGTCGCCGGAGCTCTGACCGTGGCAGGTGTAGTCGAAGCGCAGGAAGGCCAGCCCGCGCGACCGGCACAGCCCCTCCAGCGCCGTGGCCTTC
>JBNJGE010000290.1:0-4118 GCA_051747505.1 Pseudomonadota bacterium | reverse complement strand
AGGCCTGTACCCGCTCGCGGGCGTCGTCGGCGACCGAGACGGTGGCGTCGTCTCGAGCGACGGCGGCGACGTCCTCGGGGGTCAACGACTCGCCGTCGAGCACGACGGTCACGCGTCGTCACCTCCCGGTTCGGATCGAGCCGTCCGCGGCGCGTCGTCCGTCGCTCGCCCCCCGTCGGTCGCCGGTCGTTCGTGCCGCGCACACGAGCCCACAACGGGGTTACCCCCGCCGCGACTACGGGCGGTTGCATGCCAGACGCAGCACTCATCGTCCTCGCCGGAACCGAAGCGCGATCCGATCTCGGTCGCGTCGTCAACGCCCTCCAGACCGCCCGGGAGTTCGACGAGCGAGGTGACGACGTCGAGGTCGTCTTCGACGGCGCGGGGACGCAGTGGGTCCCCGAACTCGCCGACGAAGACCACGACTACCACGCCCTCTACGCCGCCGTGGAGTCGCACGTACAGGTGTGTGACTACTGCGCCGGCGTCTACGACGTCCACGAGGAGGTCGAGGAGACGTCGGCGACCCTCGAGTCGGGGTTCGACGGTCACCCGAGCGTCCGGTCGCTCGTCGCCGACGGTTACGAGATCATCACCGACTGAGCGCCCCCCTCCCCCCGGCCCGCGACTCCGCCCATGCCCCCCTCCCTCGCCCCCGCCATGGATCGCCTCTCCGGCCTGCTCGCCCTCGCGGTGACCGTGCTGACGGCGCTGGACGAATGGGGCGCGCAGGCGCCCGGCCTCTCCCTGACGCGGGAAGGGCTGGCGCTGCTGCTGATCGCGCTTCTGACCTCGCGCGTGCGCTGGACGCGGGGCCTCTTCGCCGCCGTGGGCGCCGCGCTCACGGCCCTCGCCGCCGCCACGCTGCCCGACTGGCCCGCCCTGCTCGCCCGCGCGCTCGACAAGGCGGCCTTCATCGCCGCCTTCTTCGCCGCCCTCGCCACCCTGCGCCACGCCGCCGAGGGCTCGGCCGCCATCCGCGCCTGCGGGCGCTTCCTCGCCGCCCAGCCGCCGGGGCGGCGCTACGCGGCGCTGACGCTGGGCGGGCAGCTCTTCGGCCTGATCCTCAACTACGGCGCCATCGCCCTGCTCGGCGGCCTCGCCGCCGCCAGCGCGCGGGAGGAGCCCGACGAGGAGCTGCGCGCCCACCGCCAGCGGCGGATGCTGCTGGCCATCCAGCGCGGCCTCGTCTCCACGCTGCCCTGGTCGCCGCTCGCCTTCGCCATCGCCATCTCCACCTCGCTGATCCCCGGCGCCAGCTGGGCCGGCGCCGCGCTGCCCTGCCTCGCGACGGGGCTGTTCCTGGCCGGCCTCGGCTGGGCGCTCGACACGCTCTTCAAGCCGCGCCTGTCGCGCGCGCCCGGCCCCCGCGCGCCGGCCGAGGGCTCCTGGCGGCTGATGGCGCCGCTCGTCCTTCTGCTGGCGCTGCTGGTCCTGCTGGTCGGCGGCCTGCATCTCGCCAGCGGCGTGCGCGCCGTGGGGGTGGTGATGGTCGTCGCCCCCGCCCTCGCCTTCGGCTGGGCCGTCGTCCAGTCCTCCGGCCACGCGCCTCTGCGCCAGGCCGGGCGCCGGAGCGCCGACTACGTCCTGCGCGAGCTGCCCGCCTATCGCGGCGAGATCGCGCTGCTGATGCTGGCCGGCCTCATCGGCACGCTGGGCTCCGGCCTTCTGACGCCCCTGCTCGCCGCCCGCGGCGTGGCGCTCGACGGCCTGCCCGCCTGGGTCATCCTCGCCGCGCTGGTCTGGCTGATCCCGCTGGCCGGGCAGATCGGGATGAACCCGATCCTGTCGGTCACCCTCATCGCCCCCGTCCTGCCCGCGCCCGAGGCGCTCGGCCTCACCCCCGACGCCCTGATCGTCGCCATCACCGCCGGCTGGGCCCTGACCGGGGCGAGCTCCCCCTTCACCGCCACCACGCTGCTGATCGGGGCCCTGGCCGGGGTCGGCGCGCGCCATGTGGGCCTGCGCTGGAACGGCCTCTACACCCTGCTGGGCGGCCTCGGACTCACCGCCTGGGTCCTCGTCTGGGGCCTGGCCTGAGCCCGCGTCCGGCGGCGCCCCGCTCCGCCCGAGACGGCCGCCCTCCGGCCAGGCCTCGACGCGGGCGGCATGCGACTGTCGCGCTCGCGCCACGGCCCGATGCCCGTCCGCGCCCCTGCGCCTCAGGGGCGAGGCCCCGCGCCGTGCCGTTCGTTACGCAGGCATGCGCAAGGCCGCGGCAGGGGAGATCGACGTGACGACAGACGACACGAACGCGCTGGCCTCGGCCGCCTACTATGACGGCGCGGATGCGGCGGACTTCTACCGTCTGTGCTGGGGCGGGTCGGACATCCATATCGGCCGCTACGAAACCGGCGACGAGACCGTGGCCGAAGCGTCGGAGGCGATGACGCGGCGGCTGCTGGACCTCGCGGGCCTGCGCGCCGGCGACCGGGTCCTCGACATCGCCTGCGGCTACGGAGGCACCCTCCGGGCCCAGGCCCGGCGCGGCTGCCGCGCGAGCGGGACCGACATCTCGCGGGTCTGCGTCAAGGAGGCCCGCAGGGCCAACGCCGAAGCGGGCCTTGCCGACAGGATCGCCGTCGAGCCCGGCGACTTCCACGCGATCGGGCGCGACGCCGAAACCTTCGACGCCGTGATCTGCCAGGAATCGCTGATCCATTCGGGCGATCGCGCCAGGGTCTTCTCGGAGGTCCGCCGCGTCCTGCGACCGGGCGGCGTGTTCGCCCTCTCCGACATCCTCACGGCCGAAGGCGCGGATCTCGCCCTGATCGAGGCCGCCTTCGCGCGGCTGGGCGCGAAGGCCGGCGCGACGCCCCGCGACTACCGGAGCCTCGCCGTCAAGGCCGGCTTCGTCCTCGAGCATGCCGAAGAGCGTCCCGACGACATCCGCCGCCACTACGCGAAACAGGCCGAACGCCTCTCCGGGCCCGTGCCGGGACTCGATCCCGGGGCGGCGGCCCGGATCGCGGAGAGCATCGCCCGCTGGCGAACCGCGCTGGCCGGCGGCCATATCACCTGGGCCTGCCTAATTGCGCGAAAACCGGCGTGATCCTCGCGCCGCCCCCCCTGGCAGGCGCATCCTGCGCGATCCCGCGATGCGGCTGAGTCCCGGACCGGAACAAGGCCGCGCCCCCGCTTCCGGGGGCCGAAGGCCCCGCCGGACCGCTCTCGCCGCCTCCGCGGCCGCCCGGGCGTCACGTGGCCAGAGGTCGCGCCGAATCCCGGCGCGCGCCATGATCCCCTGATCCCAACCGCCTCGGGCAAGAGGCGCGGAGACGAACGCCTGTCCCAGATGACCCCGCCCCGCCGAAACCATCCCTCGGACCCTCCGCCCGCCGCGGACGCGGCGCGGCTGGCCGCGATCGACGCCTCCGTCGCGCGCCCGCTGCGACTTGCCGGAATGCTCTCGGCCGCCGCGTCGCTGCTCTGGCCGGCCCAGGCGGCCCTCGTCGCCTGGGCGATCGCCGGCTGGGTGACGGGGGCGGCCGGCGGCGCCGGAACCCTCTGGGCGGCGCTCGGCTTTCTGGCGCTGGGCGCGGCGCGGGCGCTGCTGGAGGACCGGGCGGGCGCGCGCCTCTTCGCCGCCGCCGACGAGGTGCTGGCGACCGAGCGCCGCCGCCTTGTCGAGGCCGAAAGCCTGCGCGCGGAGGAGGCGGGAGAGCGCAGCGCGGCCGCCGTCGCCGCCATGGCCGCCCAGAAGCTCCCGGCCCTCGTCCCCTATCTCTCGCGCTACCGGCCCGCGGCGCTGCGCGTGGCCGTCGTCCCGCCGGCGATCCTGGCGCTCAGCCTCTCCGTCTCCTGGGCCGTGGCGCTGATCCTGCTGGTGGCCGGCCCCCTGATCCCGGTCTTCATGGCGCTGGTCGGCATGGCCGCGAAGGAGGCCAGCCGCAGGCAGATGGCCGAGATCGGCGACATGAACACGCTGCTGATGGAACGCCTCGCCGCCCTGCCCGACATCCGCCTGCTCGACGCGCGCGAGCGCATGGCGGCGGATTTCGCCGCGCGCTCCGAGGGGGTGCGCGCGCGCAGCATGGCGGTGCTGCGGGTGGCCTTCCTGTCCTCGGCGGTGCTGGAGCTGTTCGCGGCCCTGGGCGTGGCGATGGTCGCGGTCTATG
>JBNJGE010000289.1:0-4124 GCA_051747505.1 Pseudomonadota bacterium | reverse complement strand
GGCGTGTTGCGGAAGATCAGCGGCGCCTTGGAGCGCCAGGAATGCGGGTAGGAGTGCTTCAGCCGCCCGCGCGCGACCATCGCCCCGGCCTCGGCCAGCTTGTCGATGACGCGCTTGTTGGCGTCGCCCTCCTTGCCCTTCTGGTTGAAGATCACCGCGCCGCCGAAGAAAGGCAGGTCCTCGCGGAAGCTGCCATCCTCCAGCACGTTCCAGGTCATCGGCAACCCGTGCCTGCGCCCGAGCTCGTAGTCGTCGGCGCCGTGGGAGGGCGCGGTATGCACGAAGCCCGTCCCCGCATCGTCCGTGACATGCTCGCCCGCCAGCATCGGCACGTCATAGTCCCACTCGCCCTGCGCGCCCTCGGCCCCGCGAAGCGGATGGGCGAGCGTCATCTCCGACAGCTCCTCGGCGGGGACGTCCCGCACCCGCTCCCAGGCCTCGACACGCGCCCGCCCCATCACGTCCTCGGCCAGCGCGTCGGCCAGCAGATACAGGTCCCCGGTCGCCGCCCAATTCCCCTCCGGCGCCTCCGTCACGCGGTAGAGCCCGTAGGAGATGTCCGGGTTGAACGCGACCGCCCGGTTCTGGGGGATCGTCCAGGGCGTCGTCGTCCAGATCACGACCGAGGCGTGCAGCGCCTGATGCCCGTTCACGAAGGTCTCGGCGTGGCGCGAATCCCGCTCGTCGTTCCACTCGTGCCCGCTGGCATAGGTCCGCACCACCGGGAATTTCACCCAGACCTGGTGGGACTGGTGCTCGTGATACTCGACCTCCGCCTCGGCCAGCGCGGTCTTCTCCACCACCGACCACATCACGGGCTTGGAGCCGCGATAGAGGCTGCCGTTCATGACGAACTTCATGAACTCCGCCGCGATCACCGCCTCGGCCCCGTAGGCCATCGTCAGATACGGATCGTCCCAGTTGCCGGTCACGCCGAGGCGCTGGAACTCCTCGCGCTGGACGTCGATCCATTCCTCGGCGAATTTCCGGCACTCGGCGCGGAAGTCGTTGACCGGGACCTCGTCCTTGTCGAGGCCCTTCTCCCGGTAGCGCTCCTCGATCTTCCACTCGATCGGCAGGCCGTGGCAGTCCCAGCCCGGCACGTAGCGGCTGTCATGCCCCAGCATCTGCTGGGAGCGGACCACGAAATCCTTCAGGATCTTGTTGAGCGCGTGCCCGATATGCAGGTGCCCGTTGGCGTAGGGCGGCCCGTCATGCAGGACGAAGGCGGGGCGACCCTCCGCCTTCTCCCGCAGCCGGTCATAGACGCCGATCTCCTGCCAGCGGGCCAGCCAGCCCGGCTCGCGCTTCGGCAGCCCCGCGCGCATCGGGAAGTCGGTGCGCGGCAGGAACAGGGTGTCCTTGTAATCCGGCAGGGTCTCGGGGTCGGGGGTGTCGGCGCACATGGGGCGGCGCTCCGTTGTCTGCGCAATGGGTCCGGGCGGGCGAGGGGCCGCGCGGAGCCTGCGCCCCGCGCGCGGAGGGTCGCCGGCGCTCCCGACCGCGACGGGGTCAGGAGGCCGGGCCGGTAATTCGCTCGGCCCCGAGGGGGCGCATGATCGCTCCGGTCCCGCTCATGGCCGGCTGTATAGACCCCGTGACAGGGCATGGGAAGGGCGCGGCGCCCGTCGCACCCGGCCTCCGGAACGCGTGGTGTCAGCATAGAGCTGCGTCTCGTCCCCGGTCATCACGCGGCGCCGGCTTCGGATCTCATGCCGGTCGCCTGGGCTCAGGGCGCTGGCTTGAAGGAAGCCGTTCGCCGGAAACGGTCCCCCGGATCGTTTCCTGCTCGGCCTCGCAGTCGGCACGGATGGTCGAGAAGGATGGGCGCGGCCAGGAGCGTGGGCCGCCTGTCGAACGCGCGTCTCTCATGCCCCGAGCCTGCAGAACGCCGGTGGGAGGGTCCCGCTCCCACCGGCGGGACCCTCCCGCGTTTCACTGAAATCATACAGAGAGCGTTTTATTAGTGATTGTATTACACAACGAGATTATAAAGCACGCCAATCTCATTACGCTTCTCTAATCTATAAATTGTGTTATCTACGGTATGGGGGGCTTTCGAATCGAGCGGGTTATTCCGCTCAAACTGGAGTTTGATCATGATCTCGCGCCTGAAATCTGCAACAGCCGCGCTCCCGTTTCTCGCCGGACTCGCCTGCGCCCCTCTGCCGGCGCTCGCCACGCCGATCATGGAGGCGGATCTGTCGAGCTTCACCGTGCTGGGCGCGTCGACCGTCACCAACGTGCCCACCAGTTCCGTCCGCGGGAATGTCGGCGTCTCGCCCGGCACGTCGATCACGGGGTTCAACAGCACGTCCGGTCTGGCCGTCTCCGATCCGCAGGTGACCGACGGGCTGGTTCACTCCGACACCGCGCTGGCGCAGTCGGCCCAGACTCAGCTCACGACGTCGCGGAACTACCTGGACTCGCTCGGCTCCGGAACCCTTCTGTCGGCCGATCTGGCCGGCCAGACGCTTTCGCCGGGCGTCTATACGGTCCCGGCCGGGACGACCAACCTGTCGGGCACGCTGACCCTTGACGGCGGCGGCAACGCCAACGCGGCCTGGGTCTTCCAGATGCCCAGCACGCTGATCACCTCGCCCAACGCGGTGGTGGACGTGACCGGAACCGGCTCGGGCGCCGGCCTGTTCTGGAACGTCGGAAGCTCCGCCACCCTCGATACGAACACGACGTTCATGGGCAACATCCTCGCCTCAGAGTCGATCACGGCGAACACCGGCGCGACGAATCTCTGCGGCCGGCTTCTCGCCGACACCGCCGCGGTGACGCTGGATCAGAACAGCCTCTCGGGTATATGCGATGGGGCCCTCTCGGGCTCCGAGGGCCTGAGCGGCGGGCTCGACGTCACAGAAGGCGGCGAGGTGGTGCCCCGGGATTTCGCCGCGGTCCCGCTTCCGGGCGCTTTCGCCCTCCTGGCCTTCGGACTTGCGGGCTTGGTCTCCGTTGGCCGCAGGCGCGCCGCAGCCTGAGGGCTCGGCTCGGAACGCTGCGAGAGATGCGGCGATGCCCTGAGGGGGATCGCGGGATGATGCCAAGGCCCGGCGTGTCGAACGGCGTCGGGTCTTGGTTGTTCGCCCGTTCCCGCTCCGGGCGCCGAGCCGACCTCAGATGCCGGACATTCCCGCGCCTCGCGGATGGCGTGACGGGGCCCGCCCCTCACAGCGCCTTGCGCGCGCGCAGGGCCGCGTCGATGGTCCCGTCGTCGAGATAATCCAGCTCGCCGCCGATGGGCACGCCCTGGGCGAGCGAGGTGACGGGCAGCCCCTCGGGCATGGCCTCGGCGATGTAATGGGCCGTGGTCTGGCCATCGATCGTCGCCGGCAGGGCGAGGATGATCTCGCGCGCCTCCTCGCGCGCCCGCTCGGCCAGCCGCGGCAGGCCCAGCTCCTCGGGCCCGACCCCGTCCAGCGCAGAAAGCAGGCCGCCCAGAACGTGATACCGCCCCTTATAGGCGCCCCCCCGCTCCATCGCCCAGAGGTCGGAGACGTCCTGCACGACGCAGATCAGCCCCCTGTCGCGCCTGGGGTCCGCGCAGATGTCGCAAAGCTCCCCCGTCGCGACGTTCCCGCAGACCGGACAGGGGCGGACCCTGTGCGCGACCTCGGCCATCGCCTCGGCCAGCGGCGCGAGCAGGAGGTCGCGCTTCCTGACCAGATGCAGCGCCGCGCGCCGGGCGGAGCGGGGGCCGAGGCCCGGCAGCCGCGCCAGCAGCTCGATCAGACGATCCATGGGCGAGTCGGTCATTCGGCGGCCTCGCGGAACTGGAGGCGGTAGAGATCGGCGTAGAGCCCGCCGCGCGCCAGCAGCCGGTCATGGGCGCCGGTCTCCACGATGCGGCCCGCATCCATCACCACGATCAGGTCCGCGTCGCGGATGGTCGAGAGGCGATGCGCGATCACCAGCGTCGTGCGCCCGTGGGACAGCCGGTCGAGCGCCTCGCGCACCGCGGCCTCGGATTCGGCGTCGAGCGCGGAGGTCGGCTCGTCCATCAGCAGGATGGGCGCGTCCTTGAGCATGGCCCGCGCGATGGTCAGGCGCTGGCGCTCGCCGCCCGAGAAACGGCCGCCCCGCTCGCCCGCGCGCGCGTCGAAGCCCTCCGGCAG
>JBNJGE010000288.1:0-4138 GCA_051747505.1 Pseudomonadota bacterium | reverse complement strand
CCCGGCATAGTCCAGCAGCTTGCCGTCGAGGACCGAGACGACCTCGTAGACCCCGTCGCCGAACAGGAAGGCGCGGTCGAAGACCGAGACGCGGGCCTCGGCCTCGGGCAGCCAGTCGCCGTTGACGTAGACGGTGCGGGACATGGGCGGCTCTCCTCTCAGCCCCAGAGCTCGGGCGTGGGCGGGTGGACGCCTTCGGCGTCGTAATGCAGCGGCGGATCGCGGTCCTCGGCCAGAAGCAGCGGGCCGTCGAGATCGGTGAAGGCCGCGCCCTGGGCGACGAGCACCGCCGGGGCCATGGCGAGCGAGGTGCCCATCATGGAGCCGACCATCACGCCGTAGCCGGCCGCGCGGGCGGCCTCCCGCAGGGCCAGCGCCTCGGTCAGACCGCCGGTCTTGTCGAGCTTGATGTTGATCAGGTCGTACTTGCCGGACAGAGCGTCGAGCGAGGCGCGGTCATGGCAGCTCTCGTCGGCGCAGACGGGCACGGGGCGGTCGATCCCGGCCAGCGCGTCGTCCTCGCCGGCCGGCAGGGGCTGCTCGACCATCGCCACGTTCAGGCGTTGCAGGGCGGGCGCAAGCTCGGCGTATTCCACCGCGCTCCAGCCCTCGTTGGCGTCCACGATGATCCGCGCGGCCGGCGCGCCCTCGCGCACCGCCTCCAGCCGGGCCATGTCGCCCTCGCCCCCCAGCTTGATCTTCAGCAGGGGCCGGTGGGCGTGCTCGGCCGCCTTGCGGCGCATGACCTCCGGCTCGGCGAGCGACAGGGTGTAGGCGGTGATCTCCGGCCCCGGCTCGGCCAGGTCGGCGAGCTGCCAGACCCTCGCGCCGGTCCGCTTGGCCGAGAGGTCCCACAGCGCGCAGTCGACCGCGTTGCGCGCCGCGCCCGCGGGCAGCAGGTCGGGCAGCGTCTCGCGCATCAGCCCCTTCAGCGGCAGGCCCTCGATGGCCGCGATGACGCCCTCGACCGTCTCGCCGTAGCGGGCATAGGGCGTGCACTCGCCGCGCCCGGTGTGATGGCCGTCCGAGATTTCCGCCGTCACCACCACCTGCTCGCTGCGCGAGCCGCGGGAGATGGTGAAGGTCTCGCGCAGGCGGAAGACCTCCCGCCGCGCCGTGATCGTGCGCAGCTCCATCAGACGAGCGCGTCCACGATCCGGCCGGCGCCCTGGCGGAAGGGGTCGACAGCCGGCAGCTCGAACTCGGCCTCCAGCGCGGCGAGGTAGTCCACGGCCTCCTCCTGCGACATGGCGGCGGTGTTCACGGAGATGCCGACCGTGCGGCAGGCGGGGTTCACGATGCGGCCCATGATCTCCGCCAGGTCGCGCACCGCCTCCAGCGAGGGCATGGCGTAGTCCGGCAGCCCGCGCATGTGCTCTCGCGTGGGCTCGTGGCAGACCACCAGCGCGTCCGGCTGGCCGCCATGGATCAGGGCGAGGCTCACGCCCGAATAGGAAGCGTGGAACAGGCTGCCCTGCCCCTCGATGATGTCCCAGTGGTCGTCGTCGTTGTCCGGCGTCAGCCACTCGATCGAGCCGGCCATGAAGTCGGCCACCACGGCGTCGAGGGGCACGCCCTCCCCCGTGATGAGGATGCCGGTCTGCCCGGTGGCGCGGAAGGTGGCCTTCGCCCCGCGCTCGGCCAGCGCCCGCTCGATGGCCAGCGAGGTGTACATCTTGCCCACCGAGCAGTCGGTGCCGACCGTCAGCAGTCGCTTGCCCCGGCGCGCGACGCCGTTGGCGATGGGATAGGCGCGGTCGGGAACGCGCACGTCGTGCAGCTCCCGCCCGTGCTTGCGGGCGGCCTCGACCAGGTCGGGCTCGTCGCGCAGCAGGTTGTGCAGGCCCGAGGCGAGGTCGAGGCCCTTCTCCAGCGCCTCGCGCAGCACCGCCCGCCAGCTGTCGGAGATCACGCCGCCGCGGTTGGCCACGCCGACGACCAGCGTGCGCGCGCCGGCCGAGACCGCCTGGTCGATCGTCATGTCCGGCAGGCCCATGTCCGCCTTGCAGCCGGGAAGGCGCAGCTGGCCCACGGAGGCGTCCGGGCGCCAGTCGCGGATGCCCTGGGCGACCTTGGCGGCGAGGGGGTCGGGCGCGTCGCCCAGAAAGAGCAGGTAGGGATGCGCGATCATCGGGGTCTCCGGCTGCGGCGACGTCGGCCGTAGGAAGCACCGGCGAGGCGGCGGCGTCAATCATCCGGCGGCAGACCGGCGGGATTCGCAAGGGGCTTCGACGCCCCCGCGCCCGGTCGGGGTTTCGTTGCGCGGCCGGCCCGTCCCGAGGGCGCGACGCGCAACGCCGTGTCGCCTCAGGCGGCGCGGGTGACGGCCGGCGTTGGCCCCGGATCGTCGAGCGCGCCCAGGGCCTCCGGGGCCGCAGTCTCCTCCGGCACGGCGGCAAGCCCCGCGCGCTCCGCCCAGGCGCCGAAGCCCGGCGCGGCGGTGAGCACGGCGAAGGGGATCGACAGGGCCAGACCCGCAAGCACCGGCGCCGCCCAGGGCAGCGCCGCGGGCGCCCCGATGGCGATCGTCCCGCCCAGGGCAAGGCCGAACAGCGTCTGCGGCCACAGCCCGCGCGCCGCCTCCCCCCAGCTCAGGGCGTGGGCGTCGCGGACCTGCCCGCCCCAGCGCACGACGCGCCCGAAGACGAGCCCGGCGAGGAAGAGCGTCACCCGCAGCGCGGCGGCGGGGGCGAGCAGCATGGAGAACAGCGTCTCCGCCGCCGCCCCTGCCGCGAAGCGCCCCGCGCCGCCGTAGCGGGCCACCCCGCCCGGGGTCAGCGCGGTGTCGATCCAGCCGGCGATCTTGGGGACGAGGCTCATGGCGAACATCACCAGGAACATCGCCACGCCGAAGGCGAGGTTCACGTCGCCCGTCTCCCCGCTCACGATCTTGGCCGCCGCCGTCAGCGTCAGCAGCATCCAGGCGGGAGCGCTGAAATACATCGCGACGGCGGCAAAGACCTGGAAGCGGCTCATCGGCGTCAGCCCCGACAGGCCGAGCAGCTTGAGATACTGCATGTTGCCCTGGCACCAGCGCAGGTCGCGCCGGGCGAACTCCATCAGGGTCGGCGGATTGTCCTCCCAGCTCTCGTCCTCCACGGGCAGGACGCGCACCTCGCAACCCGCCCGGCGCATCAGCGCGGCCTCGATCTGGTCGTGGGAGAGGATGTCGCCCCCCAGCGGCGGGCGCCCGGGCAGGCGCGGCAGCCCGCATCCGGCGCGGAAGGGCGCCACGCGGACCAGCGCGTTGTGCCCCCAGTAGGGGCCGCAGTCGCCATGCCACCAGGCCGCGCCCATGGTGAAGCTGCGCATGCCGTGGCGCATGCCGAACTGGACCAGGCGCGCGAAGGCGGAGCGCGTCGGCGTCCCGACCACCAGGCTCTGCAGGATGCCAAGCCGCGGATGGGCCTGCATGATGCGCGTCATGCGCAGGATCGCCTCCCCCGACATCAGGGAGTCGGAGTCCAGAGGCAGGAACAGGTCGTAGCCCCGCCCCCAGCGGCGCAGGAAATCTCGGATGTTGCCGGCCTTGAAGCCGTCGTTGCGCGCCCGGCGGCGGTAGGTGACATCGCCCAGCCTGGGCCGCCAGCGGGCGAGCGCGGCCTCCTCCTGCGCGATGATCTCCGGGTCGGAGCTGTCGGAAAGGACATAGACGTCGTAGCGCGCCCCCCAGCCCGTCGCATCGAGCGAGCGGCGCACCTCCGCCAGCCGGGCCAGCGCCCGGTCCGGCGGCTCGTTGCGCAGGAACATCAGCACGGCGGTGCGCGGCCGGACCGGCGCCTCCTGATCCGCCTCCATGTGCGGAGCCGCGCTCAGGAGCCCGTCGCGCGCGCCATGAAGCAGCCACAGCCCGAGAACGGCGTTCCAGGCCCCCATGATCGTCCAGGGCGCGCCGACCAGGATGCACAGCAGGATCACCGCATCCGTCGCGCTCCAGCCGCCCGCGCCGAAAACCTCCGCGGCGCCCCACATCACGCCGGCCAGCGTCAGGATGTTGAGCGCCGCCACGAAGGCGCGGCGGCGGGCGAGGCCCCCGCGCGTCTGAAGGCCCGCGGGCGTGAGCCCGTCGGAGAGCTCGGGCCCGGGGCCGCGGCGGCGGCTGATCTCGAGGGCGGCGTCGGTCATGATCTCCTTCCGG
>JBNJGE010000287.1:0-4154 GCA_051747505.1 Pseudomonadota bacterium | reverse complement strand
ACGCGGCCTCCCGGCCCTGTCCGGGCGGCCCGATGTCGTGGTGGTCGGCGCCGGCTTCACCGGCCTGAGCGCCGCGCTGACGCTGGCCGAGGCCGGCGCGCGCGTGCAGGTGCTGGAGGCCGGGACGCCGGGGCAGGGCGCCTCCGCCCGCAACGCGGGCATGATCGGCTCCCCCCACAAGTTCGGGGGTGAGGAGACCGTGGCCCGCTACGGACCGGACCTCGCCGCCCGCCTCTTCGCGGAGGGGCGCGAGGCCTACGCCTGGACCGCGGCCCTGGCCGGGCGCGTGGAGGCCGGCTTCCGCCGCTGGGGCCGCCTGCGCCTGGCCTGGACGCGCGCCCATTTCGAGGCGCTGCGCGCCGAGGCGCGGGTGCTGACGGAGCGCGGGGGCTACGAGCTGGAGGTGCTGGGCCCCGGCGATCTGCGCGCCGAGATCGGCTCCGACCGCTATTTCGGGGGCGTCCTGCATCCCGATCATGGCGGCCTCGACCCGCGCCGCTTCCATGACGGCCTGCTGCGCGCCGCGCTGGAGGCCGGGGCCGAGGTCGTCGCCGGGGTTCCCGTCACCGGCCTGCGGCGCGGCCGCGCCGGTCTGCGCCTGACCACGCCGGAGGGGGAGGTGGAGGCCGACGAGGTCATCTTCGCCACCAACGGATACACGCCGCGCTTCCTGCGCGGGGTCTGGTCGCGGGTCTTCGCCGTCCCCTCCTACATCATCGTGACCGAGCCCCTGCCCGAGGGCGCGGCTGAGCGCCTCGCGCCCGGGCGGCGCATGATGGTCGAGACGCGCCGCCGCTCCGGCTATTTCCGCCTCACGTCGGACGGGACCCGCCTGCTCTATGGCGGCCGCGCGGCCGTCCACCCGATTCCGCTGGAGCGCGCCGCGCGCCGCCTGCGCGCCCTGATGGCCGAGACCTTCCCCGAGCTCGCCGACCAGCCCCTCGCCCATTGCTGGACCGGCACGCTGGGCTTCACCTTCGCCCATCACCCGCATCTGGGCCGCACGGCGGAGGGCGCGCTCTTCGCGCTGGGCTATTCGGGCAACGGCGTCGCCCTCTCCCCCTGGCTGGGGCGCAAGGCGGCGCTGAGCGCGCTGGGCCGGCCCGAGGGCGCCACCGCCTTCTCCGAGACCGCCTTCGAGACCCGCGCCTGGCGGCCGCTGATGGCGCTGAGCATGGCGCCGGCGAGCCTGATGCAGCGCCCCGTGGACTGGCTGGAGAACCGCGCCGCCGCGCGCGATCGGCGCGCCGGGGGCTGAGCGCCGGGGGCCTTACGATTTCTTAACCCTTCGGGGCGCAGCCTTAACGCATCGGAAACCACGATGCGACGCCGGAGGCCCCCCGCGTGACCGCCCCCGCCCCCAGCCGCGCCTTCCGCCCCGCCGCCCCGGCGGAGGCGGCCGCGCCCCCGGCGGTCGCGGAGCTGGTCTCGGTCCTCTCCCGCCGCTGGCTGGCGCCGGCGCTGGGCGGCGCGCTCTGCCTCGGCCTCGCCGCCGCCATCCTCTCGGCCCCGCCCCCGCGCTACGTCGCGCAGGCCGAGATCCTGCTAGAGGCCCGCGCGCCGCGGGTCATGGAGTTCGACGAGGTCCTGCCGGCTCCGGCCATGGACGCCCAGGCCGTGCAGTCGCAGATTCGCCTCGTCCAGTCGCAGCAGCTTCTCGCCCGCGTGGTCGCCAAGCTGCGGCTTGGCGAGGACCCGGAATTCGGGGCCGAGCGTCCGCCCGGCCGGCTGGAGCGGCTGCGGACGGCCCTGCGAGATCTGGCGCGCGAGCGGCTGGGCTGGGCGCCCGCGGCGCCCCCGCCCGATCCGCCCGAATGGGACGCGGGCCGGCGCGCCGTCGCCGCCCTGCGCGCGCGGCTGGAGGTCGCCCAGCAGGATGTCAGCCGTGTCATCGCCATCCGGGTGGAGAGCCGCGACCCCGCCAAGGCCGCGCTGATCGCCAACGCCGTCGCCGACCAGTACATCGTCGATCAGCTCGAGGCGAAGTTCGAGGCGACCCGCCGCGCCGCCGACTGGCTGGCCGAGCGGCTCGAGGAGGCCGCCCGCCGGCTGGAAGAGGCCGAGGCCGCGGCGGAGGCCCAGCGCGCGCGCCTGGCCGCCGGCCGCGGCGCCGGCCTGCCCGCCACCCGGCGGCGCATGGCCGAGCTCGGCACCGCGCTCGCCAAGCTGGAGGGGGGCGGGCCCACGCCGCGGCGCGAGGCGCAGATCGCCGCCCTGCGCCGCTCCATCGCCGCGCTGGAGGCCGAGGCCGCGGAACGCTCCCGCGGGGACATCCGCCTGCGCCAGCTGGAGCGCGAGGCCGAGGCGCTGGCCGCGCTGCACGACTCCGTCCTCGCCCGCCTGAAGGAGACCCGCGCCCAGGCGGGGCTGGAGCGGCCCGACGCCCGCCTGATCGCCGAGGCCGTGCCCCCCCTGCGCCCCGCGGGGCCCGACGCGCGGCTGGTGCTGGGCTTCGCCCTGCTGGGCGGGCTGGGGCTGGGCGGGGCCGTCGCCTTCCTGCGCGAGTCCTCCGACGGCGCCCTGCATTCCGTCGAGCAGGCGGAGCGGGAGACCGGCCTGCCCGTGCTCGCCGCCCTGCCGAAGGCGCGCGCCCCGCGGCGCGGCCCCGCCGCGGGGCGGCCCGGTTCGCCGCTGGCCGAGGCCGCGCGGGATCTGCGCGCCGCCCTTCTTGCGGGCGCCGAGGGGCCGCTGGTCATCGCTGTCGTCTCGCCGGGGCGGGGGGAGGGCAGGTCGCTCGCCGCCGCCCTGCTGGCGGAGAGCTGCGCGCAGCTCGGCCGGCGCACGGCGCTGGTGGACGCCGATATCCGCGACCCGGCCCAGGGCGCGCGCTACGGCGTGGCCGGGGGGGCGGACCTGGTCTCCGTGCTCGAGGGCGAGACGCCGCTGACCGAGGCCCTGTGGCGGGAGCCCGGAACGGGCCTGACCGTCCTGCCCGCCGACCCGGCCCCGGCGGCGCGGGCCGACCTGCTCGCCACCCCTGCGCTGGGAGAGCTGCTGGAGACGCTGCGCGCGCGCTTCGAGGTGATCGTGCTCGACACGCCGGGCCTGCTGGCGGTGGCCGACGGGCGGCTGGTCGCGGCGCTCGCGGACCGCACGGCGATGCTCGCCCGCTGGGGGGGCACGCGGCGGGCCGATCTGCGCGCCGGCCTGCGCCTGCTGGAGGATGTCGGCGCCCCCGCCTGGGGCGTGGCCCTGACCGGCGCACCGCGCCGGGCCGACCCCCGCCCGCCCCGCGCCCGCGCCGGAGGACGCTATGGACGCTTCACCGAGGATTTCGAGGACTGAGCCCGCCCCCGCGGCGGCCGCCCCCGACCCGCTCGCCCCCGATCCGCTGGCCCCCGTGGTGGTCACCGGCATGGCGCGCAGCGGCTCGAGCCTCGTCTGCCTGATCCTGAACCGGGCCGGCCCCGGGCTGGTGATCAACGACGCCTACGCCGCCCAGATGGCGGAGGCGCTGGGCGCCCCCGGCCCGCTGGGCGGCGGGGACCTGGCCGCGCTTCCCGCCTTCCGCGCCGCCGCCCGCGCGCGGATCGAGGCCCGCGGCTGGGACGGCCCCGGTCCTGCCCCCATCCACCGCTCCGCCCGGCTGGACGGGGCGATGCGCGCCGCCGCCGACGCCGCCGACGGCGGCGACTGGGCGCGCCTGTGGGGCGCGATGCTGCACTCGGCGGCCTGCGAGGGCGGCCGTCCCCTCTGGGGCTGGAACTCCGCCCCCGATCACCTGCGCGCCGACGACATCCTCGCCGCCTTCCCCTGCGCCCGTTTCCTGTTCGTGATGCGCGACCCCTGGGCGATGCTGCGCTCCTACGCTGCGCTGCCCCCGGGCTGGGGGCGGGAGCGGGGGCGCTACCACCCTTTCCTGCAGGCCCGTGCCTGGGCGGCGGCGATGCGCAGTCATGACCGCCTCGTCGCCGCCCGCCCCGGACAGATCCATCTTCTGCCCTACGAGGCCCTTCGCGCCCGCCCGCGGGAGACGCTTGCCGAGCTCGCCCGCTTCCTCGGCCTGCCCCGCCTGGAGGCCGACCCGGCCGCGCTGCCCGCCAATCCCTCCGCCTCGGAGGCCCGGCTGACCCGCGCCGAGATCGCCGCCGCGCGCCTCGGGCTGGGCCGCGAGGCCGCCCGCGCCGGTCCGCCCCCGGCGCCGCAGGGCGTCG
>JBNJGE010000286.1:0-4161 GCA_051747505.1 Pseudomonadota bacterium | reverse complement strand
GGAGGGCTCGTCCAGCAGCACGGTCTCGGGGCGGCTCATCAGGGCGCGGCCGATGGCGCACATCTGCTGCTCGCCGCCCGAGGTGTAGCCGGCCTGGGAGTGGCGGCGCTCCTTCAGGCGGGGGAAGTAGGTGTAGACCAGTTCGAGGTCCTTCTGGATCTCGGCGCGCCCGGCGGAACGGGTGTAGGCGCCGGTCATCAGGTTCTCCTCGATGGTCAGGTGCTCGAAGCAGTGGCGTCCTTCCATGACCTGGATGACGCCGCTTTTCACCGTGTCGGAGGGGTCGGCCTCGGCGATGTCCTTGCCGCGGTAGAGGATGCGGCCCTTGGTGACCTCGCCGCGCTCGGACTTCAGAAGGCCGGAGACGGCCTTGAGCGTGGTGGTCTTGCCGGCGCCGTTGCCGCCCAGAAGCGCGGTGATGCCGCCCTTGGGCACGGTCAGCGAGACGCCCTTCAGCACCAGGATCACGTGGTTGTAGATGACCTCGATATTGGAGACCTGGAGCA
Source organism: Pseudomonadota bacterium (assembly GCA_051747505.1). Taxonomy (GTDB): domain Bacteria; phylum Pseudomonadota; class Alphaproteobacteria; order Rhodobacterales; family Rhodobacteraceae; genus Albimonas. Next base: position 3,655 of record JBNJGE010000286.1, on the reverse strand, counting down.
GCGGCTCGCCCGTCTCGGGCTGGGCGGCGGTCCCGGGGGCGGTCGGCTCTGCGAGGGCGGTGTCGGTCATCGTTCGGCGTCGTCCCTGGCCTGGGGCCGCGCGCATGGCGCGCCGCGGCCGGTGGAATTCCTCTGGGAGGCGGGGGGCCGGCGCGCCGGCCCCCCGCGGACCGCGTCACTCGCAGGTGCGCGGCTCGATGTCGTTCTCCTTGGCGTAGGCCATGGAGTCCTCTTCGACGAGCTGCATGGTCACCTCGCTGTCGGGCTCCATGAACTCGGTGATCACCTCCCAGGCGCCGGCCTCGGCGTCCCACTGCTGGATGGCGACCGAGTGGGGCGCGCCATGGTCGGCGCAGGAGACCTGGAAGCCGGGGGCAAGGCCCTCGAGGCCAAGCTCGGCCCAGCGCTCCTCGGTCATCTCGAAGGTCTCGTAGGTGTCGCGGAACTCAGCGGGCGTGATCTCGTCCTTGCCCGTGGCCTCCTGGGCGGCCCGGATGACCTCGGTGACCACCGCCGCGACGTAGAGGCCGCGGTTGTAGAGCACCTCGCCATGGGTGGAGCCGTCGCCGGCGCCAAGGCCTTTGTCCCAGACATGCTCCTTCAGGTCCTCGTAGATCGGGAAGTCCGAGCCGGTGCGGTGCCAGGTGGCGGCCTTGTAGCCGGTCGAGCCCGGGCCCGCGGATTCCACGTCGGCCTCGGAGCCGGAGAACCAGGTGCCGATGAACCGTTCCATCGGGAAGCGGATGTTCGCGGCCTCCTGCACCGCGACCTGGTTCATCACGCCCCAGCCCCACATGAAGACGAAGTCCGGGCGCTCGCGCCGGATCTGGAGCCACTGCTGCTTCTGCTCCTGGCCCGGATGGTCCACGGCGATCAGGGTCAGGTCGTAGCCGTGCTTCTCGGCCAGCATCTCCAGCGTGCGGATCGGCTCCTTGCCGTAGGCGGAGTTGTGGTAGAGCAGCGTGATCTTCTTGCCCTCGAGGGAGCCGCCCTCCATCTCCAGGGCGTGCTTGATCATCACGGAGGCGGTGTCCCAGTAGGTGCCGGGCACGATGAAGACCCAGGGGAACACCTTGCCGTTCACCGCCGAGGTGCGCCCGTAGCCGGTCGACCAGATCGGGAGCTCGTCGTCGGTGGCCTTGGGGATCAGCTGGTAGGTGATGCCCGTGGACTGCGGGATGATGACCAGCGGGTCATCGCCCTTGATGTTCTCGTAGCACTCCACGCCCTTCTGGGTGTTGTAGGCCGTCTCGCAGACGTCCTCGTCGATCTTCACCCCGCCGACGCCGCCGTCGCGCTCGTTGAGCAGGGTGTAGTAGTCGGAGACGCCGTCGGCGAAGGGGATGCCGCTGGGCGCGTAGGGGCCGGTCCGGTAGACGAAGCTCGGCAGGAGGTGCTGGGCGAGGGCGGGGCCCGCGGCCAGCGCCAGCATCGCCGAGGCGACGGCCAGCTTGAATGGTTTCATGATGCTCTCCCTTTGCATCGTATGCGTCCGCCCCGTTGCCCGGGGTTCTCTCGGTATTGCGGCGGTCCGGCCCCTCAGTAGGGGAAGGGCCAGAGCCGGAGCTTCTCCTTCGCCAGGCGCCAGAGCTGGGCGAGACCGTGCGGCTCCAGGATCAGGAAGCCGATGATCAGGGCCCCGATGATGACCAGTTCGAAATGCGCGGCGAGCGTGGTCGGCCAGCCGAGGCCGCCGGTCATGACGTTCTTCAGCGCCACCGGCATGAGGATCATGAAGGCGGCGCCCGCGAAGGACCCGAAGATGGAGCCCAGCCCGCCGATGATGATCATGAACAGCACGAGGAAGGACTGGTTGATGCCGAACGCCTCCGTCGCGTCCGCCGCGCCGAGATAGACGCCGAAGAACAGCGCCCCGGCCACGCCGATGTAGAAGGAGGAGACGGCGAAGGCGGTCAGCTTGGTCTTGAGCGGGTTCACCCCGATGATCTCCGCGGCGATGTCCATGTCGCGGATCGCGGCCCATTGCCGGCCGACGCGCCCCCGGGTGAGGTTGCGCGCAAGCCAGGCGAGGACGAACACGAAGACCAGGCAGAAGATGTACTGCGCCGAAGCGGAGGACGACGGCCCCATGACGGTGATGCCGAAGACGCTGCGGTCGGGCGCCGTGATCTGGCCGGAGGCCGAGTAGTTGTAGAACCACGGCACCTTGTTGAACAGCCAGACGAGGAAGAACTGCGCCGCGAGCGTCGCCACCGCCAGGTAGAAGCCCTTGATGCGCAGGCTGGGCAGGCCGAACAGCGCGCCCACGCCGGCCGTGATGAGGCCCGACAGGATGACCACGAAGAAGACGTTCAGGTCAGGGAAGGCGGTCATCAGCTTGTAGCAGGAATAGGCCCCCACCGCCATGAAGCCGCCGGTGCCGAGGCTGACCTGCCCGCAATAGCCGGTCAGGATGTTGAGGCCCAGCGCCGCGATGGCGAAGACCAGGAAGGGCACCATCAGCGACTTCGACCAGTAGTCGTTGATGACCAGCGGGATCGCCACGAAGGCGATCGCCAGGATCACGTAATAGGCCCAGCGGTCGATGGGGATCGGGAAGGTCTGGGCGTCGTCGCGGTAGGACGTCTTGAAGTCGCCGGCCTCGCGGTAAAACATCTGTCAGACCCTCTCGATGATCTTTTCGCCGAACAGGCCCTGGGGCCGGAACACCAGGAAGATGAGCGCCAGCATGAAGGCGAACCAGTTCTGCGTGGCCCCACCGATCGCCGGGCCGACATAGAACTCGAACAGGGCTTCGCCCACGCCGATGATCAGCCCGCCGACGATGGCGCCGGGGATCGAGGTGAAGCCGCCCAGCATCAGCACGGGCAGGGCCTTGAGGGCGATCAGCGACAGCGAGAACTGCACGCCCGACTTGGCGCCCCACATGGCGCCGGCGACCAACGCCACGAAGCCGGCGATGGCCCAGACGATCACCCAGATGGTGCGCAGCGAGATGCCGACCGAGAGCGCCGCCTGATGGTCGTCGGCCACCGCGCGCAGGGCGCGGCCGGTCTTGGTGTACTGGGAGAACAGGATCAGCACGGCCACCAGGATGGCCGCGATGATCGCGGCGGAGACGTCGAGCTTGTCGACATACATGCCGTAGTAGTTCGCCCCCTCCGGCGCCAGACCGACGGTGGCGTCCTCCAGCCAGAAGGAGCCGCCCTGGGGCAGGCCGATGTCGAGGTTCTTGATGTCGGAGCCCCACATCAGGTCGCCGAACCCCTCCAGGAAATAGGCGAGCCCGATCGTGGCCATGAACAGGATGATCGGCTCCTGGTTGACCAGATGCTTGAGGATCAGCCGCTCAACAGCAATGGCGAAAAGGACCATGAGCACGAGGGTGCACAGGATCGCCACCACCGTCGGCAGCTCCCAGCCGAAGCCGTGGATGTTGGTGCCCAAGACGGCGTTGATCAGCTCCGCGAACGGGATCCGGCCGTCCTGGAAGCCGACAAGCGCGAGCGCGGCGAACAGCGCCATGACGCCCTGGCTGTAGTTGAAGATGCCCGAGGACTTGAAGATCAGCACGAAGCCCAGCGCGACCAGCGAGTACAGCACGCCGGTCATCAGGCCGTTCAGGATCACCTCGAGCGCGTAAAGCAGCGGGACGCTCATGCCGCGGTCCCCTCCCTTGCGGATCGCGTTTCGA
>JBNJGE010000285.1:0-4167 GCA_051747505.1 Pseudomonadota bacterium | reverse complement strand
GAGGCGGCGGCGAGGCGGGGGGCGTCGAGCCGAACGGCGCCCTCGGCCAGCATCGTCTCCAGGTCCACGGCCAGGGCGCCCTCGACGCTCGCCTCCAGCGCCTGCGCGCGCAGGGCGGAGAGGTCGAGGCGCGAGTCCTCCAGCGAGAACTCGCCGCTGGCGGAGGCCGGGCCGTAGGGGCCGCCCTCGGCCTCCAGCGCGGCGCGGCCGGAGACGACCTCCCCGGCGGTGACGTCGTGGGTCAGGGCGACGCGGCCCCAGTCCTGTCCCTGCAGGGCCAGGTCCTCGGCCCGCGCCTCGCCGGTCAGGCGGGGGGCGGAGAGCGGACCCTCCGCCCGGCCCTCCGCCGAGAGGCGGCCCGCGGCGTCGGCGTCGTAGGCCGCGGCCACCGGCGCGAGGTCGGGGGTGGAGACGGCGTAGTCGAGCGCGACGCGCTCGGCCGCCAGATCGGCCTCGCCGGAGGCCTCGACCTCCAGAAGCGGCGAGGCGAGCGAGAGGACATCGAGCGTGACGCGCTCGCTCTCCTGCCCGTAGGCGACGCGCAGGGTCAGGTCGGTCTCGCCCATGAGGTCGGGGCCGAGCCGGTCGAGGCGCAGCCCCTCGGCATGGCCGTCGGCTGTCACGGACAGGTCGGAGCCGGCGCGGGCGACGACGACCTCCAGCTCCGCCTCCCCGATATCGGCGGGGGCGGTCTCCAGCCCCGCGAGGCTGGCGGCGCCGCGGGCCTCGAAATCCTCCGGCGTGCCTTCCAGCCGGCCGTCGAAGCCCACCCGCTCGAAGGCCACGCCTTCGGCCAGATCGGACAGGGCGGCGCGCGCCTCCAGCGTCAGGTCGAAATCCATGCGCCCGGGGCCGCGGAGATATTCGCCGGAGGCGCGGGCGGTCAGGGACGGGGAGTCGAAGGCGCCGCGCTCGATCACCACGCGCCCGTCCTCCGTCTCCGAAAGGGCGAGGTCGAGGCGCGCCTCCTCGCCCAGCGCCGTGCGGGCGGCCTCGCCCAGCTCCTCGCCCGGGCGGATGACGGCCTGCGCGGTGGCGGAGACCGGGGCGCGGGCGTCCACCCGCGCGGCGCCGGAGACGGCGACGACCCGCTCGGCCTCCGCCGCGAAGTCCAGCGACCAGTCCGCCAGCGGGCCCTCGGCGTCCACGCTGAGGCTGGAGGCCGAGTCGGCCGGCAGCCCGGCCAGCGCGGCGGCGACGCCGCCGGCGGCCTCGTTCGCCTGCACCTGCAGCCGGAGGCTCTCGTCAGCGAAGTCGCGCAGGTAGTCGAGAACGATGCGCCCCTCCACCTCGTCGGCGCGCCGCAGGTCCAGCGAGAGCGCCTGCACGTTCCCCTCGTCGCGGAAGGAGCCCTCGGCATCGAAGGCCAGCGAGGGCCCGGCGATCACGCCGCCGTTGACGAAGGCGTCCTCGAAGGCCAGGCGCTCGACGCGGGTGGTGATGGGCACGCGCGGCCAGGCGAAGGGGTCGAAGCCGGCCTGGTCGAGCTCGGAGCCCTCCCTGACCTCCACCTCCGGCGGCGTCGGGGCGCGCAGGACGCGCATGCCGCGCACGACCAGATCGTTGATCTCCAGCTCGCCCCTCAGCACGCGCGAGGCGTTCCAGCGCAGGGCGACGGCCTCGGCGCGGAACCACACGCCGTCGGCGTCGGCGATCGCCACGCCGACCAGCTCGGTGACGCCGTCGCGGGGCTCCTCCACCCCCTCGGCGGTGATCTCGAACTCGCCCTCGACCGAGACCTGGGAGAGGACGAACTGCACCAGCGAATTCTTCAGGCCCAGAAGGGAGATCTGGGCGGCGGCGGGCGCGGACGCGAAGGCGAGCGCCAGCGCGAAGGCCGCGATCAGGGCGCCGCGCGCCCGGGCGGAATATCCGGTCCAGCGCATCACCAGGCCTGCCCGATCGAGAGATAGATGGCGAAGGGGTCGTCCACGTCGCGCGGGTTGAGCGGCACGCCAACATCGAAGCGGATCGGCCCCACGGGCGAGTAGTAGCGCACGCCCGCGCCCGCCGCCACGCGCAGCCCGTCGCCGAAATCCGGCGTCATGTCGCGCGAGACGGAGCCCGCCTCCACGAACACCGCGCCGCCGACCGGGCCGCTGATCGGCGCGCGCAGCTCCGCGCCCAGCTCGAGCACGGAACGGCCGCCGACGGGGTCGTTGTCGTCGTCCAGCGGGCCGATGATCCGTTCCTGGTAGCCGCGCACGGAGCCGCCTCCGCCGGAATAGAGCCGATGGGTCGCCGGAACGTCGTCCAGCGAGCCGGAAAAGACCGAGCCCAGCCGCCCGCGCCCGGCCAGCACGTAGTCATGCGCCTCGTCGAGCGGCAGGTAGCCGGAGCCCACGATCTCCGCATGGAGGAACTCCGTGTCGCGGTCGCCGTTCCAGCCGCCATATGGGCCGCCCAGCAGCTGGGCGCGCATCCCCTCGGTGGGGTTGAGCAGGTCGTCGGTGTCGTCGTAGCGCACGAAGCCCGGCAGGCCGGCCAGCACCACGTCGCGCTCCTCCCCCGCGTCGTCGTCGAGCAGGGAGTATTCCAGCGAGCCGCCCAGACCCACGGTCCAGACATCGGAGAGCTCGCGCTCCAGCCCCGCGGCCAGCGTGACGCCGGTCTCGTCATAGACGTCGCTGTCTTCACGGCGCAGCTCCAGCGAGGCGACGAGGTCCTGGCCGGGGCGCCGGAACTGGGGCTTGCGGAAATCGGTGCGCAGCACCTGGCGCTCCAGCCCCAGCTCGGCCTCGATCTCCAGCCGCTCGCCGTTGTTGAACAGGTTGCGGTGGATGAAGCCGGCGCGCGCCTCCGGCCCCACATCGGTGTTGTAGCGAAGCCCGGCCGAGACGGTGCGCGCGGGCCCCTCCTCCACCCGCACGATGACGGGGACGGCCTCGCCGGCGCCGGGCGGGGGCGGGTCCTCGGGCACGTCCACGGTGACGGCGCTGAACAGCCGGGTCTGCATCAGCTCGCCCTGGTAGTCGCGCAGGGCGCCGGAGGCGACGGGCTCGCCCTCCGACCAGACGCGATAGCTCTCGATGTAGCGGGCGGAGACCTGCTCGCGCCCCTCGACGCGGATTTCGCCGTAGGTGGCGTAGGGGCCGGGGGCGATGCGGCTGACGACCTCCATGGTCGCCGTCTCCGGGTCGATCACGGCCCGGCGGTCGCGGATCTCCGCCCAGGGGCGGCCGCGCCGGCGCAGGCGGGCGACGGCGGCCTGCTCGGCCGCGAGGATGCCGGAGGCGGCGGCGGGCCCGCCGACGGGGGAGCCGAGACGGGCCGCGTCGAGCACCGGGACCTCCGGGCCGGGGGGGACGTCCTGCATCTCCAGGCTGTGGGATTCGAGGATGAAGGGCTCGCCGGGCTCGACGATCACGCGCGCCACGGCCCCGGGCGGGGCGGGGGCGGCCGCGGCGTCCGGGTCCTCGCCCTCCGCCCGCGGATCGAGGCGGGGGCGCGGGGGGCGCTCGGGCGCGGGTTCGGGCTCGGCCTCCGGCGCCGCCTCGACCTCGGTGCGGATCTCGGCGCCGTAATAGCCGTAGCTGCGCAGCACCGTCTTCGCGGTCTCCTCATCCTGGCGGGCGATGCCGCGCAGCAGGGCGAGGCTGGGCGCGCCCTCCTCCTGGCGCCGCCACAGGGACAGGCTCTCGCGCAGCATCTCCGCGATCTCTTCCGAGGGCGCGCCGACGAGCTCGGGGGCGTAGTCCACCTGCTCGCCGGGGCTGGGGAACTCCGCTTGCGGGAAGTCGGACCCGGCCTCGGGGCCCGAGCAGCCGGCGGCGAGCAGCGCGAGGCCCGCGGCGGCGAGCGCGCGCGCGAGGCCGGATCGGAAGCCCCCGCCCGGGCGGGCGCCGGGGGAATCGGGTGTCATGGGGACTGGGTCTCCCTGGCCGGGTGGGCGGCGGTGTCCTCTCACGAGCCTTAGGACGCAGGGCTCCGCTGGCAAGCCCCCGCGGGGCGGGCCGGACGCGTCACGCGCGCCCGCCGCGCCGCGCGGGCGGGCGCGGGCGGGCGGCGAGCAGGACCTTGTAGCCCGGATCTCGGGCGATCTCGCGGACCTCGGCGAACAGCTCCTCCAGCGCGCGCTCGTAGGGCAGCGTGCGGTTCGCCACGGCGACCAGCCTCCCGCCCGGCTTCAGCATCCGGGCGCCGGCGCGCAGGAAGGCCTCGCCCAGC
>JBNJGE010000284.1:0-4167 GCA_051747505.1 Pseudomonadota bacterium | reverse complement strand
CATCGGCTTGTCGTAGACGGGCAGGAGCTGCTTGGAGACGCCGTGCGTGACCGGGTGCAGCCGGGTGCCCGAGCCGCCCGCCAGGATGATGCCCTTCATTCGCTCTCCTCCCCTTTCGCGTCCTGCTCCAGCCGGTCGATGACGCGGGCGAGGGCCCGGCGCCAGGGGACCGTGTCGATGTTGAACTCGGCCTCGAACCTGCTGCAGTCGAGCGCGGAGTTGGCGGGGCGCTTCGCCGGGGTGGGGTAGTCTGCCGTCGTGATGCGGGCGACCTCGGGCGCCCGGTCGATCAGGCGGCCCGTCGCCTGGGCGAAGATCTCCTCGGCGAAGCGCGCCCAGCTGGTGGTTCCGCGCCCGGCGTAGTGGAAGACGGACCAGGCGGGGTCGCCGGCGGGCGAGGCGATCAGGCGCGGGGCGATGGCGAGGATGGCCTCGGCGAGGTCGAGGGCGGAGGTGGGTTTGCCCTGCTGGTCGGCCACCACGGTCAGGCGCTCGCGGTCGGCGAGGCGCAGCATGGTCTTCACGAAGTTCTTGCCGAAAGGGGAATAAACCCAGGCGGTGCGCAGGACGATGGCGCGGGGGTTGGCCTTCATCACCGCGAACTCGCCGGCGAGCTTGGACTCGCCATAGGCGCCGAGGGGGTCGACGGGGTCGTCCTCCGTGTATTCGCCCTGCTTCGTGCCGTCGAAGACGTAGTCGGTGGAGATGTGGACGAGGCCCGCCCCGGCGCGGGCGGCGCCGCGGGCGAGCGCGCCGGCGCCCTCGGCGTTGACGGCGTGGGCGAGATCCGGTTCGGACTCGGCCTGGTCCACGGAGGTGTAGGCGGCGGCGTTGATCACCAGCGAGGCGCCGGAGGCGGCGACGGCCTCCTCGGCGGCCTGCGCGTCGGTCAGGTCGAGACGATCCCGGCCCCAGAAGGTCAGGGACGGGTCAGCCTCTTCCAGCGAGCGGGCGAGCTGGCCGGTCTCTCCGATCACAAGGATCACGAGGCGGTCCCGAGGCGGCGGCCGTCGTAGCGGGCCTGCCGGATGGCCTGCCACCATGCCCGATTGTCCATGAACCAGCGCAGGGTGGACTCGATGCCGCTCTCGAAACTCTCGGACGGGGTCCAGCCGAGTTCGTCGCGGATCTTGTCGGCGTTGATGGCGTAGCGCAGGTCGTGGCCGGGGCGGTCCTCGACGAACTCGATCAGGCGCTCATGGGGGGCGCGGTCGGGGAATTCGTGGTCCATGAAGGCGCAGATGGCGTGGACGACGTCGAGGTTCTTCCGTTCGGCGTTGCCGCCGATGTTGTAGGTCTCGCCCAGGCGGCCCTTCTCCAGCACCAGCGCGAGCGCGCGGGCGTGGTCCTCGACATGCAGCCAGTCGCGGATGTTCTCGCCGCGGCCATAGACGGGCAGCGGGCGGGCCTCCGCGGCGTTGATGGCCATGACGGGGATCAGCTTCTCGGGAAACTGCCAGGGGCCGTAGTTGTTGGAGCAGTTCGTGGTGACCACCGGAAGCCCGTAGGTCTCCCCCCAGGCGCGGACGAGATGGTCCGAGCCGGCCTTGGAGGCGGAGTAGGGGGAGTTGGGGCGGTAGGGGGTGGTCTCGCAGAAGGCGGGGTCGTCGGCCGTCAGCGTGCCATAGACCTCGTCCGTGGAGATGTGGTGGAAGCGGAAGGCGTCGCGGCGGGCGCCCTTGAGGCGGGTCCAGTGGTCGCGGGCGGCTTCCAGCAGCGTGAAGGTGCCGACGAGGTTGGTGCGGATGAACTCGGCGGGGCCGTCGATGGAGCGGTCCACATGGGACTCCGCGGCGAGGTGCATGACCGCGTCGGGGTCGTGGCGGCGGAAGGCGTCGGCCACCGCCTCGGCGTCGGCGATGTCGGCCTGCACGAGCGTGTAGCGGGGGGAGTCGGCGGCCTCCTCCAGCGCCTCGGGCGTGGCGGCGTAGGTGAGCTTGTCGAGGTTGACCACGGCCGCGTCGATGTCGCGGATCAGGTGACGGATGACGGCCGAGCCGATGAAGCCGGCGCCGCCGGTGACGAGTATCTTCATCGGGCCTCCTCGTGGACGAAGGGGTTGTCGAAATCGCGCAGGCGCGGGGCGGCGGCGTCCTTGTCCGAGAGGATCGGGGCGGGCTTGCCGGCGGCGGCCAGCGGCCAGTCCACGCCGATGTCGGGGTCGTTCCACAGGATGGAGACGTCCGAGGCGGCGTCGTAATAGGCGTCCACCTTGTACTGGACCTCCGTGTCCGGGGTCATGGTGAGGAAGCCGTGCAGGAAGCCGCGGGGGACGAGTAGCTGGGCGCCCTCCTCCGCGTCGAGATGGACGGCGCGCCATTCGCCGAAGGTCGGGGACCCCCTGCGGATGTCCACCGCCACGTCCCAGACGACGCCGCGGGTGCAGCGCACCAGCTTGGCCTGGGCGTGGGGGGGGCGCTGGCAGTGCAGGCCGCGCAGCACGCCGGCGTCGGCGGAGAAGCTGTGATTGTCCTGCACGAAGGGGATGTCGAGCCCGGCCTCGGCCATGCGGCGGGCGTTCCAGGTCTCGGAAAACCAGCCGCGGTCGTCGCCGAAACGGCGGGGCGTGATGAGGACCAGGCCCGGGGGGCCGAGCGCCTCGATCTGCATGACAGGGTCTCCTCGGCGGGCCGGCGGTCAGGGCAGAAGGGTGAAATCGTGGCTCAGTGTCAAGGAGAGGCGGTGGGAGGTGAGGGAGTCCTCGCTCTGCTCCCACCGGAAGTCGTAGCCGAGATTGGCCCGGGTGTCGGGCAGGAACTGGTAGGACCAGGTGGCGCCGACGCCGAACACGGTCTCGTCGTCGCCGACCTCCTCGTCGAACAGGCGGGCGGAGGCGTTGACGCCGAGGGAATGGCGCGGATTGACGTCGTGAGCCCAGCCGGCGCGGGCGATGTAGGTCAGGGTGTCGTCGAAGGAGGCGTCGCTCTCCCCCGCGATGGCGGTGCGGTAGCTCAGCCCCAGCGAGGCCGAGAGCCGGTCGGAGGCGCTGAGCCGGCGCCCGTACCTGGCGTTGAGGCTGGTGCGGTTGACGGCCACGCCCTCGTCATCGGGGGTGACGCCCTGGCTGAGGGAGGCGGAGACGGTGGTCACCCGGTCGGTGTAGCTGAAGCTGGCGCTGCCGGAGACGCCGGGGGTGAACACGAGCTCCTCCTCCCGCGTCGAGGGGGCCACCAGCTCGTCGTAGCGGGTGACGCTGAGGCTGGGGCCGAGCGAGAGGCTGTAGCGCTCGTTCGGGGTGCGGGCGTAGTCGAAGCCGGGCACGAGGCGCATGGACAGGGTCGTGCGGTCGTCCTCGCCCTCGCCCAGATACAAGCTGGAGCCGGCGGTCAGGCTCCAGCTCGCCTTCGAGGTGATCTGCTGGCTGAAGCCGCTGTTGGCCGAGAAGTTGGTGTAGGGGACGAGCTGGTCGCCCTCGTTGTCCAGGAAGTCCCGGCGGGAGACGGACAGGCCGAAGGAGCGCGAGGCGGTGGAGGTGAGCTGCTCGTTGTAGCTGAAGCCGGCGGAGAGGCTGACGCGCAGGGTCTCGTCGCGCTCGGCGCGCAGGATTTCGGGCAGGTCCTCGCCGCCGTCCTCCCCGTCGTCCGGGTCGTCGGGATCGTCGGGATCGTCGGGATCGTCGGGAAAGGGATCCAGATCGAGGGCGGTGAGGGCGACGTAATCCACCGGGCGGACCGAGCCGGAGAAGTTGAAGCTCAGCGTGCGGGTCGGCCGGCGGATGGTGTAGGAGCCGTTGAGGCTGGGGAAGAGGCCGTTGAGGTTGTCGTCGTCCTCCTCCGTGAACGCGGAGTAGCTCAGCCCCGTGCCCAGCGTGAGCTGGGCGCTGGGGGTGCGGTTCACGTAGGTCAGGCCCAGCCGGGTGATGGAGCCCAAGGACGCGTCGCCGTCCTGCTCGAGCTGGGTGTTCGTGTCGGCGACGAAGGTCTGGCGGAGATTGCCCGTGATGCTCTGGTCCCCCGCGCCCGCCGGGACCACGGCGAGCGGCAGCGCGGCCAGCGCCGCCGCGGAGGCGGGGCCGGCGCGGCGCAGGCGGCGCGCGCGAAGGGGGCGGAAGGACGCTGAGGAGGACACGCGGGTCATCGTCTCACCGGGCTCGGATGCGGGCGGGGCGGCCGGGGGGCGGGACGCCCCCGGCTCAGTCCCACAGCCCGCGTTCGGGCACGTAGATGA
>JBNJGE010000283.1:0-4193 GCA_051747505.1 Pseudomonadota bacterium | reverse complement strand
GACCACCTTGCCCGAGATCAGGTCGGAGTTCGGCAGGAACAGGACCGAGCGGTCGAAGGTCTCGATCTGGGTGGCGCGCACCGAGACGCGCTTGACCACCCCGTGATCGCCCCCCACCAGGATCCAGTCGCCGACCTTGATCGGCCGCTCCACCAGCAGGATGATGCCCGAGACGAAGTTGTTGACGATCGCCTGCAGGCCGAAGCCGATGCCCACCGACAGCGCGCCGGCCACGATGGCGAGGTTGGACAGGTCCAGCCCCGCCGCGGAGATCGCCAGCAGCCCGGCGATGATGAAGCCGGCGTAGCCCAGACCCGTGGTGATGGCCGAGCGCCCGCCCGCATCCATCCGCATGTTGGGCAGGACCGAGCCCGCCAGCACCGTCTGCACCAGCCGCGTCAGCCCGTAGCCGATCGCGAACACGATCACGAAGGTCAGGAAGGCCGCCGGGGAGATCCGCACGCCGCCGATCTCCGCGCCCTCCACGATCACCCGCCACGCCTCGGCCAGGTCCGAAAGGCGCGCGCCCCAGATCAGCGCCAGCGCCGGCAGGGTCAGCAGGATGATGACGAAGCCCGCCAGCACCGGCAGCAGCCGCAGCCCGCCCGCGGCGGCGGGGCGCACGTCCAGATGCGCCTCCACCCAGCCGCGCAGCAGCTCGAAGATCACCATGCCGGTGCAGATCACGCCGAGCGACATGGTCAGCGGGTAGAACGCGAACTGGGAGGCCGCGTAGTAGCCCGCCGCCGCCAGCGCGACCGACAGCAGCGCCGCCCCCCGCATCGCCAGCGCCGCCAGCGAGACGATCCGGCGGTTGAGGCCCTCGACGCTGCGGGCCTCCTCCGCCTCCTGGTCGTGCGCCTCGCCCTCCTCGGGCTCGACATGCAGCGGGGGCGGAGGGGCGACATGCCGCGCCAGCCCCCACATCGCCGCCGCGCCGAAGACGAGGATGGGCAGGTTCAGCGTCGCCAGCGTCCCGGCCGACAGCTCCGCCCGCTCGCCCGCCTGCACCAGCGCCAGGAACAGCAGCAGCGTCAGCCCCAGCGCCGTCGCCCGCCGCGCCGCCGCCGTCGCGGCGGCGTCGCCCAGCCACGATAGCCGAAGGGCGGGGGCGGAGGGGGCGTAGAAGGCGCCGGCGATGCCGCGCGCGGCGATGAACAGCAGCAGGCCCCAGAACAGATGCGCCGCCCAGACCCGCCCGTCCGGCCCCAGGATGCGGCTCTGGTCGATCGCCCAGGCGATCAGCGCCGCCGCCCCCGCCGGGGCGGCCAGCGAGGCCCCGGCGGCCAGCGCCGCCAGCCCCGTGCGCTCCCCGCGGGAGACCTCGCTCTCCAGCCGCGCATGGATCGCCTCCAGCAGCCGCCGCCGGCCCCAGAGCAGCAGCAGCGCCCCCGCCGCCAGCGCGACCACGACCAGGGGCGCGCGGTCCTGCCGGTCCCGCTGCAGCACGGGGTCGGACATCTGCTCCGCCGCCTCCGACGCCACCCCGGCCCAGGCCCCGGCCAGCTCCGCCGCCGCCTTCGGCCACAGCGCGGGGTTCAGCGGGCTCGGCCCCAGCGACATCAGCCGCTCGGCGAAGCGCTGGCGCACCTGCGCGTCGATCTCCGAGATCAGCGAATCCGCCCGCGTCCGGGCCAGCTCCGCCTCGTGCAGCCGCGCATCCAGCGCGTCCAGGCGCCCCTGCAGCCCGGCGCGCCGGTCGGCCACCTGCGGGACCTCGGCCGCCTCGCCCTCCTCGGGGGGCGGGCCCAGCGTCTCGAGCTGGGCGCGCAGCGGCTCCCCGGCAGCGCGCGCCCGCTCGGCCATCTCGGCCGCCGCCGCCCGGTCCTCGGCCAGCCGCTCGCGCAGGACCTCCAGCGCGGGGGTGGAGGCCGTGCCCTCGCCCAGCGCAGTATCCGCCCGCCGCGCGGTCGTCTCCCAGCCCTCGAGCTTGCGGTCGAACTCCTCGAGATTCCCCGCCTCCGCGGGCGGCGGGGCGGGCGGCGGCTGCTCCGCCTCCGCCCCGCCCTGCTCCGCCTCCGCGTCGGCCTGCTCCGCCTCCGCGTCAGCCTGCCCCGCCTCCGCCTCGGCCTCCGGGGGGGCGCCGGGCAGGGGAGAGGGTCGGATATCGAACAAAGGCCCCTGCGCCGCCGCCGGCTGGGGCGCAGCCGCAAGGATCAGCAGGGCCAGAAGCCCGCGCAGCGCCCCGAAGGGCCGCCGCGCCGCCCGCCCCGGGCGGGCCGAGGGCGCCGGCGCGGGGATCAGGCCTCCTCGGCGAAGACGCTCGGAATGTCCTCGCGCCGCCGCTCCAGGAAGCCGGGGACAGGCAGCTCCTTCTCCCGCAGGAAGTCCGGGTTGAACAGCTTGGTCTGGTAGCGCGCGCCGTAGTCGCACAGCACCGTGACGATGGTATGCCCGGGCCCCATCTCCCTGGCCATGCGCACCGCGCCGGCCACGTTGATGCCCGAGCTCAGGCCGAGGCACAGCCCCTCCTCCTCCAGCAGCCCGAAGACGACCTCCAGCCCCTCCGCGTCATGGATGTTGAAGGCGTGGTCGACCTCCAGCCCCTCCAGGTTCTTCGTGATCCGCACCTGCCCGATCCCCTCGGCGATGGAGGAGCCCTCCATCGCGATCTCGCCGGTGGTGTAGTAGCTGTAGAGCCCCGCCCCGTCCGGGTCGGCGATCCCGATCTTCACGCCCGCATTGCGCTCGCGCAGCCCCATGGCCACGCCGGCCAGCGTGCCCCCCGAGCCCACGGCGCAGATGAAGCCGTCCACCTTCCCCTCCGTGTCCGCCCAGATCTCGGGCGCCGTGGTCTCCACATGCGCCTGGCGGTTGGCGACATTGTCGAACTGGTTGGCCCAGACCGCGCCGTTCTGCTCGGTCTTCGCCAGCGCCTCCGCCAGCCGGCGGGAATAATGCACGAAGTTGTCGGGGTTGCGGTAGGGGGCGGCGGGCACTTCCACCAGCTCCGCGCCCGCAAGCCGCAGCATGTCCTTCTTCTCCTGGCTCTGCGTGTCGGGGATCACGATGACCGCGCGAAAGCCCATCGAGGCGCCGACCAGCGCCAGCCCGATGCCGGTGTTGCCGGCCGTGCCCTCCACGATCGTGCCCCCGGGCGCGAGCTCGCCGCGCGCCACGGCGTCGCGGATGATGTAGAGCGCGGCGCGGTCCTTCACCGACTGGCCCGGATTGAGAAACTCCGCCTTGCCGAGGATCTCGCAGCCCGTCTCCTCCGAGGCCCGCCGCAACCGGATCAGGGGCGTGTGCCCCACCGCGTCGGCCATGTCCCTGTAAACCGCCATCTCGCGATCCTCCTCGCCCGCCGCGCGCCCGCGCGCGCTCCGGTCCGACTTAGACGCGGCCCTTTGCCCGCGCAAGCCGGGGTTCGGATGTTTTCACACCCCTTTCGCAGTCGCGGAATTATTCCACACCGACGGCGCGACCTATGCGCCCCACTCCCGCCGCAGCCGCGCCCGCGCCCCGGCCAGCCACAGCAGCGAGATCAGCGCCGGCGAGGTGTTGGCCTCGTCCCGCGCCACCAGCTCCATCGCCGCCTCGAAATCCAGCACGGCGGAAACGATGTCCTCGTGCTCCTCCGCCAGCCCCCCGGCGCCGCCCGCCTCCGACAGGTCCGCCTCCCCCACGAAGGAGGTGACATGCTCCGCGAAGGTTCCGGGGGAGGGGTAGTAGCCCGCGATCCGCTCCATCCGGCCCAGCCTCAGCCCGGCCTCCTCCCGCGCCTCGCGCCGGGCGGCGGTCTCATGGGGCTCCATCCCGTCCATCCGCCCCGCGATCACCTCCACCGGCCAGGGCATCCGGTCCCCGCGCGCATGGGGGCCGGCCCGCCACTGGGCGACCAGCAGCACCGCGTCGCGCCGCGCATCGTAGGGCAGCACCGTCACCGCGTCGCCCGTCGCCCAGACCGCGCGCCTGACCTCCTCCGACAGCCCCCCGTCCGAGAGGGGGAAGCGCAGATGATGCTCCTCCACCGCGAAGAAGGAGGCGTAGGGCAGCGCCACCCGCGAGGTCCGCACCTGCGCCCGGTCGAAGCGCGCGCCGGGCAGGCCGCGATGCGGCCGCTCCCGCCCCGCCCGCGCCCGGGCCGCCGCCCGGCCCTTGATCCCGGGCCAGAGCGCGGGGTCCGACCAGTCCGCCCCCTGCTCGTAGAGCGCCATGATCTCGCGCGCGGCCTCGATCATCTGCGCCCGCTC
>JBNJGE010000282.1:0-4194 GCA_051747505.1 Pseudomonadota bacterium | reverse complement strand
CGCCGCTTCGCTAACTCAGCGGCCGAAGCCGTTGGGGAATAGTTTAACGGTAGAACAGCGGACTCTGACTCCGTCGGTCCTGGTTCGAATCCAGGTTCCCCAGCCATGAACGGCCTTCGTCAGCCTGTAAATCTATCAAAATCAAGTTCTTGGGCCTCCCCTCCGAGCGAGATCGGCGGGGAGTGACGCAGCCAGCTCAGGCGCGGTCAGGCGTCGAACTGGCCGAAATCCTCCTGCAACGCGGTCAGGCGGCGGACGCGGTCGGAGACCGCCTCCTCCGTCTCGCGCGCGAGGTCATCGAGCAGGAGGTTGAGCAGGCTCATGAAGGGGGCCTGGCTGTCCCAGAACAGGCGCGAGTCGGTGCGCACGACCAGCACGTCCTCTGTCACCTCGTGGGCCCAGGCGCAGTGGGCGTCGCAGATGACGGTCAGCCCGATCCCGCGGCCGGCGGCGGCCTCGGCCAGCCGGCGGCTGGCGCGGGTGTAGCGGCGCATTTCCAGCAGGACCAGCGCCGGGTCGCGCGTCTCGCCGGCCAGAAGCTCGGCGAAGGTGCCGTCGCGCCCGTCCAGCAGCCGGGCGCCGGGGCGCAGGTAAGAGAGCCGCTGGACGAAGCTGGAGGCGACGCCCTCCAGCGTCTGGAAGCCGGCGGCGAAGACGGCGTCGGCCGCGCGCAGGCGCGCGGCGGTGCGCGTCCAGGGGGCCGAGCCGACGAGCTCGTAGACGGCGAGCAGGGCGTCCACCTCCAGCTCGAAATTGCCGCGCAGGCGCTCCCCGCCCTCCTCGCCCTCGCCCAGCCGGGCGACGCGGTCGGAGATGAGCAGGGCGCCGGAGCCGAGATCGGCGCGCAGGTCTCTCTTGAGTTCGGAGAGGTTGTTGTAGCCGAGCCCGCGCAGGAAACGGCCGACGGTCATCTGGCTGACGCCGACGGCCTCCGCGACGGTGGCGGCGGTCTCGAAGGGCAGCCGGGTGAGGTTGGCGAGCATGTAGCTGGCCACCGCCCGCTCGGCCCGCGTGTAGCCGGCGAAGCCCGCCCGCAGGCGGTCGGCGAGCTCGGAGGCGGTCACGGCAGCTCGGGGAAGCGGCCGGCCCATGGGCGGGCGGCCTCGACCTGGGCGGCGAGGGACAGCAGGCCGCTCTCGTCGCCGAAACGGCCGGTGAGCATGACGCCGACGGGCAGGCCGTCCGGCGTGCGGTGGAGGGGCAGGGAGATCGCCGGCTGGCCGGTGAGGTTGGCGAGCTGGGTGAAGGCGGTCATGCGGGTCAGCGTGGCGAGGTAGGTCTCCGGGTCCGTGCGGTCGGTGTGCTGGAGGCCGAGCTTCGGCGGGGGCGCGGCGAGCGTGGGGGTGAGCAGCATGTCGTGGCGCGCGTGGAACTCGGCCATGCGCCGGCTCTGGCGGTGGATGGCGGAGATCGCGGCGGCGTAGTCGGCGGCGGAGAAGTCGCGGGCGCCTTCGACGGCGTTCCAGGTGACCCGCTCCATGTCCTCGCGCCGGGGCTCGCGGCCCAGGGCGGCGAAGACGTCGCGGATGGTGGCGGCGACGCTGGCGGAGACGAGGACCCAGAGGGCGTGGCCGAGCTCCTCCCAGTCGCCGGGGGGGCGGGCCTCCTCGACCTCGTGGCCGAGGTCTTCCAGCAGGCGGGCGGCCTCGCGGGCGGCGCCGGCGCATTCGGGGTCGACCTCGACGCCCGAGAGGGGGGCGAGCTGGAGGGCCACGCGCAGGCGGCGGGGTGGGCGGGCGAGCGCGGCGGAGAAAGGCTCCGGCTGGTGGGGGGCGGCGTAGGGGTCGCCGGGGGCCGGGCCCGCGACGGCGTCGAGCAGGGCGGCGCTGTCGCGCACGGAGCGCGTGACGGCGTGCTGGCTGGAGAGGCTGCCCCAGCCCTCGCCGGCGTCGGGGGCGAAGGTGACGCGGGCGCGGGTGGGCTTCAGGCCGACCAGGGCGCAATGGGAGGCGGGGATGCGGATGGAGCCGCCGCCATCCGAGGCGTGGGCAGCGGGGACGATCCCGGCGGCCACCGCGGCCGTGGCGCCGCCCGAGGAGCCGCCGGAGGAGCGGGTCAGGTCCCACGGGTTGCGGGTGTCGCCGGTCAGAGTGGTCTCGGTGGAGGCGGCGAGGCCGAGTTCGGGCGTCGTGGTCTTGCCGAAGATGGCGAGGCCCGCGGCGCGCAGGCGGGCGACGACGACGCTGTCCTGTTCGGCGGGCGCGTCGGGCCAGAAGCGGGCGCCGTAGCGGGTTGGCGTTCCCTTCATGCGGGCGCCGACATCCTTGAGCAGGTAGGGGACGCCGCGCAGGGGGGCGTCGGGGAGGCCGGCGGCGACCTCGGCCCGCGCCATGTCGTCGAGACGCAGGCAGAGGGCGTTGAGGGCGGGATCGAGCCGGTCTGCAAGCGCGATGGCAGCCTCCAGCGGCTCCGAGGGCGCGACCTCGCCCTTTGCGACGAGGGCGGCGAGGCCCGTGGCGTCGTGCTCGCGATATTCCTCCGGCGTCATGTCGCCCTCCCTGCGTGTGTTGCCTCGCTCACAATGATTGACAGTGTGTGATCTGTCTAACATCATTTGCAAGCGAAGAGGCGCGCCGCAGGGGCGGAGGCGCCACGCCGCCGGGCGCAAGATCCGCGGCGCGACCCAACAGGAGAGCCGTCATGATTCACCGCAAGGGACTGATCGCCGCCGCGCTGGCCGGCCTGATCGCCGCGCCGGCCGCCTGGGCGGCGGACGACACCATGGTCTGGGGCAAGCCCGCGGAGATCACGGGCTTCGACGTGCATGTCGTGGGCACCGTGGCCAGCTGGGAGATGTTCCAGATGGTCTACGAGACGCTGCTGACCACGGACGAGGACATGACGCTCCGGCCCGGCCTGGCCGAGAGCTGGGAGCAGCTGTCGCCCACGGAGTACACGCTGACGCTGCGCGAGGGCGCGGCGTTCTCCAACGGGCGGGCCGTGACCACGGAGGACGTGATCGGCACCTTCGAGCGGATCACGGACCCGGAGACGGCCTCCTACTGGGCGGCGCAGCTGGGCGAGATCGAGTCGGTCGAGGCGACGGGCGAGCGGCAGGTGACCGTGACGCTGGCGAAGCCGCACACCGCCTTCCTGCCGGCGCTGGCGCATATCTCGGCGGCGGTGATCCCGGTGCAGGAGTGGAAGGACGGCGAGTTCGATCCGACCAGCGAGCTGCTGGGCTCGGGCCCCTACATGGTCGTGGAGCACAACCAGGACGAGAGCTGGACCCTCAAGGCCAACCCCCACTACGACGGCGAGGCCCTGCCGAAGGTCGAGACGCTGGAGGCGCCGATCATTCCCGACGAGAGCGCGCGCATCGCCGCGCTGCGCGACGGGCGCATCGACTTCACCACCTTCGAGAACCCCGACATCACCATGCTGATGGGCGGCGACGAGAACGTGGAGATCGACGCAATCCGCACCAGCAACTACTACCGCGTTGACGTCAACGCGCTGTCGGAGGAGTCGGCGTTCCATGACGAGCGGGTGCGCCGGGCGATGAGCCTCGCGGTGGACCGCGAGGCGATCAACCAGATCGTCTTCGGCGGCACGACGCAGGTGGACTACCCGGTGCCGCGGGCCTTCGCGACCGGCGCCTGCGAGGACGCGCCCAGCTATTCCGGCACGCGCGAGGAGCGGCTGGAGCAGGCGCGCGCGCTGCTGGAGGAGGCGGAGAACCCGAACCCCTCGGTGGAGCTGATGGCGTCCTCGGCCAACCCGACGCTGGGGCGCATCGCGCAGGTGATGCAGCAGAGCCTGCAGGAGGCCGGCTTCGAGGTGGAGATCGAGCAGGTGCCGACCGCCGAATACCTGCAGAGGGTGTTCACCGATGGCGACTTCGACTTCTCGCTGAGCTGGCTTGCCGGCTACACCGACCCCAGCATGGTGATCGCCTGGTGGAACCCCAAGTTCGCCGTCTGGAACACGGTGTTCCACGAGTATGACGAGGACCTCGCCAACGCGCTGGACGAAGTGAAGGGCGCGCCAGCCGGCGAGGAGCGCAATGCCCAGCTCACCGAGATCTGCGGGATGATCGACCGGCAGGCCAACATCCTCGCGCTGACCTCCAAGGTGGACTACCTGGTCTCGCGCACGGACAAGGTGAAGGTGATG
Organism: Pseudomonadota bacterium; assembly: GCA_051747505.1. Lineage (GTDB taxonomy): Bacteria > Pseudomonadota > Alphaproteobacteria > Rhodobacterales > Rhodobacteraceae > Albimonas. The sequence goes on along the minus strand of JBNJGE010000282.1, from coordinate 78 downwards.
GCGGACGAGGTGTCGGGCTCCTCCAACACCTACCGGCACATCGCCGAGTTCGAGTCGCTGGACTGACCGGGGCGCGAT
>JBNJGE010000281.1:0-4197 GCA_051747505.1 Pseudomonadota bacterium | reverse complement strand
GAGACGCGGGAGCGGCTGGTCGGCGTGCTGTGGTCGGAGTCCGACGAGACGCGGGCGCGCGGCTCCCTGCGGCAGGTCATGACGGCCTTCCGGCGCATCTGCGGGGAGCTGGGCTACGAGGGCTTCCGCTCCGACCGCTCCGGGCTGGGGCTGGAGCCGGAGCTGGTGCGGGTGGACGCGCTGGAGCTGATGCGCCGGCTGGGGCCGGCGGACGTGCATCCCGCACTGCTGGACAGCCATGACCTGCCCGCGAGCATGATGCGCGGCTGCGAGGACGCCGACCCCGCCTTCGGCAACTGGCTGGCCGTCCAGCGCGAAAGCCTGCGCGCGCGGCTGCTGCGCGGGCTGGGCGCGAGCCTGGAGGAGGCGCAGCGGGCCGGGGAGGGGGGCGAGGACGCGGCCCGGGCGATCCTGCGGCTGGACCCCACCCACGAGATCGCGGCGCGCCACGTGATGCTGCGCCGCGCCCAGGCCGGCGACGCCCCCGGGGCGCTGAATGTCTACAACGCGCTCTACCGCCTGCTGGAGGAGGAGCACGACATCGAGCCCACGCCCGAGACGGTGGCGCTGGTGGCGCGGATCAAAGGCGGGGCCTACGAGGCGCCGCCGCGGACCGCGGCGCGGGAGGCGCAGGCCCCGCGCGAGACCCCGCGCCGCCGCGCCCCGCTGCTGATCGTGGAGCCCTTCCGGGTGGAGGACGGCGACCCGCGGGCCCAGAGCGTCCTCGATGGCTTCCGCCACCGGCTGATCGCCAACCTCGTGCGCTTTCGCGAATGGCGGGTGGCCGAGGGAACCGAGCGCGACCCGGCGCCGGCCCCGGGTCCCGAGGGCGAGGATCGCTTCCGCGTGCGCGCGCTGGCCGAGCGGGAGGGGGAGGGCCTCGCCCTAAGCGTGGCGATCCGAGAGGAGGGCTCTGGCGTGTTCGTGTGGTCCGACCGCTTCGCGCTGAGCCTCGACAACTGGCGGGAGATGAAGGAGCGGCTGCTGCGGCAGGTGACGGTGGCGCTGAACGTCAACCTCTCGGCCGGGCGGCTCCGGCGCATGTCCTCGGGGCCGGAGCTGGCGCCCTCGCTTCACGAGCTGTGGCTGCGCGGGCACCGGCTGATCAACGCCTATGAGCCGGCCTCCTGGGCGGAGGCGGAGCGGCTGTTCCGGCGCGTGACGCGCGCGGCGCCCGACTACGCCCCGGCCTGGAGCGCGCTGGCCAGCCTCGGCCTGAGCCGGCACACCGCCCATCCCGGGGTGATGCGCTGCCGCGCCCATCACTGGCGCACGCTGGCCAAGGCGCAGAAGGCCGTGGAGCTCGACCCGCTGGACAGCCGCGGGCAGGCGACGCTGGGCTGGGCGCTGATCTATTGCGGGCGCTGGGAGGCGGGAGTGAGCAATTTCGAGCTGGCGCTGCAGCTCAACAACCACGACCCGTGGACGGTGACCTCGGTGGCCGCGGGCAAGACCTTCGCAGGGCGCCACCCGGAGGTGGCGGGGCTGGCCGAGTCGGTGCTGGAGACGGCGGAGATGTCCGAGACCCGGCGCTGGAGCCTGCTGGCGGGGCTGCGCTTCATCGGGGGCGACGACGAGGGCGCGCTGGAGGCCGTGGAGCGCGCCGGCCGGACGCGGATCTATGTCGGCGCCTGGCGGACGGCGGCGCTGGCCCGGCTGGGCCGCGCGGAGGAGGCCGCCGGGGCCGCCGACCGGCTGCGCGCGGAGCTCGCCGGGCGCTGGCAGGGCCCCGGGCCGGCCGAGGAGCGGGCCATGATGACCTGGTTGATGCACATCTTTCCCATGCGCCGCGAGGTGGACTGGAGGCGGCTGCGGGATTCGCTGGCCGAGGCGGGGCTGGCGGTGGACCATACGGTCTTCGACCAGCCCGGCGCCTGACGGGCCAGGGGGACGGGGCGCGGGATTCACGATACGCCGGCCGGGACGGCGCATGGATTCACGGCCGGATCGCGGTCAATGTCGCAGACTTGACCGTCGCCGCCCACGCTGGCGGCGGCGCGAGAAAGACGCCCTCCGTCCGGAGGGGGGCGCGGAAAGGCTGGGGAATGCTCTATTCGCAGGGCCGCGGGGTGCGGGCCGCGCCGTTCGCGCCGCGCCCTCGCGGCGGGATCGAGGGGCGGCTGGACTCGGCGCTCGACGACGCGCTGGTGGCCATGCGCACGGTGGACGCGCCGGGCGCGTCCTATGGCTACATGTTCGGCTTCGCGCCCGAGGCGCCGGACGACCCGGACGCCGGACGCCGTCTGGACGCGCTGGCCGCCGCCATGTCGGAGGCGGCGAGCGACCCGGCCGAGGCGTTCTCGGACATTCCACCGGTCTGGCTGCTGTTTGCGCAGCTCCTCGACCACGACCTGAGCGCGGCGGTGGACCGCGCCGGCCCGCGGCTGGAGCTGGAGCGGCCGGGCATGAAGCCCCGCGCCCGCGACGAGGTGCAGGCCAGCCTGGTCAATCTGCGCGACGGCGCCTTCCGGCTGCAGAGCCTCTATCACGCCGACGCCGGGCATGGCGCGCTGGCCGCCAAGCTGACCCGGCTGATGCGCGAACCCGGCGCCCCGGCGCGGATGCGCCTGGACCGGCCGGAGCCCTCCCCCCGCGGGGCGGTGACGCCGCCCCATGACGGGGGCGCCGACCTGCTGCGCCTGGGCCGGCTGTTGTCGGACGACCCGGAGCAGGGGGTGACGGCGGCCGAGATCCGGGCGCTGCCCGAGGAGATCCGCGAGACCTTCCTGCGCGGGGGCGAGATCAACCCGGCTCGGGCGGTGATCGGGGACATCCGCAACGACTGGGGCCTGACGCTGGCGCAGCTCCACGTCGCGCTGCTGCGCTTTCACAACCGCGTCGCGGACTGGCTGGCCGACAGGGGCGAGCCGCCGGAGCGGCTGTTCGACTCCGCCCGGGCGCTGACGCAGCGGCATCTGCAGTGGATCATCCTGGAGGCCTATCTGCCCCGCATCTGCGACCCCGGGACCCTGGCGCGCATCCGCCGGGCGGGGGCGCCGGTCTACACCGAGTTCGCCAACGCGGTGCGGCCGACGGGCTCCGGCCGGCTGCCGATCCCGCTGGAATACATCGTGGGCGCGGCGCGGTTCCGCCAGTCGATGGTGCGCGGGGAGGCCGACCACAACCGCTTCCACGGCCGGCCCGAGGGCGGGGCGGCGCCCGTGTGCGACCGGATGGGGCTGGACTGCGTTCACGCCTGCACCGGGGCTGCGCTGGCCTGGCGGCTGCCGGCCGACCGCGTGATCGACTGGCGGCGCTACGCGCAGGACCCGCCGGCCTTCCCCGACCGCGGCTCGCGGCGCATCGACACGCTGGTGACCCCACCCCAGGGGCACGAGGCGGCGTTCCGCTCCCTCGCCCGGCGGGTGCTGGGCCGGGAGATGCGGCTGAACCTGCCGGCGGCCCAGGACTGCGCCGCCGAGTTCAACTCGGTCTATGGCGACCTGATCCGGCCGCTGAACCGGGAGGAGCTGGCCTCCGGCCACACGGGCGAGGCGGTGCGCGACGGGCTGGCCGAGCGCACGCCGATCTGGTTCTACGTGCTCAAGGAGGCCGAGATTCTGGGCCATGGCCGGCGGCTGGGCCCGCTGGGCACGGCGCTGGTGGCCGAGACGCTGATCGGGGTTCTGGCCGGCGACCCCGGCTCGATCTGGCGCGGGGGGCCGGAGGGCGGGCTGTGGACCCCGGCCTGCGGCGCGCGGCCCAACGGGCGGGAGGTGGACGGCATCGAGGCCCTGCTGCAGGCGGCCGAGGTGCTGTGAGCCGCCCCGGAGCGGTCCCCGCGTCTTGAACCCCGCGCCGATCTTGGCTAGATGCGGGGGCGCAGACGGAGAGGTGGCCGAGCGGTCGAAGGCGCACGCCTGGAAAGCGTGTATACCGGCAACGGTATCCCGGGTTCGAATCCCGGTCTCTCCGCCACTTGCCTCACATGAACGGTTCTCTCGGCGCGGCTCTGCGCGGAATTTCCCGTTGTTTTCGAGGGTTATGCGGAGTGGGCTGTTGACCGGCGTTCGCGCCGCAGCCGCGCTCGGCGCTCTCTACAGGCCGATATTCTCTCGACCTGTTGACTGCGCTCATTCAGTCAACAGCTTGCAAAGCTCGTAAGCGTCCGACGGAGGACACGTTCTACGAGGCGGGCTGGGCCCATGGCATGAGTTCGTCGATGCGGCTCTGGGGATGCCCTCCGACGATGCGCTC
>JBNJGE010000280.1:0-4207 GCA_051747505.1 Pseudomonadota bacterium | reverse complement strand
CTCGCCAACCGCATGGCCGAGCGCGCCGCGGACCTGGTCAAGGCGCTGTTCAAGAACGGCATGATGGTCACGATCAACGACACGCTGGACGCGGAGACCGCGGAGCTGCTGGTCGAGGAGTTCGGCCACAAGGTGGTGCGCGTGTCCGAGGCCGACGTGGAGAGCGTGATCGAGACCGCCGAGGACAAGCCCGAGGACCTGAAGCCGCGCGCCCCGGTCGTGACGATCATGGGCCACGTGGACCACGGCAAGACCTCGCTGCTCGACGCCATCCGCAAGACGCAGGTGGTCAAGGGCGAGGCCGGGGGCATCACCCAGCATATCGGCGCCTACCAGATCACCACCGACTCGGGCGCGCCGATCACCTTCCTCGACACGCCGGGCCACGCCGCCTTCACCTCCATGCGCGCCCGCGGCGCGCAGGTGACGGACATCGTGGTGCTGGTGGTGGCCGCCGACGACTCGGTCATGCCGCAGACGATCGAGGCCATCCACCACGCCAGGGCCGCCGGCGTTCCGATGATCGTGGCGATCAACAAGTGCGACAGGCCGAGCGCCGACCCCGACAAGGTGCGCACCGAGCTGCTGCAGCACGAGGTGGTCGTGGAGGCGATGTCCGGCGACGTGCTGGACGTCGAGGTCTCCGCCATCTCGGGCCAGGGGCTCGACACCCTGCTGGAGAACATCGCGCTGCAGGCCGAGCTGCTGGAGCTCAAGGCCAACCCCGATCGCCCGGCCGAGGGCGCGGTGATCGAGGCCAAGCTCGACACCGGCCGCGGCCCCGTGGCCACGGTTCTGGTCCAGCGCGGCACGCTCCGCCGCGGCGACGTGTTCGTCGTCGGCGAGCAGTGGGGCCGCGTGCGGGCCATGATGACCGACACCGGCGATCGCGTGGACGAGGCTGGCCCGTCGCTGCCGGTCGAGGTCCTCGGCCTTCAGGGCACGCCCGAGGCCGGCGACGTGCTCAACGTGGTCGAGAGCGAGGGCGAGGCCCGCGAGATCGCGGACTACCGCCAGCGCAAGGCCAAGGAGAAGCAGGCCGCCACCGGCGCCCGCGCCACGCTCGACCAGCTTCTCGCCCAGGCCAAGGCGGACGAGGACGTCTCCGAACTGCCGGTGCTGATCAAGGCGGACGTGCAGGGCTCGGCCGAGGCGATCGTCCAGGCGCTGGAGAAGATCGGCAACGAGGATGTGCGCGTGCGCGTCGTCCATTCCGGCGTCGGCGCCATCACGGAGACCGATATCGGCCTGGCCGAGGCGTCCAACATGCCGGTGATCGGCTTCAACGTCCGGGCCAACGCCCCGGCGCGGGAGGCCGCCAACCAGAAGGGCGTGGAGATCCGCTACTACTCGGTGATCTACGACCTGGTGGACGACGTGAAGCTGGCCGCCGAGGGTCTCCTGAGGCCCGAGGTGCGGGAGCACTACATCGGCTACGCCAAGATCAAGGAGGTCTTCAAGGTCTCCGGCGTCGGCAAGGTCGCGGGCTGCGAGGTCACCGACGGCGTCGCCCGCCGGGCCGCGGGCGTGCGCCTGCTGCGCGACGACGTGGTGATCCACGAGGGCAAGCTGAAGACGCTCAAGCGCTTCAAGGACGAGGTGTCCGAGGTCCGCGCCGGCCAGGAATGCGGCATGGCCTTCGAGCACTACGAGGACATCCGCGAGGGCGACGTGATCGAGATCTTCACCACCGAAGAGGTCAAGCGCACCCTGTGACGCGCGGGCCGGGGGGCCTCGGGCCCCCCGCGCCCCGATCCGCCCCCGCGCGCGGCGCCTGCCGCGCCCCGGCCCATTCCCGCGCGCGGCGCCGCCGCGCGCGGAGTCCGTTCCGGCCCCGCCGAGGGAGGACTCCCCCATGCCCGCCAGAGATCACGAGGGGCGCGGCCCCTCCCAGCGCCAGCTCAAGGTCGGAGAGCTGATCCGGCGCACCCTTTCCGACCTGTTCATGCGCGGCGACCTGCACGACCCGGAGCTGGAACGGTGGTCCATCACCGTCTCCGAGGCCGCGATGACCCCCGATCTGCGCCACGCCGACGTCTATGTCCTGCCGCTGGGCGGGGTGGGCGCCGAGGAAATGCTGGAGGCGCTGCACGCGCGCCGGCGCGAGATCCGCCGCGCGCTGACCCGCGAGGTGAAGCTGAAACACTCGCCCGAGCTGCGCTTCCGCCTCGACCGCAGCTTCGACCGCATGGACGAGACGCGCCGCCTGCTCGAAAGCGACGAGGTGAAGCGCGACCTGGACCGCGGGGAGGACTGATGGGGCGCCGCAGGAAGGGCCGCCAGGTCGACGGCTGGCTGGTGATCGACAAGCCTTACGACGTCGGCTCGACCGAGGTCGTCTCCCGCGCGCGCTGGGCCACGCAGGCCCGCAAGGCCGGCCATGCCGGCACGCTGGACCCGCTCGCCACCGGCGTTCTGGCCGTCGCCTTCGGGGAGGCGACCAAGACCGTCCCCTACGTCACCGACGCGCTCAAGGGCTACCGCTTCACGGTGCGCTGGGGCGCGGCGACGACGACCGACGACGAGGAGGGCGAGGTCACCGCCGCCTCCGACGCCCGTCCCACGGATGACGAGATCCGCGCCGCGCTTCCCCCCTTCACCGGCGACATCATGCAGGTCCCCCCGCAGTTCTCCGCCGTGAAGGTGTCGGGGGAGCGCGCCTACGACCTCGCCCGCGAGGGCGAGCGGCTGGACCTCGAGGCCCGCCCCCTCCATGTCGAGCGTCTGGAGCTCATCGCCCGCCCCGACCCCGACCACGCCGAGTTCGAGCTTGTCTGCGGCAAGGGCGGCTTCGTGCGCGCCATCGCCCGCGACCTGGGCGAGGCGCTGGGCTGCCACGGCCATGTCTGCGCCCTGCGCCGCACCTTCGCCGGCCCCTTCTCGCTGGAGGACGTCGAAGTGCGTTACGAGGATCTGGAAGGCTATCGCGACGCGCCCGAGACCCTGCCGCTCCTGCCCGTCGAGGCGGGGCTGGCGGAGCTTCCGGAAGTCCGCGTGACCGAGCAGGGCGCCGCCGATCTGCGCCAGGGCCGCCCCGGCGCCGCCAGCTTCGCGCCGCCCGAACTGCAATGGGGCGACACCGCCTGGGCGTCGCGCCAGGGGCAGGCCGTGGCCGTCGGGACCTGGGAGGGCGGCCGCCTCAAGCCCTTCCGCGTCTTCGCCCCCCGCGCGGCCCCCGCCCCGGCCGCCTGAGCCCGGCCGACGCGACGGAAAATTCGCCCGCCCCCCTTCCCTTGGCGCGCGATCCGTTGCAAGAAAGCCCGTTCCCGTATGACCGCGCTGGACGACATCCCGGCGCGGCCGGACCGGGAGCGGACCGCCCCCCGGGGGCGGACCCCTGGACGAAACCCTGAAGCCCGAGGAGGCCCCGATGTCGATCACTGTCGAGCGCAAGGAAGCGCTCATCAAGGAATTCGGAACCAAGGAGGGGGACACCGGCTCCCCCGAGGTGCAGGTCGCCATCCTGACCGAGCGGATCACCAACCTCACCGAGCACTTCAAGACCCACAAGGGGGACAAGCACTCCCGCCGCGGTCTGCTCAAGCTGGTCGCCCAGCGCCGCAAGCTGCTGGACTACACCCGCCGCAAGGACGAGGCCCGCTACCGCAGCCTCATCGAGCGGCTGGGCATCCGCCGCTGAGCCTTCGCGAGAGGCGCGCCCCCCGGGGCGCGCCTTTTCGCCTTGACGGGACGGGCGACCGCGGCGCGCTCCTCCCGCTCCGCCGCCGGTCCCCTGAAGGGGCCGGCCCGCCGCGAAAGGGCCCCGAGGGGGCCCGCGGACCGTCCGCTCGTTTCCTCCCCTGGCCCCGGGGTCGAAGCGTTGGGATAGCACAGAGGCCGGGGCCCGCTCCGCCAACGGGCGGGGCGCGATGCGCGGGGGCCGCAGGGGCGGCGCCTCGCTGGAAGGAAACGAGATGTTCGATATCACCCGCAAATCCATCGAATGGGGCGGCGAGACGCTGACGCTGGAAACGGGCCGCGTGGCCCGGCAGGCCGACGGCGCCGTCCTGGCGACGCTGGGCGAGACCACCGTGCTCGCCGCCGTCACTTTCGACAAGAAGCCCAAGGAAGGGCTGGATTTCTTCCCGCTCACCGTCCACTACCAGGAGAAGTACTACGCCGCGGGCAAGATCCCCGGCGGCTTCTTCAAGCGCGAGGCCCGGCCGACCGAGAAGGAGACGCTGACCTCGCGTCTCATCGACCGGCC
>JBNJGE010000279.1:0-4243 GCA_051747505.1 Pseudomonadota bacterium | reverse complement strand
CGGGTCTCGGCCTCGATCCGCCGGCGGGCGGTGTCGAGGGCGTCGGGGGCGTCGTCGTCGGGCGTCATGGGCGCCCTCCCTCGCCTCGGACGCGCGGGCCCGCAGGTTCCCGGCGCGTCAGGTCAACCAGTCCGGGATGGTATCGCGGGCGAGCATGTCTTCAAACGTCGGTCTCGCCCGGACCACGGCGAATTGATCGCCGTCCACCAGAACCTCCGGGACCAGCGGGCGGGCGTTGTATTCGGAGGCCATGACCGCGCCGTAGGCGCCGGCGGAGCGGAAGGCGATCAGGTCGCCGGCGTCGAGGAAGGGCAGCTCGCGGGCCTTGGCGAAGATGTCGCCCGTCTCGCAGACGGGGCCGACGACATCGACCGGGGCGCGGTCGGCCCCGGCGGGGGGCTCCGTGACGGGGACGATGTCGTGCCAGGCGTCGTACATGGCCGGGCGGATCAGGTCGTTCATGGCGGCGTCCACCACCAGGAAGGTCCGCCCCTCCCCCGCCTTGCGGTAGATGACGCGGGAGACGAGCAGCCCGGCGTTGCCCGCGATCAGGCGGCCGGGCTCGATCTCGATCTCGCAGCCAAGGTGGCCGACGGTGCGGCGGATGACGTCGCCGTAGTCAAAGGGCAGCGGCGGGGCCTCGTTGGCCTGCACATAGGGGATGCCGAGGCCGCCGCCGAGGTCGAGGCGGCGGATGTCGTGGCCGTCGGCGCGCAGGGTCTCGGTGAGTTCGGCGACCTTGCGGAAGGCGGCCTCGAAGGGGGCGAGCTCGGTGAGCTGGGAGCCGATATGCACGTCCACCCCGATCACCTCGATGCCGGGCAGCTCCGCGGCGCGGGCGTAGAGCTCGCGGGCGCGGGAGAAGGGGACGCCGAACTTGGTCTCCGCCTTCCCGGTGGCGATCTTGGCGTGGGTGCGCGGATCCACGTCGGGATTCACGCGCAGGGCGATGCGGGCGGTCTCGCCCATCCCGGCGGCGGTGCGCGACAGCAGCTCCAGCTCCTCGGCGCTTTCGACGTTGATCTGGCGCACGCCGTGGGCGAGGGCGAAGCGAAGCTCGCGCTCCGTCTTGCCGACGCCGGAGAAGACGACGCGGGTTCCGGGCACGCCGGCGGCCAGCGCGCGGCGGAACTCGCCCTCCGAGACCACGTCCATGCCGGCGCCGAGGCGGGCCAGCGTCCTGAGCACCGCGAGGTTGCCGTTGGCCTTCACGGCGTAGGCGATGAAGTGGGGCAGCCCCTCCAGCGCCTCGTCGAAGACGCGGTAGTGCCGGGTCAGGGTGGCGGTGGAGTAGAGATAGAACGGCGTGCCGACCTGCGCGGCGATCTCGGCCACGGGGACGTCCTCGGCATGCAGGGCGCCGTCCTTGTAGAGAAAATGGTCCATCTCGGGCCTTCGCGCAGGGTTCCGGGCCGGCGTGGGGTAAGCGGAAAGACCGGCGGGCTCAAGCGGGGAGTCGGGGAGGGCGGGCCGGTCACGGCAACCTCGGCCTTCCCGGCTTCTGTCATGAGCCTTCGCAAACGATGACGGCAGTGCGGGCGCGCCAGAAATTGGCGCGCGGGCGCCGGGGGTTCTGATTTTCACCTTTGATTGGCAAATATACTTGGGGAATTATTTTACGCGCGCTCCAAAATCTGGATGGCGCGCAGGCGTCGTAAAGGGAGCCGAGCCTGCTTCATGCATACGGAGACTGACCGGCCGTCGCGGAGGCCGGTCAGCGGGCCCTGTCGCCATGGGAAACACCCCCCCCGGCGACCGGCCCCCTCAGCCCCCCGCGCCGGTCAGCTCCGCCAGCCGGCGCAGCAAGGCCACCGCCTCGGGGTGGTCCCACTCGGCGTCGCCCTGGTAGCGGGCGATCTCCCGGCCCTGCGGGTCGAGGATGATCGTCGTGGGCAGGCCCAGCGCGCCGACGGTGCGGGGCAGGCTCATGGTCTCGTCGGCGTAAGGGGTCAGGCGGCCGGCGCCGATGCTCTCCATGAACTCGGGCGCCTTGCGCATCCCGCCGCGCTCGGAGGCGATGGCGACCACGCGCACCGGGTCGCCCTCCAGCTCCCCGCTCAGGCGGTCGAGCGCGGGCATCTCCTTGCGGCAGGGCGGGCACCAGGTGGCCCAGATGTTGACCACGGTCAGCTCGCCTTCGAAGTCCGTGAAATCGTGGTAGCCGCCGGTGGGGGTGACGAACTCGGCCTCCCAGGGCCCGCGGGGCTCGTCATGGACCATCAGCTTGGGCAGCCCCTCCCCGCGCATGGCCTCGATCTCGGCGCGCGCCTCGGGCGAAAGCCCCTGCGCGGCGGCGGGGTTTCCAAACGCGGCGAGGCTGACTAGGACGAGGGCGACGAGGCCGGCCAGAGGGCGCATGGGTCTCTCCTTTCAGTGTCGGCGAGGACGAAAGGGCCCCCGCATGAGCGACGACGACAGCTCCGGCGCGAACGCCATGTGGGGCGGGCGCTTCGCCGCCGGCCCGGACGCGGTGATGGAGGCGATCAACGCCTCGGTCTCCTTCGACAGGCGGCTGGCCGCCCAGGACATCGCGGGCTCGCGCGCCCACGCGGCGATGCTCGCCGCGCAGGGGATTATCACGCAAGAGGACGCGCGGAAGATCGATGAGGGGCTGCTCACGGTCTTGTCAGAGATCGAGCGCGGGGAGTTCGCGTTCTCCGCCGCGCTCGAGGACATCCACATGAACGTGGAGGCCCGCCTGCGCGAGCTGATCGGGGAGGCGGCGGGGCGGCTGCACACGGCGCGCAGCCGCAACGACCAGGTGGCCACCGATTTCCGCCTGTGGGTGCGCGACCAGATCGACGCGGCCGACGCGGGGCTGACGGCCCTGATGCGCGCGCTGGTCGCCCAGGCGGAGGCCGGGGCGGATCTGGTCATGCCCGGCTTCACGCATCTGCAGACCGCCCAGCCCGTCACCTGGGGCCATCACATGATGGCCTATGTGGAGATGTTCGCCCGCGACCGGGCGCGCTTCCGAGACGCCCGCGCGCGGCTGAACGAGTGCCCGCTGGGGGCGGCGGCGCTGGCGGGGACGTCGTTTCCCATCGACCGGCACGCCACGGCGCAGGCGCTGGGCTTCGACCGGCCCACGGCCAATTCGCTCGACTCCGTCTCCGACCGCGACTTCGCGCTTGAGTTTCTCTCGGCCGCCTCGATCTGCGCCACGCATCTGTCGCGCTTCGCGGAGGAGCTGGTGATCTGGTCCTCCGCCCAGTTCCGCTTCGTGCGGCTGTCGGACCGCTTCTCCACCGGCTCCTCCATCATGCCGCAGAAGCGCAACCCGGACGCGGCGGAGCTGGTGCGCGCCAAGGTGGGGCGGATCAACGGGGCGCTGACCGCGCTGCTGACGGTGATGAAGGGCCTGCCGCTCGCCTATTCCAAGGACATGCAGGAGGACAAGGAGCCGGTCTTCGACGCCGCCGACTCCCTGATGCTGGCGCTCGCGGCCATGGAGGGGATGGTGCGCGACATGACGCCGGAGGCGGAGAACCTGCGCGCGGCGGCGGCCTCCGGCTTCTCCACCGCCACGGACCTCGCGGACTGGCTGGTGCGCGAGGCGGGGCTGCCCTTCCGGGAGGCGCATCACGTCGTGGGATCTCTGGTCCGGCGGGCCGAGGAGTCGGGGCGCGACCTGCCGGAGCTGACGCTCGCAGAGATGCAGGAGGTGCATTCGGCCATCGACGCGGGCGTGTTCGACGTCCTCACGGTGGAGGCCTCCGCGGCCTCGCGCACCTCCCATGGCGGCACGGCGCCGGCGAATGTCCGCGCCCAGGCCGCCCGCTGGCGGGAGGCGCTGGGATGAGGGCGGCGCTGATCCTCGCCGCCGCGGCGCTGGCGCTGGCCGCCTGCGCGCGCAAGGGGGACCCGTCGCCCCCGGACGGCGAGACCGTGATCGGCGATCCGCGGGTGATCGCGCCGAGCGAGGTCGACGACCCCGTCACCGCCAAGCAGGAGTGAGCCCGATGGCCCGGCTGCGCCCCGTCTTCCTGCTGCTGGCGCTGGCCGGGGCCGTGATCCCGATGCGCCACTTCCTCGCCTGGTTCGCGGAGAACGGCGTGGATCTCGGCCTGCTGGTGGAGGCGTGGACGGTCAACCGCGCGGCGGAGGGGATGCTCTACGACCTGACCATCTCCGCCGCCGCGCTGACCGTCGCGGTGCTGGCCCACGCGGTGGAGCGGCGGGACTGGCCGAGCCTCGTCTGCGTGCCCGCCACCTTCCTGATCGGGGTGAGCTGCGCCCTGCC
>JBNJGE010000278.1:0-4297 GCA_051747505.1 Pseudomonadota bacterium | reverse complement strand
CATGACCACGGCCGAGGGCGGCATGGTGCTGATGCGCGACCGCGGGTCGCTGGAGCGCGTCCGGCGGATGCGCGCCCACGGCATGACCTCGAGCGCCAGGGAGCGGCTGCTGACCCGCGACGCCCGCTACGACGTGGACATCGAGGGCTGGAACTATCGCATGGACGACATCCGCGGGGCGCTGGGCCTCGTCCAGCTCGGGCGGCTTGAAGCGATGAACATGCGCCGCGCCGAACTCGCGGAGCTCTACCGCGTGCGGCTCGCGGCGCTCGTCGAGGGCGAGGGGCTGCTGATCCCGCACAGGCCGGGGCGGCCCTCGGCGCATCACATCTTCCCGGTGCTGCTGCCTGAGGGCGTGAACCGCGACGCCGCGGCAGCGGCGATGGCGGCGGAGGGGGTGCAGACCTCGGTCCACTATCCGCCCGTTCACACCCTGTCTCGCTACCGTCGCCGCTGGGCGGGGCTGAAGCTGCCGCTTAGCGAGGCCTTTCACAGGCGTGAACTCACGCTGCCGCTGCATCCCGGCATGTCGGACATGGACGTGGACCGCGTCGCCGGGGCGCTGGAGGCGGCGCTGGAGACCGCAAGGGAGGTGACCGCATGACCGACCGCAACGAAAGGGCCCGCGGCGCGGAGCGGCTGCGCCGTGGCGTCGACCTGATGCTGGCCTCCGCGGCGCTTCTGATGCTGGGGCCCGTCATGCTCCTCGTCTCGCTGGCGATCCTCGCGGAGACGGGGCGGCCGATCCTGTTCGCGCAGACGCGGCTTGGCCGCGGGGGGCGGCGCTTCTCCATGTACAAGTTCCGCAAGTTCAGGCCGGATCCGGGCGCGCCGGGCTATCCGCTGACGCTGCGCGACGACGCGCGGATGACGCCGCTGGGCCGGATCCTCGCGCGCACCAAGCTCGACGAGCTGCCGCAGCTCTTCAACATCCTGAACGGCGACATGGCGGTGGTCGGGCCGCGGCCCGAGAGCCTCGCCTTCGCCGGCTGCTTCACGCCTGAACTGCGGCAGTTGCTCGACCACAGGCCGGGGATCTTCGGCCCCAGCCAGGCGGCCTTCCGCAGCGAGTGCGACCTGTATCCGGCCGGGGTCGATCCGGCGGAGTTCTATCGCCGGGTGCTGTTTCCGGCAAAGGCGCGGCTCGATCTTTTCTACTATCCGTCGCGAACGCTGGCGGGCGACGCTGTCTGGATCGTGCGGACGCTGCGGGCCGTGTTCCGCGGGGCGCCGGAGCGCGATCCGGTCGGCAGCGCGGGCCGGCAGGCGGCGCAGACCGAGCGGCTGCGGCCGGCCGCCTCCACGCCGGCGCCGGGGGGGCTGGAATGAACACGCCGGACCTCGCCGCGCCGGGCGGAGCAGCGCAGGCGCCTTATGCGCGGCGCAACGTCCTCGTCACCGGAGGCGACGGCTTCATCGGCTCCCACCTGATCGAGGCGCTGGTGGAGGCGGGCGCCGAGGTCACGGCGCTCAGCCTCTACAACGCCTTCGACTCGATGGGATGGATCGACGACCTGCCTCCCGAGACCCGCGCCAGCGTCAACGCCGTGCGCGGCGACGTTCGCGACGCGGCGCTGGTCCACCGCCTGGTCGCGCGCCAGGAGGTCGTGTTCCACCTGGCCGCGCTGATCGCCATTCCGCATTCCTATGTTGCGGCGCAGTCCTACGTGGACACCAACGTGCTCGGCACGCTGAACGTGCTGGAGGCGGCGCGCGCCAATGACATCGAGCGGCTGGTGCACACCTCGACCAGCGAGGTCTACGGCACGGCGGTGACGACGCCCATCGACGAGAGTCATCCGCTGCAGGGGCAGTCGCCCTATTCGGCGACCAAGATCGGGGCGGACATGCTGGCGGAGGCGTTCACGCGCTCGCACGACCTGCCGGTCGCCATCCTGCGGCCCTTCAACACCTACGGCCCGCGGCAGAGCGAGCGGGCGGTGATCCCGACCGTGATCCGCCAGGCGCTGGACCCGGAGGTGGAGGCGATCCGCGTGGGGGACACCTCGCCGGTGCGCGATTTCACCTTTGTCGCGGACACGGTCGCGGCGTTCCTCGCGATCGGGGCTGCGCCGGGGATCGCGTTCGGGCGGCCCTACAATGCGGGCTCCGGCCGGTCGGTGACCGTGGCGGAGACCATCGGACTGATCCTCGACCTGGCGGAGTCCCGCAAGCCGGTGAAACGCGAGGCGGCCCGGCTGCGGCCGGAGCGGTCGGAGGTGCGCGAACTGCTGGCCGACCATGCCCAGCTGAGCGCCGCCACGGGATGGCGCCCGCGCACGCCGCTGCGCGTCGGGCTGGGACGGACGCTGGACTGGTGGCGGGAGCGGCTCGCCACCGGGCGCGTCCGACGGGAGAAGGGCTACGCCACATGATCGGGGTCACTGATGGCCGCCGTTGGTCAGGATGCGCCGCGGGGATGGCTCTGGCGGCGGCGCTGCTGACCGGCGGGACGGCGGGCGGGGAGGCGGCCGGCTACCGGATCCAGCCGGGGGACGTGCTGGAAATCTCGCTGGCGGGACTGCCGCAGCTCGGAGCGCGCGCCGCGGTGCAGCTCGACGGCAGCCTCGCGGTGCCGGTGGCGGGCGAACTGCAGGTGGCCGGGCGGGGGCTGGCGGAGGTGCGCGAGGCGGTGCGCACGGCGCTCGCGAGCCGCCTGCTGCCCGTTTACGGGCCGGACGGGCGAGCGGGATCGCGGACGGTCTCGCGCGATCAGGTCGGGGTCTGGATCGCCGAGTATCGGCCCGTCTTCGTCAGCGGAGACGTGGCGCGGGCGGGGGAGCTGGCCTTCCGGCCCGGGATGACCGCGCGACAGGCGCTGGCCGCCGCCGGAGGCGTCGCGCCCGAGCCGATGGCGGTGGGCGGCGCGCCGAACCCGGATGCGCTGCGCGCGGACTACGCGGCGGCCTGGCACGAACTGGCCGCGGCCGAGACGCGCGGCTGGCGGTTGCGCGCCGAGCTGGGAGCGGGCGCTGCGTTTGACGCGTCCGTCCTGCCGCCGCCGCCCGCGGATGACGCGGCTCTCGAGGCGAGCCTCGCGACCGAGGAGGAATTGCGGGCCACGCGGAGCCAGGACCACGAGCGGCAGCGGCGCTTCCTGGAGCGGACGCTCGACCAGCTCGACAGTCAGACGGAGGTGCTTCGCCGCCAGCTCGATGTGGAGCGGCAACGGGAGGAGGCTGACGCCGCCGACCTCGCCAAGGCCGAGTCGCTGCGCCAGCGGGGCGTCTACACGCAGTCGCGGCTTGTGGAGATCCGCAGCGCGGCGCTGATCTCGGCGACGCGACGGCTTCAGACCGAGGCCGGGCTGATGCAGCTCGAGCGACGCCGGACGGAGGTCGCGCAGGAGCTGGACCGGCTGGACGACGCGCGCCGGATGGCGCTGCTCGACGACCTTCAGGGCGCGCGGGCGCGGCAGGCCGCGGCGCGGGCGCGGCTTGACGCGGTCCTCGCCCGGCTGCGCGCAGCGGGGATCGCGCCGATGCCGGCGGGAAGGGGCGAGCCGGTTCTCATGCTGGTGCGCGACGGCGCCGCGGAGAGCGAGCCGGCCGCGCCGGAGACGCCAATGCAGCCCGGCGACGTGCTCATGGTCAGCCGCGCCGAATCGCAGCCGGCCTCGGTCCGGGTCGGATCGCTCGAGCCGCGCGGCGAGGCGCTGCGGCGGGCCTCGTTGCCGGGGCGCTGAGCCATGACCCTCCAAGCCGAAGGGGTCGCGCTCCCGGGGGCGGCGGAGCGCCGCCGGCCCGCGCCGGGACTGATCGTGGAGATGGTCGGGCCCGCGGCTGCGGGCAAGTCCACCCTGGCTGCGGCCCTGGTCGAGGCGCTGCGCAGGGAGGGCTGCGACGCCGTCCTGGAGGCGAGCGCGCGCCCGGCGGAGCGGGCCCGCGCGGCGCGACCCGGGGGGATGCGGGCGGCGGCGTCGCGCGCAGCGAAGATCGCGGGGCTCGCGCGCAGGGGCGCGGAGGGACCGGCGGCCGCAGCGATGCTCGAAGCGCTGCCGCCGGCGAGCGGGGCGTGGGCGCTGCGCTATCGCGGCTATCTCGACGCGCTGGAACGGCGCTGGCGGGCGGCGGCCGCGCGGCCGGGGATCGCGGTGTTCGATCAGGGCTTCGTGTCGGCGGTCGCCACGCTGGCGGCGCTGGGCCGGGATTTCGAGCCGGCCGCAATGGCGCGCGCGCTGGCCGCGGCCCCGGCGCCGGACCTGGTCGTGCGCATCGACGCGCCGCGCGAGGCGCTGGCGGCGCGGCTGCGGTCGCGGCTGGCGGGACAGAGTTTTCTGGAGCGGCTGCTGGAGCTG
>JBNJGE010000277.1:0-4311 GCA_051747505.1 Pseudomonadota bacterium | reverse complement strand
GCCGACGATTTCCATGACCGTGAACGGAAAACCCCAGACCGTGGAGGTCGAGGGCCGCACCCTTCTGGTGCAGGCCCTGCGCGAGGGGCTGGGCCTGACCGGCACCCATGTGGGCTGCGACACCTCCCAGTGCGGGGCCTGCGTGGTCCACGTCAACGGCGAGTCCGTGAAGGCCTGCACCATGTTCGCCGCCGAGGCCGAGGGCGCCGAGGTCACCACCATCGAGGGCATGGCGAACCCCGACGGCTCGCTGGGCGTCATCCAGCAGGCCTTTCAGGACCACCACGGCCTGCAGTGCGGCTTCTGCACGCCCGGCATGGTGATGACCGCCGCCGACCTGCTCAAGCGCAACCCGGACCCGTCCGAGCACGAGATCCGCGAGTATCTCGAAGGCAATCTCTGCCGCTGCACGGGCTACCACAACATCGTCAAGGCCATCCGGGCCGCGGCGGACGGCATGAAGGGCGCCCGGCAGGCGGCCGAGTGACGCCCTCGCCATAACCGCGCCCGGCGAAGAACCGGGCCGCGACATCAGGGAGAAAGAGGATGCCCAAGGACTTCGGCATCGGCGCCAGCTCCAAGCGGCGCGAGGACGTGCGCTTTCTCACCGGCAAGGGCCGCTACACCGACGACATCAACGTCGCCGGGCAGGCCTACGCCCATGTGCTGCGCTCGCCGGTGGCGCA
Source organism: Pseudomonadota bacterium (assembly GCA_051747505.1). Taxonomy (GTDB): domain Bacteria; phylum Pseudomonadota; class Alphaproteobacteria; order Rhodobacterales; family Rhodobacteraceae; genus Albimonas. The sequence goes on along the minus strand of JBNJGE010000277.1, from coordinate 3,625 downwards.
TGCGAAGATCAACCGTATCTCGACGGACGCCGCGAAAAGCGCGCCCGGCGTGCTCGCGGTGCTCACCGCCGACGATCTAGAGGGGGTCAATCCCCTGCCCTGCGGCTGGCAGATCCACAGCCGCGACGGCTCCCCGATGCATGAGCCGCCGCACCCGGTGCTGGCGAGCGACCGCATCCGCCATATCGGCGAGCCGGTGGCCTTCGTGGTGGCCGAGACGCGCGAGCAGGCCCGCGACGCGGCCGAGATGATCGAGATGGACCTCACCGACCAGCCGGTGGTCACCGACATGCGCAAGGCGCTGGCCTCCGGCGCGTCGGAGCTTCACGAGGGCACGGGCAATCTGTGCTTCGACTGGACCTTCGGCACGCCGCAGGAGGAGACGGACGCCGCCTTCGACAAGGCCGCGCATGTCACCACGCTGGAGCTCGTCAACCAGCGCATGGTCGCCAACCCGATGGAGCCCCGCTGTGCCATCGCGGAGTTCGCGCCCCATTCGGGCATGCATACCGTCCACGTCACCTCGCAGAACCCGCACCTGCTGCGGCTGCTGATGTGCGCCTTCGTCCTCGGCATCCCCGAGCACAAGATGCATGTCATCGCGCCGGATGTGGGCGGCGGCTTCGGCACCAAGATATTCCAGTACAACGAGGAGATCCTGTGCCTGGTCGCGGCGAAGAAGATCGGCCGCCCGGTCAAGTGGACCTCCGACCGCGGTGAGGCGTTCCTGTCGGACCGCCAGGGCCGCGACCACGTCACGAAGATCGAGCTGGCGCTCGACAATGACGGGAAGTTCCTGGCGCTTCGCACCGACACGCTGGCCAACATGGGCGGCTATCTCTCCACCCTCGGCCCGGCGATCCCGACGGTGCTGCACGGCACGCTGATGGCGGGCAACTACACCACGCCCAAGATCACCGTGAACGTGAAGGGCGTGTTCACCAACACCATCCCGGTGGACGCCTATCGCGGCGCCGGCCGGCCGGAGGCGACCTACCAGCTGGAGCGTCTGGTGGACAAGGCGGCGCGCGAGATGAAGATGGACCCGGCGGAGATCCGGCGGCGCAACTTCATCCAGCCCGACCAGTTCCCCTACGAGACGCCCGTGGCGCTCGCCTATGACACCGGCAACTACGGCGCCACCCTCGACAAGTTGCTGGAGATCTCCGACCGCGCGGGCTTCGAGGCCCGCCGCAAGGAGAGCGAGGCGCGCGGCAAGCTGCGCGGCTGGGGGCTGGCCACCTACATCGAGGCCTGCGGCATCGCCCCCTCGGCGGCCGCGGGCGCGCTGGGCGGCCGCGCCGGCGGCTTCGAGAGCGCGGCGGTGCGCGTCAACGCCGCCGGCGGCGTGGTGGTCTGGACCGGCGCCCACTCCCACGGGCAGGGGCACGAGACCTCCTTCGCCCAGGTCGTCGCCGACATGCTCGGCCTGCCCGAGGACCAGGTCGAGATCGTGCACGGCGACACCAACGAGGGGCCGATGGGCCTTGGCACCTACGGCTCGCGCTCGCTCGCCGTCGGGGGCTCGGCCATCGTGCGCGCGACCGAAAAGGTGATCGACAAGGCCAAGAAGATCGCCGCCCACATGCTCGAGGCCTCGGAGTCGGACATCGAGTTCAAGGACGGGACCTTCACCGTCTCGGGCACCGACCGCAGCCTCGCCTTCGGGGAGGTGGCGCTCTCGGCCTACGTCCCCCACAACTTCCCGCTCGACAGGCTGGAGCCGGGTCTGGAGGAGCAGAGCTTCTACGACCCCGCCAACTTCACCTTCCCCGCCGGCGCCTATGCCTGCGAGGTGGAGGTGGACCCCGACACCGGCAAGACGCAGGTGATGGGCTTCTGGGCCGCCGACGATTTCGGCAACGTCATCAACCCGATGATCGTCGAGGGCCAGGTGCAGGGCGGCGTCGCCCAGGGCCTCGGCCAGGCCTTCCTGGAGCATGCGGTCTATGACGAGGAGGGCCAGCTTCTGACCGGCTCCTACATGGACTACGCCATGCCCCGGGCGGACGACATCCCCAACGTGGTGGTGGACGATTCCTGCCAGACGCCCTGCACTCACAACCCGCTCGGGGTGAAGGGCTGCGGCGAGGCCGGGGCCATCGGCTCCCCGCCCGCGGCGGTCAACGCGGTGATCGACGCCCTCCAGTCGGGCGGCTTCCATGTCGATCATGTCGACATGCCGCTCACCCCGGCCCGCGTCTGGGCCGCCATGAACGCCGGGCGCGCCTGACCCGCGCCGCCCTCCGCCCGCCCCGGCCGCCGGGGCGGGCGCGCCGAAATCCGGACCAGGAGCTTTCGACCATGCACGCCTTCGAATTCGTCAAGCCCGCCACCGTGGACGAGGCCCTCGCCGCCCTGCGCGAGGAGGACGCCTCCCCCCTCGGCGGCGGCCAGACCCTCATCCCCACGCTCAAGCAGCGCCTCGCCATGCCCTCAAAGCTCGTCAGCCTGACGGGCCTGAAGGAGCTGGTCGGCATCTCCGCCGAGGGCGGGGTGATGACCATCAGGGCCGCCACCTCCCACGGCATGGTGGAGGAGCAGGCGAAGGACAGCTTCCCGGCGCTCGCCGCCCTCGCCGCCCATATCGGCGACCCGGCGGTGCGCCACCGCGGCACGGTGGGCGGGAGCCTGGCCAACAACGACCCCTCCGCCTGCTGGCCCGCCGCCGCGCTCGCGACGGGCGCCACGCTGGTCGCCCGCGGCCCCGACGGCGCGCGGGAGATGGCGGCCGACGACTATTTCCAGGGCATGTTCGCCACCGCGCTGGAGGAGGGCGAGATCCTCACCGAGATCCGCTTCCCCATCCCCGAGAAGGCCAACTACCAGAAATTCGCCCAGCCGGCCTCGCGCTTCGCCCTGGTCGGCGTCTTCGTCGCGAAGCTGCCCGACTCCGTGCGCGTGGCCGTCACCGGCGCGGGCGAGGAGGGCGTGTTCCGCTGGGCGGAGGCCGAGTCGGCGCTCTCCTCGAACTTCGCCCCCGGAGCGGTGGAGAGCCTGACCCACCCGGCCGACGGGCTGATCGGCGACCTGCACGGCACGCCCGAATACCGCGCCCACCTGATCAAGGTGCTCACGAAGCGCGCCGTGGCCGCGGCAGGCTGAGACAAAAAAAGCGGGGCGCGCGTGCCGGCAGGGAAGATCGCCGGGCCGCGCGCCCCGCCAGATGGGTCGCGCGCAGGGTGCGGCGACCGAGGGACGTTTCAACCTTCGTGAACGCCCGCGGCGGGCGTCTGTCGGGATTGCGGCGATTCCGTGGTCGCGCCCGACCGTCTCGGCTCAGGTCCCACGGCAGCACGGACACGCCCGAAACGGGCGCGCAGGCGCGGGGCTTCTGAATTTCGCTTCTGATCGCAGGTATGCCTGGGAAACCAGGGTCGGGACTCGCTGCAAGAGGCCCGGTTCGTTCCCTCCGAAACGCGCATTCCCCAACCTTGCGCGCTTTTCCCCTGCCTCCCCCGCTGCTTCTCGCAAACGATGACGGCAGTGTGGGCGCGCCGGAAATTGGCGCGCTGGCGCCGGGGGGTCTGAATTTCACCTTTGATTGGAAGTATACTTGGGGAATTAGGGTCAGGACCCATAACGCCCTGAGGGATTCCCATGGCGACTTCGGCGTGATTCACTC
>JBNJGE010000276.1:0-4311 GCA_051747505.1 Pseudomonadota bacterium | reverse complement strand
CGGAGCGCCCGGTCTCGAAGCTCTCGCCGGCCTGCTCGCTCGCCTGCCGGCGCCATTCATAGGCCGTGAGCAGCACGCATTGCGCGAGGTTGAGCGAGGCGAAGGCCGGGTTGGCCGGCACGCTGACGATCGCCTGGGCTCGGATGACATCGTCATTCTCCAGCCCCGTCCTCTCAGGACCGAAGAGGACGCCCACCTTCTGGCCCGCCCGGATGCGGCGCAGGGCGTCGAGCATCGCCGCCTGCGGGGTGAAGACGGTCTTGGTCATCTCCCGAGGACGGGCGGTGGTCGCGTAGACGTATTCGAGGTCCGCCACCGCCTCGGCGGTCGTCTCGCGCACCATCGCCTTGTCGATGACCCGCCCGGCGCCCGAGGCCATCGCGGTCGCCTTCGGGTTCGGCCAGCCGTCGCGCGGGGCGACCAGGCGCAGGCGGTCAAGGCCGAAATTCCACATCGCCCGGCAGGCCGCGCCGATGTTCTCGCCCATCTGCGGGCGCACGAGCACGAAGACGGGCCCCTCCGGGTCCCAGACCGCCTCGCCGCTCCGATCCGTTCCGCTCATGCGCCTCGTCCCGCCGCCCCTGCGTCCGGGCGCGGGCTAGCCGAGGGCGCGGGCGGCGGCAAGCCCCGCCTCACTCGCGCGTCAGCCACAGGCTGGTCTCGGGCGCGCCGGTCCAGGGCAGATCGGCGAGGCCGGGGCGGCGCGCCGCGTCCATCCGCGCCACCGCCCAGACGCTGGAGAAGATCGGACGGAAGGCGCCCGACAGAAGCCAGGGGGCGAGCGCGTTCTGCTCGCCGTAGCCGCGCCAGCCCCAGTCCCGCGGATAGGGCCAGGGCAGGAAGATGTCGTGAACATGCACGCGCACGCCCGGGCGCAGTCGGGGCAGCACGCGGTTGACGATCAGGTCCACATCCGTCCCCGGCCCCATGACGTGGGAGCTGTCGAAGAAAGCGATGTCGCCGGCCTCCAGCGCGTCGAAGAGCGGCAGATGCGCCTCGTCCAGCATCTCCTCGCGCCAGCTCACGGGCAGGCCGCCCAGGGCCGCGCGGGGGGCGGGATCGATGCAGACATGCTCCGCGCGCGCGCCCGCATCGGCCAGCGCGCGCGCGAGGAAACGGGTGGAATGGCCGGAGCCGACCTCCACGATCCGCCGCGGCGGCTGCGTGCGGGTCAACGCGTAGGCCGCCGCGCCGTCGGTCCGGGCGAACCAGTTCTGGTTCCAGCGCGGCGCGGGCGGAGGTCCGTCGAATCCGGCCAGGGCCCCGGCCAGCCCGTCGATGGCCTCCAGCACTTCCTCCATCCGCGGCTCGGCGGCCGCGAGGACCTCGCCGACCTCCGGATAGTCCCGCGGCGGATCGGGCAGCCGCCCCGCCAGCCGGTAGGGGGCGAACAGCCCCTGCGGCGTCGCGCCGAGGGCCGTGAGCAGCGCCATCCTGCGCCACCTCAAGGGACGGGTTGCCATGTCATGCGCCTCTCTGTACACCGCTGCATACCAAGCCTCGCCGACGGCCGCGCGCGCCCGGCCGTCCCGGGCGCCCGGCCCCCCCCGAGACCGCCCAGACGAATGGAGAGCGGCATGAGCAAGATCAAGGTGGAGAATCCCGTCGTCGAGCTCGACGGCGACGAGATGACCCGCATCATCTGGGACTTCATCAAGAAGAAGCTGATCCTGCCCTATCTGGACATCGACCTGCTCTACTACGACCTCGGCATCGAGGAGCGGGACCGCACCGACGACCAGATCACCGTGGACGCGGCGAACAAGATCAAGGAAGTCGGCGTCGGCGTCAAATGCGCCACCATCACGCCGGACGAGGCGCGGGTCGAGGAGTTCGGCCTCAAGCGCATGTACCGCTCGCCCAACGGCACGATCCGCAACATCCTTGGCGGCGTGATCTTCCGCGAGCCGATCATCTGCCGCAACGTGCCGCGCCTGGTGCCGGGCTGGACCCAGCCCATCGTCGTCGGCCGCCACGCCTTCGGCGACCAGTACCGCGCCACCGACTTCCGCTTTCCCGGGCCCGGAAAGCTGACCATCAAGTTCGTCGGCGAGGACGGCGAGACCATCGAGCGCGAGGTGTTCGACGCGCCCGGCGCCGGCGTGACCATGGCCATGTACAACCTGGACGAGTCGATCCGCGACTTCGCCCGGGCCTCCCTGAACTACGGCCTCATGCGCGGCTATCCCGTGTACATGTCCACCAAGAACACGATCCTCAAAGCCTATGACGGGCGCTTCAAGGACCTGTTCGAGGAGGTCTACGAGAGCGAGTTCAAGGACAGGTTCGAGAAGGCCGGCATCACCTACGAGCACCGCCTGATCGACGACATGGTGGCCTGCGCCATGAAGTGGTCCGGCGGCTATGTCTGGGCCTGCAAGAACTACGACGGCGACGTGCAGTCCGACACCGTCGCCCAGGGCTTCGGCTCGCTGGGCCTGATGACCTCCGTGCTGATGACGCCGGACGGCAAGACGGTGGAGTCGGAGGCCGCCCACGGCACGGTCACCCGCCACTACCGCCAGCACCAGCAGGGCAAGGAGACCTCGACCAACTCCATCGCCTCGATCTTCGCCTGGACGGGCGGGCTGAAGCACCGCGCCAAGCTCGACGGCAACGACAAGCTCAAGACCTTCGCCGAGACGCTGGAGAAGGTCGTGGTCAAGACCGTCGAGGACGGCCACATGACCAAGGACCTCGCCCTGCTGGTCGGCCCCGACCAGAAGTGGCTGACCACCATGGGCTTCCTCGAGAAGGTGGACGAGAACCTCAACAAGGCGCTCGATCTCTGAGCAGCGCGCCCATGCCTTGAAGGGGCCCGCGCGGTCGGCCGCGCGGGCCCCTTGCGTTTCCTCCCGGGCTTGAACGCGGCGGCGCGCCGGGCCACGCTGCGCTCCGCCAGCCGGAGGATGACCGAGATGACCGACCCAGCCGCGCCCCCCGCCGCGCCGGAGCGCCCGAAGGACCGGGACGCGGCTAAGCTCGTCTACATCCTCTATTTCGTCGGATTCTTCGTCCCACTGACGGCGCTGGCGGGCCTGATCCTGGCCTATGTCAAGCGCGGCGGCCCGGACCCGGTGGCCGAGAGCCACTACAAGTTCCAGATCCGCTCCTTCTGGATGGGACTTCTCGCAGTGGTCGTGGGCGGCGCGCTGGCCTTCGTCCTGATCGGCTATCTCGTCCTGCTGGCGTGGATCGTCTGGGCGCTGTTCCGTTTCATCACGGGGCTGCTGAAGCTGCTCGACGGCCTGCCCGTCGCGGACCCGATGAGCTGGGGGCTCCGCGCCTGAGCGCCTTGCGCCCCGCTGCGCGGACCACAGGCCGGATGGGACCGGAGCGAAGCTTCCGGGAGGACATGATGCGAGGACCCGTGCTTGCCCTTGCTCTCGGCCTTGCGCCCGTCGCCGCGGCGGCGAGCCCGTCCGTGTCCGTGTTCGGGGCCTGGACCCTCGACAACAACTGGCACCAGATCTTTCTGGACCCGCCCGAGGTCCGGTTCGAGAACGCCGGGCTCGCCGGCATCGGCGTCGCCTGGCCGGTCTGGTCGCCCGTGGAGGGCGCGACGCTGGAGATCGAGGGGCAGATCGTCCGCCATTTCGGGGACCAGGACCACTGGGAGCTCAACGCGCCCCTCGCCACCCTGCGGTGGACCCGCTTTCCCTGGAGCGATCTTCTGCGGACCAGCGCCGCCTTCGGGATCGGCCCGTCCTTCGCCAGCGAGGTCCCCACGCTGGAGCGGCGCAACGACGGCGACAGCGACGCCGCCAAGCTCTACTGGAAGATCGAGCTTGGCGTCGCCCTCCCGCGCGAGGGCTGGGAGGCCTTCTGGCGGCTCCATCACCGCTCCTCCGCCTACGGGGTGTTCGGCGACGCGGGCGGCGCCAATGCGATCGGCTTCGGCCTGCGCCGGGATTTCTGAGCGGGAAACGGCGTCCGCCGGCCCGCGCTTGCGCGCCGAAGGAAGGCTTGCCATGGCCGACGCCATCCGCCAGCGGGAGGCAGGCCGCGCCAGCGAGGCGGCCGTCTGCATCCCGCTTCTCGCCCGGACGTCGCCGCGGTTCAGGCGGGCGACTCAGCGAATTCGGCCTTCCGGAGATCTGCAGTCAGGATGCCGGGGGGTCGAGCCCCTCGACCGGCGCCAGCCATTTCAAAGGTCTTGGAAGGGCGGCCGTGCTAAAGGCAGCAAGCCCTTCACCAAAGTGTCCCCGTGCAGCCGGGTCGTGTCCCGGGAGGTGGTGTAGCTGAGGCGGTCATCGGGTTCCTCGGTAGGGTCGAGTTGCGGCACCAACCTGGACCCGAGGATGACCCCGA
>JBNJGE010000275.1:0-4314 GCA_051747505.1 Pseudomonadota bacterium | reverse complement strand
GGCGCGCGCGACCGCGCGTGCTGTGACAACGGCAGGCGCGGCCGCGGTCCACACAGGAATTGACGGGCCGGGAACGGCTTTCAGGCCTCGAGGTCTGCGCGACGCACGAAGTGGATCTTGCTGCCGTCTAGATCGCGCAGATAGGCGCCGTAGTAGCCGGCGCCGTAGCAGCGGCGCGGGGCGGGCGGGCCGGCGCAACGTCCGCCGGCCTGCAGGGCGAGCCGATACGCCGCGTCCACGGCGCCGGCGGTCGGCGCGCTGAAAGCGACCATGCCTCCGTTTCCCACGCTGGCGGGATTCCCGTCGAAGGGCTCGTACACATAGAACCGCGGCAGGGCGGCCCCGGGCGCAGTCCAGCAGGCGGCTGCAGGGCCCCCGTCCGGCTCGACGGGGCGGCGAACCAGCCCAAGGGGCGCCAGGACGGCGTCGTAGAACGCCGCCGCGCGCAGGAGGTCGTTCGTTCCGAGCGTGACGTGAGAGAACATGAGGCTCCCTTCAGAAACGTCGGAGGAGCAGCGCAATCCCGGCCGCGCAGAAGACCAGCGCGGCCGCCCCTTCGATGAGGCGGTATCCCCGGCCGTAGGCGCGCCGCGCCAGGGGCGTTGCGAAGAGCAGGGCGTATCCGCCGAAGATGCAGACGCCCAGCATCGCGCAGGTGGCGACAACGAGGGCGGCGCGCCACGCGGAGGCGCCCGCAGGCGCGCCGATCGCGATCGTCGCGAGCCAGGCCAGCGCCGCTTTTGGATTGACGAGATGCATCAGCGCGCCGCGACCGTACCCGGCCGCCGGCCCCCCGCACGACGCCGATGTCCGGGGCGGGGCGGCGGGGGGCGCCAAGCAGAGGCGGGCCGCCCGAGAGGCGAGAACGAGAAGATAGAGGCCTGCGAGGACTCTCAGCGTCTCGGATAGCGGCGCGGATCCTTCCAGCGCCGCTGCGAAGCCGGCGGCTGCGACGCCGCCCCAGACCAGCGAACCTGACATCACCCCGGCCGCGACTGCGAGCCCGTGCCGCCGCCCCTGCGCCATCGCCGCGTTGGCGATCAGGACGGTGCTGGGGCCCGGCGAGGCTGCGCCGACGACATAGGCGGTCCAGGCCAGAAGAAGGCTGCCGAATGCGTCGCTCATCCATCTCTCTAGGACCGATCCGCAGATCTCTCGCCCCTCCGGGGCGTCTGCGCCCCTTCTCGAGGCGCAACCGGACCCGCCGTCGCCCCGCCCAGGGCACGAAGGGCCCGTCGGCGCAGAGCTCGAGCCGGAGCCTGGCGCATCAGGGCGGCGGGAGGGGAGTGAGGATGTCTTCGCGCGGACTGACGAGAATTCAGCCCCCGGCTTTCCGGCCGCTTCGGGCGCGAGGCTTCCGCTTCTCGCCGCCGGGCGGTAGCCTGCGCGCATGGTCGACGATCGCAGCCCCTCCCGGAGGCTCAACGTGCCGCTCAACGCCCTGCGCGCCTTCGAGGCGACCGCGCGGCTGCTTTCGGTCAAGGACGCGGCCTGGGAGCTCGGCGTGACGCCTTCCGCCGTCTCGCACCACCTCAAGGCGCTGGAAGAGGCGCTGGGCGTGGACCTGATGCGCCGGTCGGGCGGGCATCTCGAGCTCACGGAAACCGGGCGTCGGTTGGCAACGCCCCTCACCGAAGGATTTCGATCCATAGTCGGGGCGGTGAGCAACGTGATGGAGGAGCGCAAGTCCGGCGCCCTGCGCCTGACGATGCTTCCGACCTTCGCCGTGCACTGGCTGTCGCCCCGGCTTGCCCGCTATCCATTCGAGCGCGCAGGCTTCGAGCTGCTGATCTCGACCACCCAGGCCGCCGTGGACCTCTCGGCAGGCGACGCGGACGCGGGCATCCGCCACGGGGCGGGCCAATGGGAGGGGCTCGGCGCGGACCTGCTTTTCGAGGAGACCGTCACGCTCTTCGCGTCGCCCTCCCTGGCGGACGGGGAGGATCCGCGGACGATCGTGGAGAGGTGCAACCTCTTCCTCTCGCAGCACAGGGCGCGCGACTGGGCCAACTGGAACGCCAGCCTTCCGGGCGGACCGGTGACGCCGGCGGCGGTGACGACCGTCGGGTCGACGGGCCTGGGGCTTCGCGCCGCCGCCGACGGCGCGGGGATCACGCTTGCAGGCAGGGAGATCGCGCAGGCCGATATCGAGGTGCGGCGCCTGACGCCTCTTTTCGATCACAACATCGAGGCCGGCGCCGGGTACTGGCTGGTCTATCCCGAGTCGCTGGCGCGCGACCGCAGGATCCGCAACTTGCGCGCATGGCTCCTGGAAGAGGCCGCGTCCGTCCGGCGTTGACGAGCGTTGCGCCGGCCCCCGCAGACGTGGCGGGCGCGTGGCCATTGCGAGGGCGGCTATTCACCCTCCCAGTAATCGACGGTCTCGGCCGCCCGCCATGTCGCCGAGACGCGTCGAGCGGCCCTGTCGCCGCCAGGCGCCGCTCCCGCAAAGACCGTGACCTTGGCGCTGTCGGGGTATTCCATGACTTCGGGCTCGCGCATGGAGCTGATCGCGAGATAACGAAGGCCCTCCGGTCCGGCGATGAGCTGGTGCGCTCTCTCCGGCCCGCCGGCGGGGCAGACGGCGACGTCGCCGGCGGAGACGGGCCATTCCTCGTCGCCGAAGCGCAGCATTCCGCGCCCCTCGAGGATCACGAAGATCTCGTCATTGGCGTGGTGACAGTGAAACGGCCAAGCGCGCTTTCCTGGCGGCGTTTCCACCAGACGCGCGCCGAGATGCCGGACGCCGTGTCCGGCCGCGATCGCGGCCATGCCGGCCTCGAAACGGTTTCCGTGAGATTGCGTGGCAACCGGCAGTTTCCCAAGATGAACCACCGGGCAGGACGTGGTGCGCATGGTCATTTGAAGCGCCTCCTTTCCTCGCGAGGAAGCTGACTTGTCCGCCATTTTTCAACTGAGACTTTCTTGCGCGAGCTTGAGCAGTGGTGGGGCAGGTCAGCGTCTGCGCCGCGCAGCCGATCTTCGTGGATTCGGGTAGAATCGCTTGCCACCGCGAGCATGCTGGCCCTCGTTCCCCAGCCCCAGCCCCAGCCCCAGCCCCAGCCCCAGCCCCAGCCCCAGCCCCAGCCGAACCGCGCGTTCGCGGACTTCCGGGGAAAACCTGTTCATCGTCTGGCTCGTGGGGCTCCACCCTACTCGAGAGCTGGAGCCTCCGGCGGATCCGGGGCGGTTCATCGACTGAGCAGGCTTGATTTTTTGGGACGGTCCCTTGGTGACATGTCGCCGGGGCCGATTGGGCGAGAGCCGTTTTACTTTGCCCAAGATGCTTCGACTGGCTTATCTTCGACTCAATCAATCAAGCGAACTGGGAGGAAACGAACATGCGACGGGCGATAGGTGCCATTCTGCTTGCCGCGGCCGCCGGCTTTTCGCCGGCCGTCGCGGCGGCACAGGACGATCCGGTCAAGGTCGGCGTCATCTTCCCGCTCAGCGGCGGCGCCGGGCCCCAGGGCCAGCATGTCAGCCAGGCCATCGAGGCGATGGCCGCGATGATCAACGAGGAGGGCGGCGTGCTGGGCCGCCAGATCGAGCTGCATGTGCGCGACGACGAGTCGACGCCGGCCGTGGGCGTGTCCCGCGCCAACGAGCTGATCGGCGAGGGTGTCGAGGTCATTATCGAGGGCTGGAACAGCCCCGTGACCCTGGCGATGCAGCCGGTCATCAGCCGGGCCGGCATCCTCGACATCACCGCGATCTCGAAGGCCGACCCGATCCTGAGCGGCGAGGGCAACCCGCTCGCCATCCGGTTCAACAGCTCCAACGCCCAGGACGGCGCGGTGATCGCGAAATACATCGCCGACGAGGGCGCGAAGCGGATCGCGTTCCTGACCGAGAACGACGCCTACGGCAACGGCGCGCAGGACTCGATCGAGAAGGCCCTCGACGAGATGGGCCACGACTACGAGGTCGTCGCGGTCGAGAAGTTCCCCTTCGACCAGGCCGACTTCCGCGTGCCGCTCTCCACGGTGAAGGCGGCGGAGCCCGACATCACGGTGGCGATCAACGCCAACGAGGGGCTCGGGATGCCGGCGCTGATCCGCCAGGCCTCCCGCTCGCGCTTGCCGGGGCAGCTCGTCACCGCGGTCGGCACGGTGGCGCCGAGCGTGATCGAGGTTGCGGGCGACGCCGCCAACGGCACGGTCGGCGCCGATATCTACTTCCCGAACGTGGAGCCCTTCGCCTCCAATCCCGCGAACCAGGCCTTCGTGGCCAAGGTGCAGGAGATGCACGACTACACGCCCGACAAGTACATGGCGCTCGGCGCGGCCGCGCTCCAGGTCTGGGCGATGGCCG
>JBNJGE010000274.1:0-4320 GCA_051747505.1 Pseudomonadota bacterium | reverse complement strand
CGTAGCGGCATGTGCATCGGTCCCTCGTGAAAGAAGCCGATGCCCCATGAATCACGCCAAGGCCGCCTCGGGAATCCCCCTTCTCAAACGCGCTCTCAGCGGCGCCCCCCGCGAAGCCCGAAGCGCGTCGCCCGGCCCGTCCCGGCTCGCAGCCCGGCGAGGCCCAGCCCGCCCAGGCCGCCCAGCAGCAGCACGCCGGCAGCCGGCAGCGGCACCTCCGAGGACGGGGCCTGGAAGGCCGCGTTGACCGTGGCCTGCGACGGGCCGGCCACGTCGTCCTCGCTGTCGATGTACCAGCCGAAGCTCTGCCCCGCGCCGACATCGAAGGCGAACGCGCCCGACTGGGCTTCCGGGCCGGCATCGTCCGAGAGCTGGAACAGCTTGCCGTCGATCACGTAGCCGAACGGATCGGGGCCCGGGCCTGCGGTGTCGAATGACTGGAAGGCCCATTCGAAGGACACCGTCGTCTCCTCCGCCGCCATCGCGGTGAACGTGGTCAGGATGCGCAGCTCGGACCCCGTGTCGCTGCCTTCCAGCAGGAAGGCCATCGAGAAGCCCGGATCGGCGGCCACTTCGCTCACCGTGCCGTTGCCGATCCCGGCATCCAGGCTGAAATCGGAGTAGTCGAGCGGCAGAGCCGATGCGGAAAACGGCGTCGCAAGAAACAGAGCGACGCAAACGCCGGGAAACGTTTTCATGCAGTTCCCCCCCCTTTTGATACGCACTGATGAATTTTTGCGCCGCGATTAATCCTGCGTCAATACTTTTGAGTCCCGCTCCGACTCAGCGGTTCCCGCCCGGAACCCACAGCACGTCGCCCGCCCCGTTACGGTTCGCGGCCCGGCTCGCCACGAAGAACCAGTCCGACAGCCGGTTGAGGTACTTGACCGAGGCCGGCGTCACCGCCTCCTCGCCCGCCAACGCGCAGGCCAGCCGCTCGGCGCGCCGGCACACCGTCCGGCACTGGTGCAGATGCGCCGCCAGCGCCGAGCCGCCGGGCAGCACGAAACTGCGCAGCGGCGCCAGATCGGCGTTCATGGCGTCGATCTCCGCCTCCAGCCGCTCCACCTGCGCCTCGCTCATGCGCAGCGGCGGATACTCGGCCTCGGCGTCCCTCTCCGGCTCCGGCCGGCACATGTCCGCCCCGAGGTCGAACAGGTCGTTCTGGATGCGCGCCAGCGCCGCGTCCATCTCCCCTTCGGCGTGCAGCCGCGCGAGCCCGACGGCGGCGTTGGTCTCGTCCACCGTCCCGTAGGCCTCCACCCGCAGCGCCGTCTTGGGCGCGCGCGTGCCGTCGCCCAGCGAGGTCTCCCCCGAATCGCCGCCGCGCGTGTAGATGCGGTTCAGAACGACCATTTCTCTCCCCTCATAGCCCCATCTTCGCGGCCCAGACGGCCGCCAGGATCAGCACGATCGCGATCGCCTGCGCGAGGATGCGCAGCCGCATGATCTTGTTGGCGTATTTGCGGTTGAAGTCGCCCCCCTTGGCGAAGGAGCCGACGCCGAACAGCAGCACGCCGAGCACGGCGAAACAGGCGATCAGCGCGATGATCATCAGCACATAGGACATGATTCCGGCCTTTCTTCCGAGAGCCTGCACATAAGCCCTCCCGCGCCGAAAGCCAGCGCGTTCAGTGGTCGCCCCGCACCGCGAGGTCCAGCCAGCGCGTCGGCAGAAGCCGCGCCATCGCCGCCGCCGCGTAAGTCGGCGTCGTCACATAGTACCGCGCCCGCGGCCGCCGGCTTTCCAGCGCATGGACCAGTTTCCGCGTGACGGCGGAGGGCGGCAGCTCGAACCGGTCCGGCGGCCCCTCCGCCGCCTCCAGCCGCGGCAGGATCTTCTCCGCCCAGGCCCGCCCCCATTCCGAGCCCTCCCGGTCCACCCTCGCCTCCATCGCGCGCCGCGCGTTCTCCCGGAACCGCGTGCGGATCGGCCCCGGCTCGATCAGGATCACCTCCGTGCGCGGCCCCGGCGCCTCATCCGCCCGGCACTCCCGCCGCAGCGCATCCGTCAGCCCCTCCAGCGCGAACTTGGTCGCGTTGTAGGGCCCCCGATACCGCAGCGACACGAACCCCAGCACCGAGGAGCAGTTGACCACCCGCCCCCCGCCCGAGGCCCGCAGCCCCGGCAGCAGCCGCCGCGTCAGGTCATGCCAGCCGAACAGGTTCGCCTCGAAGATCTCCCGCAGCGCCTGCCGGCTCACATCCTCCAGCGGCGCCGGAAGCGCCCAGGCCCCGTTGTTGAACAGCGCCTCCAGCCGCCCGCCCGTCCGCCGCAAGGCCTCCTCCGCCCCCTCGGCCACGCTCTCCGGATCCTCGTAATCCAGCCGCCAGCTCTCCAGCCCCTCGGCCTCCAGCCGCGCCGCGTCCTCCGCCTTCCGGCAGGTGGCGAACACCCGCCAGCCGCGCGCCTTCAGCGTCCGCGCCGCATCCAGCCCGATCCCGCTGGAGCACCCGGTGATCAGAACGCTCTTGCCGCTCATCGCGCCCCCTGTCATGCCGGCCCTCCGCATACCGCCCGCGCGCCCCGTGCGCCAACCCCGCGCTGGACGCGAAACGCCCGCAGAGCTACACAATATCTATGGCCGATCCCACCGATACCGACGACATGCAGGACCCCGCCGGCGCCATCACGCAGGAGCCGCTCCGCCAGGCCCTGGGCGAGCGCTACCTGCAATACGCGCTGTCCACCATCACCCAGCGCGCGCTCCCGGACGCCCGCGACGGCCTCAAGCCCGTCCATCGCCGCCTGCTCTGGGCCATGCGCCTGCTGCGCCTCGACCCGGCGCAGGGCTACAAGAAGTCGGCCCGCGTCGTCGGCGACGTCATCGGCAAGTACCATCCCCACGGCGACCAGGCCGTCTACGATGCCATGGTCCGCCTCGCCCAGACCTTCGCCGTGCGCTACCCGCTGGTCGACGGCCAAGGCAATTTCGGCAACGTGGACGGCGACAACGCGGCCGCCATGCGCTACACGGAGGCCCGCCTCACCGCCGTCGCCACCGCCATGATGGACGGCCTCGACGAGGACGCGGTGGACTTCCGCCCCACCTATGACGGCGAGGACGAGGAGCCCGTCGTCCTCCCCGCCGCCTTCCCCAATCTGCTGGCCAATGGCGCCTCCGGCATCGCCGTGGGCATGGCCACCTCCATCCCCCCCCACAACGCCGGAGAGGCCGCCTCCGCCGCTCTCCACCTCATAAAGCACCCCGAGGCCCGCACCGAGACCCTGCTGGAGCACCTCCCCGGCCCCGACTTCCCCACCGGCGGCGTCCTGGTCGAGCCGCGCGAGAACATCGCGGAGGCCTACCGCACCGGCCGCGGGTCCTTCCGTCTCCGCGCCCGCTGGCGGGTGGAGGATC
Organism: Pseudomonadota bacterium; assembly: GCA_051747505.1. Classification (GTDB taxonomy): domain Bacteria; phylum Pseudomonadota; class Alphaproteobacteria; order Rhodobacterales; family Rhodobacteraceae; genus Albimonas. The sequence goes on along the minus strand of JBNJGE010000274.1, from coordinate 958 downwards.
TCGGCCGCGGCCAGCGCCAGATCGTCGTGGACGAGATCCCTTACCAGGTCCAGAAATCCCGCCTGATCGAGAAGATCGCCGAACTCGTCAACGCCCGGAAGATCCCCATCCTCGGCGACGTCCGGGACGAGAGCGCCGAGGACATCCGCATCGTCCTCGAACCCCGCTCCCGCAACGTGGACCCGGCGGTGCTGATGGAGACCCTCTTCAAGCAGACCGATCTCGAGGTCCGCTTCCCCCTCAACATGAACGTCCTTATCGACGGCAAGACCCCGAAGGTCTGCGGGCTGCGCGAGGTCCTGCGCGCCTTCCTCGACCACCGCCGCGAGGTCCTCCAGCGCCGCGCCCGCCACCGGCTGGAGAAGATCGCCCGCCGCCTCGAGGTGCTGGGCGGCTACATCGTCGCCTATCTCAACCTCGACCGCGTCATCGAGATCATCCGCGAGGAGGACGACGCCAAGGCCGCGCTGATGGCCGAGGACTGGTCGAAATCCGGCACGCTGGACGCCACCACCGCCCGCCTCGTCGGCGAGAGCGAGGGCGGCGTCTTCCTCTCCGACGCCCAGGCCGAGGCTATCCTCAACATGCGCCTGCGCGCCCTGCGCCGGCTGGAGGAGATGGAGATCCGCAACGAGCGCGACTCCCTGCTGTCCGAACAGTCCGAACTCGAAACCCTGCTGGCCTCCGAGGACGCCCAGTGGTCGCGCATCACCGACCAGCTCCGCGAGATCCGCGACGCCTTCGGCCCGCCCAAGGCCTTCAAGGGCGCCCTCACCCCCGAGGCGCTCGACCCCCTCAAGGCGAAACACCAGCCCGTCCCCCTCGGCGCCCGCCGCACCGCCTTCTCCGAGGCCGCCGAGGTCGAGGAGGTGCCGCTGGAGGCGATGATCGAGCGCGAGCCCGTCACCGTCGTCTGCTCCCAGATGGGCTGGATCCGCGCCATGAAGGGCCACATCCC
>JBNJGE010000273.1:0-4344 GCA_051747505.1 Pseudomonadota bacterium | reverse complement strand
AGCACGGGATGCGCCAGATAGGCCCGCGCCTCCGCCTGCCCGCGGATGGCGTAGCGCTGCGCCGTCGGGCTGCGCCCCAGCCCCTCCAGCTGGGGAAAGACGAACCACATCCAGTGCGTGCGCTTGGCGCCCGCCCGCAGCTCCGCCAGCGCGCGCTCGTGCACGCCCTCCTGCGCCTCCACGAAGCGCGCCAGGTCGAATTCTCCGCTCATGGCCCCATCCTGCCCGATTCGCCCCCGCGCGAGTCGCCTCCCGCCGCCCGTTCGTCGCGATTTCCCCTCCGCTTGCCGCCGCCCCTTTGCTAGGCAGGTCCGCGAAAGGCCCGCCGGCGCGCGGCGGGCGCAGCCCGAAAGGCCCGCCCGGAATGCCCCAGCCCTCCGACATCGAGATCGCCCGCGCCGCCGACCCGGCCCCCATCGCGGAGGTCGCCGCCCGCCTCGGCGTGCCGTCCGACGCCCTGCGCCCCCACGGGACCGACAAGGCCAAGCTGTCGGCCGATTTCGTCTCCCGCCTCCCCCGACGCCCCTCCGGCAAGCTCATCCTGGTCACCGCCGTCACCCCCACCCCGGCGGGGGAGGGCAAGACCACGACCACCGTCGGCCTCGGCGACGGCCTCGCCCATATCGGCAAGCGCGCCGCCGTCTGCCTGCGCGAGCCCTCGCTGGGCCCCTGCTTCGGCATGAAGGGCGGCGCGGCGGGGGGCGGCTACGCCCAGGTGATCCCGATGGAGGACATCAACCTCCACTTCACCGGCGACTTCCATGCGGTGACCGCCGCCCACAACCTCCTTGCCGCGCTGATCGACAACCACATCCACTGGGGCAACGAACTCTGCATCGACTCCCGCCGCGTGACCTGGCGGCGGGTGCTCGACGTCAACGACCGCGCGTTGCGGGAGGTCGCCACCGGCCTCGGGGGCGTCCCCAACGGCTTCCCCGCCTCCGCCGGCTTCGACATCACCGTGGCCTCGGAGGTCATGGCCATCCTCTGCCTCGCCTCCGACCTCGCCGACCTCCAGCAACGCCTGGGCGAGATCATCGTCGCCCGCACCCGCGACCGCAGCCCGATCCGCGCGAAGGACCTCGGGGCCGAGGGCGCCATGACCGCGCTCCTGCGCGACGCCTTCCAGCCCAACCTCGTCCAGACGCTGGAGGGCACACCCGCCTTCGTGCATGGCGGCCCCTTCGCCAACATCGCCCATGGCTGCAACTCCGCCATCGCCACGCGCACCGCTCTGGGCCTTGCGGACTACGTGGTGACCGAGGCCGGCTTCGGCGCCGATCTGGGGGCCGAGAAGTTCATGGACATCAAGTGCCGCAAGACCGGTCTGCGCCCCGACGCCGTCGTCGTCGTCGCCACACTGCGCGCGCTGAAGATGCAGGGGGGCGTCGCAAAATCCGACCTCTCCGCCGAGAACCCGGAGGCGGTGGCCCGCGGCTGCGCCAACCTCGCCCGCCACCTGGAGAACCTCGCCGCCTTCGGCGTCCCCGCCGTGGTCGCCATCAACCATTTCGAGGGCGACAGCGAGGCCGAGATGGCCCCGGTCCACGAAACGGCCCGCGCGGCCGGAACCGATGCCGTCCTCGCCCGTCACTGGGCCGAGGGCGGCGCCGGCGCCGCCGAGCTGGCCGAAAAGACCGCCGAGCTCGCCCTCTCCGGCGCCGCCGAGCCCCGGCTTCTCTACCCCGACGACCTCCCCCTGTGGGAAAAGATCGGCACCGTCGCCACCCGCCTCTACCGCGCCGAGCGCGTCACGGCGGAGGACTCCGTGCGCCGCCAGCTCGCCGACTGGGAGGCCGAGGGCTTCGGCGACCTGCCCGTCTGCATGGCCAAGACGCCCTACTCCTTCACCGCCGACCCCGCCCGCATCGGCGCGCCGGAGGGGTTCGAGCTGCCGGTGCGCGAGGTCCGCCTCTCCGCCGGCGCCGGCTTCGTCGTGGCGATCTGCGGCCAGATCATGACCATGCCCGGCCTGCCGCGCCGCCCCGCCGCCCAGACCATCGGCCTCGACGCCGAGGGCCGGATCGAGGGGCTGTTCTGACCATGCGCCGCCGGGCTCGACTCCCGGCGCCGCCCCGGGGAAAGCTTGCGCCCATGTCCGGACCGTCCCGCGCCGCGCGCCCCGCCTCCGCCGCCCTCGCCCTGCTGCTCCTCGCCGCGCCCGCCGCCGCGCAGGACGACCCGCGGGAGGGCTACCACTACCCGCCCGTCACCTCGCAGGAGAGCTTCGCGCGCGACATGATCCAGGGCCCCGAGGCCGCCCAGGGCGACCGCGAGGGCTTCGTGACCCTGCTCACCCGCGCCCAGCTCGACGCGCCGGACACGCCCCCCTTCGCCGTCTTCGCCAAGGGGACCGACTCGCGCCACCTGATCATCGTGGCTCTGGACGACGACTACTTCCGCACCCTATACCGCGCCCGGGCGGTGATGGCGCAGCTGACCTACAACCTGCGCTCGACCCGCTTCTTCCAGGAGCGGGGGCTCCAGAGCACGGCGACCTTCTTCGACGTCCTCCAGCTCCTGGACTTCGACGACCTGATCCTGTCCGACGGCGTCTCATGGACGCATCGGGTCGCCTTCGAATGAGCCGCGCGGCGCGCGCCGGACCGCGGCGCCCCGCCCGCCCCGCCTCGCCGGCCGCCGCGCAAAGGCCGGGGGCGTCCCGCCGACAGAAGGAGAGAGGCCCATGACGGCGAGCATCATCGACGGCAAGGCCTTCGCCGAGGGCCTGCGCGCCCGCGTGGCCGAGCATGTCTCGGCCCTCGCGCGCGAGGGGATCACCCCCGGACTCGCCGTGGTGCTGGTGGGAGAGGACCCCGCCTCCGAGGTCTATGTCCGCAACAAGGGCCGGCAAACGCGGGAGGCCGGCATGAACAGCTACGAGCACCGCCTGCCCGCCGACGCGCCCCAGGCCGAGCTCCTCGACCTCGTCGCCCGCCTCAACGCCGACCCGGCCGTGCACGGCATCCTCGTCCAGCTCCCCCTGCCGAAGCACATGGACGAGCAGGCCGTGATCGCCGCCATCTCGCCGGAGAAGGACGTGGACGGCTTCCATGTCCTGAACGTGGGCCGCCTCGCCACCGGCCTGCCCGCCATGGTCCCCTGCACCCCGCTGGGCTGCCTGATGCTCCTGCGCGACGCGCTGGGCGATCTCTCGGGCAAGGAGGCGGTCGTGCTGGGCCGCTCCAACATCGTCGGCAAGCCCATGGCCCAGCTCCTCCTTCGCGACAGCTGCACCGTCACCGTCGCCCATTCCCGCACCCGCGACCTGCCGGAGGTCTGCCGCCGCGCCGACATCCTCGTGGCCGCCGTTGGCCGCCCGAGGATGGTGCAGGCCGACTGGATCAAGCGCGGCGCGGCGGTGATCGATGTCGGCATCAACCGCATCCCCGCCCCGGAGAAGGGCGAGGGCAAGACGCGGCTGATCGGCGACGTGGACTTCGAGGGCGCGAAACAGGTCGCCGGCGCGATCACCCCCGTCCCCGGCGGCGTCGGCCCCATGACCATCGCCTGCCTGCTGGCCAACACGGTGACGGCCGCCTGCCGCATCCACGGCCGCGAGGCCCCCGCCGAATTCCGCTTCTGACGCCCCCGGCCGGCGCGGCCCTCGCGGCGCGTGCCGCGCCGCATCGCCCCGCCCGGCCGGCCCGTCTCCGGCGGTCCAGGCTGCGCGATGCGGGAAGCGGCAGAGCGCTGCAAGTCCTCTCCGTCGTCCGCCGCCCGGTTTCGCAAACTTCGACGGCAATGCGGGCGCGCCAGAAATTGGCGCGCAAGCGCCGGAGGCTCTGAATTTCACCTTTGATTGGAAGTATTCTTGGGAAATACTTTGCGCACGCGCCAAGCCACCGTCCGCCGCACGTGCTTGATCATCGATCTTCACCCCGCCCCCGCCGTCAGACCTTCCGCCCCAGCAGCATCCGCGGAACCTCCCCGCTCCGCCCCATCGCCTCGCGCATGAAGCCCCGCCGCAGCGGCCCCGCGGCCCCGGCCGCCCGCGCCCCCGCCTCCGCGAGCGCCCGCACCGGCCCGAACCCGCTCGACATCATCCGGTTCAGCGCGTCCATCCCCAGCGCCAGCGAGGTCGCGTCGAACCGCCGCCAGCGCTGATACCGCTCCAGCACCGGCAACCCGCCGATATCCTCGCCCCGCCGCTTCGCCTCCGCCAGCACCTCCGCCAGCGCCGCCGCGTCCCGGAGCCCGAGATTCAGCCCCTGCCCCGCGATGGGGTGCACCGCATGCGCCGCATCCCCCAGCAGCGCCAGCCGCGGCCGCACCCAGTCCTGCGCCACCGACAGCTTCAGGGGATAGGCCCAGCGCCGCCCCGCCAGCCGCACCTCCCCCAGC
>JBNJGE010000272.1:0-4441 GCA_051747505.1 Pseudomonadota bacterium | reverse complement strand
CGCGAGGATCCCATGGCCGAGCTCGACTACCGCGAACCCGAGGCGAAGATCATCCACGGCGCCGCCGAGGACTGGGAGATGGTCATCGGCATGGAGGTTCACGCCCAGGTCCGCTCCCGCGCCAAGCTGTTCTCCGGCGCCTCCACCGAGTTCGGGGCCGAACCCAACACCAACGTCTCGCTGGTGGACGCGGCCATGCCGGGAATGCTGCCCGTAATCAACGACTTCTGCGTGGAGCAGGCGGTGCGCACCGGCCTCGGGCTGAAGGCCGGAATCAACCTGCGCTCGGTCTTCGACCGCAAGAACTACTTCTACCCGGACCTGCCGCAGGGCTACCAGATCAGCCAGTTCAAGCACCCTATCGTGGGCGAGGGCGAGGTGCTGGTGGACATGGAGCCCGGCGTCGCCCGCCGCGTCGGCATCGAGCGCATCCATCTCGAGCAGGACGCCGGCAAGTCCATCCACGACCTCGACCCGGCGCAGTCCTTCGTGGACCTCAACCGCACCGGCGTGGCGCTGATGGAGATCGTCTCGCGCCCCCATATCCGGGGGCCGGAGGAGGCCGCCGAATACGTCCGCAAGCTGCGCCAGATCATGCGCTATCTCGGCACCTGCGACGGCAACATGCAGGAAGGCAGCCTGCGCGCGGACGTCAACGTCTCCGTCTGCCGCCCCGGCGCCTACGAGAAGTTCCGGGAGACGGGCGACCCCTCGCATCTCGGAACGCGCTGCGAGATCAAGAACATGAACTCCATGCGCTTCATCCAGCAGGCCATCGACTACGAGGCACGCCGCCAGATCGCGATCCTCGAGGACGGCGGGACCGTGGACCAGGAGACCCGCCTCTACGACGCCAACAAGGGGGAGACCCGCTCCATGCGCTCCAAGGAGGAGGCGCATGACTACCGCTACTTCCCCGACCCCGACCTCCTGCCGCTGGAGCTCGAGCAGGCCTGGGTGGACCGGGTGCGCGACTCCCTGCCCGAATTGCCCGACGCGAAGAAGGCCCGTTTCGTCAAGGAGTTCGGCATCACCGAGTACGACGCTTCGGTGCTGACGGCCGAGCACGAGAACGCGGCCTTCTTCGAGGCCGTGGCCGAGGGGCGCGACGGCAAGCAGGCCGCCAACTGGGTGATCAACGAGCTGTTCGGCCGCCTCAACAAGGAGGGGCTGGAGATCGGCGACAGCCCTGTCGGACCGGGCCAGATCGGGGCCGTGATCGACCTGATCGCGAAGGGCGACATCTCGGGCAAGATCGCCAAGGAGCTGTTCGACCTGCTCTGGTCGGAGGAGCGCGGCGCCGACCCCGCGGAGGTCGTCGAGCGGCGCGGCATGAAGCAGGTCACCGACACCGGCGCCATCGAGGCGGCGGTGGACGAGGTCATCGCCGCCAACCCCGACAAGGTGGAGCAGGCCAGGGGCAAGCCCTCGCTCGCGGGCTGGTTCGTCGGCCAGGTGATGAAGGCCACGGGCGGCAAGGCCAACCCGAAGGCCGTCAACGAGATCGTGCGCGCCAAGCTCGGCGTCTGAGCGCCGTTGGCGCCGAAGGGGCGGCGGGCTAGGCTCGCCCCCGCCAGCCAGGACAGGGACCCGCCCATGCCCGCTTACGACTACAAGGCCGTGCCCGCCCCCCGCCGCCCGGGACGCTTCCCGGGGGTGCCCCGGGGCGCCGAGAGCTTCGCCCGCACGCTCGAGGAGGCGATCGCCGAGCAGGCCGCCCAGGGCTGGGAGTATCTGCGCGCCGAGACCCTGCCGAGCGAGGAGCGCGCGGGCTGGCTCTCGCGCCGCACGACGGTGATCCACTCCATCCTGATCTTCCGCCGCCCGCGCGCCGAGGCGGCGCAGGCGCCGACCGCGCCGGAAGCCGAGGCGGGGGCCCTGCGTCTGGGACCCGAGATGCGCGAGGAGCCTGCGCGAGCGGAGCCGCGGCTCGGCCCCGCCGACGGCTGAACGGAGCCGCTGACACGGGGTTACGATGAGATTCGCTCACCGGGCCCGGGTGTCAGTCATCCCCCGGGTCCGGCGTCACAGCGTCCGCGGCCGCCCCGACGGCCGAGCCGGTCACGGAGATCACGCCCCCCGCGGCCGTGGCGGTCGTCTCCACCGCGGCGCCGGCGAGGCTGGCGACCGCGCAGCCCGACAGCGACCAGGCCAGCACGAGGGCCGCCGCGGCGCTCAAGGTTCGCCCTGCCCCGCGAGGCTGAGGCTGAGCGCATGCACCCGCTCCTCGAGTTCCGCCTTCAGGGCTCGGTGGACCATGCGCTGACGCTCCACCCGGCTCTTGCCGTCGAAGGCGGCCGATCTCATCTGGATGCGGAAATGGGTCTCGCCGCCCTCGCGCCAGCCGGAATGGCCGCGATGGCGTTCCGACTGGTCCTCGATCTCCAGCTCGCTGGGCCGGAACTCGGCCTCGAGCCGGGATCGCATCCGGGCGGCCATGGGGCCCTCGGGGGCGTGGCGGGGCATGCGCGCCTCCTTCGTCTTTTCCTCACGATCCCGCCGGCTACAATCGCGGGTCCGAGTCGACAGCCCCGGCATGGAAAGGGAGCCGCCGCGTGCGACATCGCTCGCCCCTCGACTACGACGTGTCCGTGTCCGCCGACAAGCGCCGGCGGACGCGCCGGCGCGGCATGACCGGCGCCTTCGAGACTTCGCGGCGGGTCTGCGAGGTCGAGGGCTGCGAGAAGGCCGGGCTCTACCGCGCGCCGCAGGCGCCCGAGCGGCTGAACCAGTTCCACTGGTTCTGCCTGGAGCATGTGCGCGAATACAACCGCGCCTGGAACTACTTCGAGAATCGCTCGGAGGAGGAGATCGAGGAGTATCTCGACCGGGCCAATGTCTGGGACCGCCCCACCTGGCGGCTGGGCCAGGGGGCGAAGCCCGACGCCAACGCCGCCGGCCATGTCGAGGGCCACGCCTGGGCGCGGCTGGGCTTCCGCGACCCGTTCGAGGTGCTGGGCGACAAGGCGACGCTCAATCCCGGAGAGCGCCGCCGCCAGGGCGAGGCCGCCGCGCGCCGCCGGCTGCTGCCGCAGAACGAGCGCCGGGCGCTTGAGATCCTCGGTGTGGAGGACCATGCCGGGCGCAAGGCGATCCGCGCGCGTTACAAGGCGCTGGTCAAGGACCTGCACCCGGACATGAACGGCGGCCGGCGCGAGGAGGAAAAGCGGCTGTCCGAGGTCCTCTGGGCCTGGGAGCAGATCAAGGCCAGCCGCAACTTCCGCGACTGAGCCCGGCGGCGCGCCGCAACGTCCCCGGCCGCGGAGCCTGACCCGGATTGCCCGCGCGCCCGCCCCGCGCCATGCTGCGCCCCGGCGACAAGGGAGGACCGCATGGCGCTGCTCGACAGCCTGCTCTCGAAAGCGATCCGCAAGGGGCGGCTCGAGGTCGAGGGCCCCGACGGCCGGACCCGCGCCTTTGGCGGGGAGGCGCCCGGGCCCGAGGTCGCGATCCGCTTCACCGAGCCCGGGGTCGAGCGGCGGATCTTCCTCAACCCCGAGCTCAACGCGGCCGAGGCCTACATGGACGGCGCCATGGTCATGGAGCGCGGCGACGTCCACGACCTCATGCGCCTGTTCTTCGTCAACAAGCGCAGCTTCGATCTGAGCCCGACCCAGATCTTCTGGAAAGGGGTCGCCCGGCGGCTGCGGCGGCTGCACCAGCACAACCCGGTCAGCCGCGCGCGGGCGAACGCGCGGGCGCATTACGACATCGGCGAGGACATCTACCGGCTCTTCCTCGATCGCGACATGCAGTATTCCTGCGGCTACTGGCCCGCGGGCGTGGAGACGCTGGAGGACGCCCAGACGGCCAAGAAACGCCACATCGCCGCGAAGCTGAGGCTGGCGGACGGGCAGCGCGTGCTCGACATCGGCTGCGGCTGGGGCGGGCTGGCGCTGTATCTCGCGCATCAGGCCGACGTCGAGGTGACGGGGGTGACGCTGTCGGAGCGCCAGCTCGCCGTCGCGCGCCGGCGCGCGGAGATCCTGGGCGTCGCCGACCGCGTGCGTTTCGAGCTCATCGACTACCGCGAGGTGACGGGGGAGTTCGACCGCGTGGTCTCGGTCGGCATGCTGGAGCATGTCGGCGCGCGGCACCTGACGCCCTATTTCCTGGCCGTGCGCGACCGCCTCGGGCCGGAGGGGCTGGCGCTGATCCACTCCATCTCCACCAAGGCCCCGCCCGGGGTGACCTCGCCCTTCCTGCGCAAGCACATCTTTCCGGGCGGCTACGCGCCCTCGTTGTCGGAGGCGGTGGCGGCGATCGAGTTCTCCGGGCTGTGGATCCTCGACTGCGAGGTGTGGCGCGCGCATTACGGCCGCACGCTGGCCGCGTGGCGGGAGCGCTTCGCGGCGAACCGCGCGCGGGCCGCGGAGGTCATGGACGAGCGCTTCTGCCGGATGTGGGAGCTCTACCTCTCGGTCTGCGAGAACGCCTTCCT
>JBNJGE010000271.1:0-4467 GCA_051747505.1 Pseudomonadota bacterium | reverse complement strand
CCCTTCTCGATCACAAAACACCGCGGGGTGGAGCAGCCCGGTAGCTCGTCAGGCTCATAACCTGAAGGTCGCAGGTTCAAATCCTGCCCCCGCAACCAAACTTTCCGACAAGATATCAAACACTTAGGCCGCCCTCCGGGCGGCTTTTGCGTGTCGCGCCGTGTCGCAAGCCTGTCCCGAACACTCCCCAAAGATTCCAAAGGCTTACGATCAGCCCCGATTCCTCCGTGCAACACGGATGCGACACGGGACGGAGCCGATGTTCCGTTCACGTTCTTGACTCAAGGGCGCTCATTTCCCAGAGTGCGGCTGTGCATGTGAGCATAAGGCGGCGCCAAGCACCCCGAATACTGCTGCCGACAAGAACCCAGCGCTGGCGCGGTGCCGGTTAGGCTGATGAACCCCGGAAACATCCTTGGAGGACGTGCGATGCACGACATGGACATGTTTGCGAGGGTGCCGGCATCGGGTTCGACTGCCGAGCACTCGCCAACAGATGAACTGCTGCATGCGTTCGATGACGAGCGCGAAACCCTGTTCAGGGACGAAACCTACCTTGTGCGGGACAACGGCGCCGTATTCAGGCGGGGACGTACAAATGCTCGGAAGAGGAAGCTCGACAACGTCTGGACCTTCGGAGCGCTGAACAAGCATTCCGGCTACCTCGTCGTGAGCGAGCATGTTGTCCACCAGATCGTCGCCACGGCTTACCATGGCCCGCGTCCGTCCAACGATCACGTTGTCGATCACATCGACACCAACCGCTTGAACAATCGTCCGGAAAACCTGCGGTGGGTCACACGACTCGAAAACGTGCTCTTGAATCCAATCACGCGACGACGGATCGAACTGGCGTTCGGCTCGCTCGAAGCGTTCTTTGAGAACCCCGGTGCAAGCGCAGTGCCCAATCTGGAGTGGATGCGCACCGTCACCAAGGAAGAGGCAGCGGAGAGCCGCAGGCGCTTGATGGCTTGGGCGGAAAAAGGACAGGGCGTGAAGGGCGGGTCGCTTGGCGACTGGCTGTTCACAGGGCGCGCCACGCCCTCACCACAACCCGAGCCCGAACCAGAGGACACTCAGTCGCTGAGCCCGGCGGCCTTCCAACGGAGATGGCGCACACCAACCGAGTTTCCGCAATGCCCCGATCAAGTAAGCGCCGAAGCACTTGAGGAATACCTGGAGCGGCTGACTTTCGGCACCGTGTTCGCGCGCAATCGCTACGGCGAGAGCGTCGTCGTGGCTGCCGGGATGGGCAACGACAACACGGTGTCGGTCCTATGCAACACCCAGAACGGCATCAAGGACTGGACCTTGGCGAAGGTGTTCGTGGAAGGAAACGGCTTCTGCCACGAATCCGGCGGCATGTACTTCACCTTGCAGGGGGCGTTGAAGGCGCATTGCGAGGCCATCGGCGAAGAGTTCGGCGAGTCGATAGACGACTACGCGTGAAACGAGAGCCCGACAGCCGCCGGGCCCTTGCTCCAAAGAAGCCGTATCACGCCGCCGCCGTCGCCACGCCATCCAGCCGCACCGCGACGCTGGTGACGCCGTTCCCGGCCGCCTCGACCGCGGTGCCGATGGGAAACCGTCCCGCGGCCGGGGTGGTCACTTCCTTCGCCGTGTTGTCCCACGCCACACGGGCGCCGACGGTCAGCACGGCGGCGCTGGCCTTCGGCAGCTTGAAGACGCCGGTGGTGGAGAGCTCGACCGGGTCGCCCTCGGCCGAGGAATAGGCGGCGATGCCGAAGATGCTGCCGACGATCAGCGGATCGCCCGAGGCGATGCCGCCCGCGGGCGTGGTGACACGGACGATGTGGCCGTTCTGGAGGTAGTTCTTCATCTCAGAGCCCTTTCGAGGATTGGATGCGGACGACCGAGATGCGGTCGGTCGCCCCTGCGATCTGCCGGTTGAGGTCCGCGAGCGCGGCGGCCATCTCGCCGTCGCTCGCGTAGGTGACGCGCTTGCCGTCGTATTCGACGGTCCGGACGCCCCGGTAGCGCGCGGCCATCAGGGCGTCCCGCCAAGCGGTGAGCTGGGCGAGGTCAGCCATGCTCACGCGCCTGCATTCATGAACCAGCCCCGATGGTCGATGAAGCCCGCCCCGAAATCGAGGATCACCCGGATCTCCACGCCGTCGACGTCCCAACCCGAGCGGCTCTCGACCTGCGGGCCCTCCGCGCCCGAGAGGTAAGCGAACTCCAGCCCGTCGATCTCGCCCGGATCGGCGGTCACATACCAGCGCGTGGCGCTCGACAGGCGCGGCTCGACCACCAGCGAGAGCGAGCCCGAGAATGGGTTCACATCGGCAGCGGTCGCGGGCGCGATGCTGGCCAGCCACTTCTCGGCCGTGGTCTCCAGCGCGGGCGGGACCAGCAGGTTGCGGGGCGTGACCCGGATCGTGCGGTCCTCGATGCCCTTCTGCGTGCGCAGCGCCAGCCGGGCCGCGGAGAGCGTCGCGTCGGAGATCGCCGCGCCGGTGCCCGCCTTGTTGCCGTGGTCCGCATGGAACAGCGTCTTGCCGTCCGACATCGTGGGCCCGTTGCCGCTGCCCGCCTCGAGCAGGGTCACGAGGATCCGCGCCTCGGTCTCGGCGGCGGCCTGGCCCATGCGGCGGGCGAGGTCTGCGAAGGCGCCGAGGTCGTCGTTCACCAGCACCTGCCGGGTGATGCCGATCTTCCGCGCCCAGGTCTCGACCTTGTAGGCCTCGCGCGCCTCGGCCATCGTGCCGGCCTTGATCTCGCCGTGCTCGTTCAGCTTCTCCAGAAGCGGCGCCTCGCCCAGCATGATCTTATTCACCGCGCGGAAGTCCCGCGCTGTCGTCTGGCGACCGAGGCGGCGGATGCCCGAGGGCGCGGCCTGGTAGGCGTCGCGCAGCACGCGGCCCACCGTGTCCCCGAGGATGATCGGAAAGTCGGAGGTGGTGTGCAGCGCGCGGGTGACGAGACTCGCGGGCGACAGCGCCATGGTGGACTCGCCGCGAAGGGTCAGTAGCTCCTTCGCCATGTCCACGGGCGTCGAATAGGCGTAGCGCCGGGCGGGCTCGGAGAGCTCATGCCGAGGATTGATCCGGGCGTAGAGCGCCTCGCCCATCTGGCGCGCGCGCAGGGCGGGCTCGTCCTGGCTCTCGCCCATCTCGACCCGGACCTGTTCGGTGCGGATCGCAGGCGCGCTGCGGTTCGCCAACGCCTCGAAGGCTGCGCGGCGCGCGGTATCGGCATCCGCGTTCGCGTCGATCTGACCGTCGATCCAGGACTGGTCCAGCCCGGCGATGCGGGCGATGGAGCGGATCTCGGAATTCGCCGCGGCGCGGGTCTGACTGGAGTTTCCGGCGGCAACGCTAGTTGCGATGCGGCCACCTGCGTTGTCGGTGTCAACGCAGCTGTTTCGGGTCTGCGCCGCGGCGGAAGTGGTGGTCGTGTCGGTCATCTCTGTCTCCATGCGAATGTGGGCGCCGGGATCGGCGGGCGTCGGCACCAGGGAAATCTCGTGGGGCGTCCAGCGCACGGCGGTCAGCACGCGCGCGCCGTTCTCGGTGGTCTCGGACCATTCCTCGACCGAATAGCCGACTGAGACGTGGCGCAGGATGCCCGCCAGCACGTCCTGCCAGACCGGCTCCACCTCGGGCCGCGCGGAGAACTGGATCAGCGCGGTGCCGCGCTTGCCGTCGACGGCGGCGCTGCGGACGGAGCCGAGCACGTCGCGCACAGCGGTCTGGCGATGCGCGTCGAGGACGCTTGCGCCTTCCAGCCGCGACAAGTCCACCGCCTCGGGCGCGAGGCTGAGCCGTTCGATGTAGTGGCCTGCCATGTCGCGGCGGCGCACGGGCGCACCGGTGGACCAGACAACTTCAACGTTGCGTTCTTCAACGTTGACCGTCTGCGGCTTCAAGCTGGCACGCCGGGTCAGAAGGGAAACGTTGTCGTTCCCGACGTTTGAGTGCGTCCATGCCGAGGTTGTCTCGGTGTCAGCCATCGGCGGTCTCCTTCTGCTGCGGCGCCTCGGTCTGGCCGAAGCTCAGCCCCAGCCCCTCCGCGCGCTCGCGGTCCGCGGCGATCTCGGCATCCACCTGCTCGGCGTCGTAGCCGCGCTCGGAGATCGCCTGGGACCGGCTCTTCAGCCCCGCGCCGATCGCAATGATCTCGGCCTGCACGTCCTTCATCGGATCGACGTAGTCGAACTTCGGCGGCAGCCATTCGCACCCCAGGTAGGCGTCCGGGTTCCGGTCGAAGTCCCGCGCAGGCAGATCGCCGGTCAGAACCGCCAGGCGCACGAACCGCTCCCATACAGGGCGGCAAAACAGGTGCACCACCACGTTGTGCTGAAGCTGCTCGACCCGGCGACGGAACTCGATCAGCCCGGCGCGGATCGAGGTAAGCGGTGCGGGAGGGCCCTGAGCGGATCAGGTTGACGCCGGCTGGAAGTTCCAGGGCGGGAGTTCGTCGATGCGGCCGGCGGGATGACCGGCG
>JBNJGE010000270.1:0-4542 GCA_051747505.1 Pseudomonadota bacterium | reverse complement strand
AGCGCCGCAAGCGTCGCTCCGAAGAACATCTTTCGCATGGCGGTCTGGCTCCTTGCTGATTTCGGCATGATCGGCCGGTCCCACCCGGCCGGGGCCGCGAAGCGGCCCGCGAATCTTTCGGCTGGCGAAGCATTGCGACCGCGTCAGCGCCCGTTCTGCGGATACGCGTTACGCGACCGCTCCTCGGCGGGAGGGCCGGAGGGCCCGGCGTCCGGGCCTTTCTCGGTCGTCGCGGCGCGACGGGTTCGCCTCGGGCGTGCGGTCGGGATGGGAAACCCTCTTCGGTTCCTTCGCCACGTGAAGAAGTCTAACGGTTTCGTGACGGGATTCAACCGGGGCGCCGCGACGATCTTGCGCCCGCAGGGGCGGCGGGGCATGAAGGCGCGGCCATGTCCCAGCAGCTGCCCTATCCCGACATCCAGGAGATCTTCCGACGGTTCCGGACCCGGGAGGCCGAGCCGAAGGGGGAGCTGGAGCACGTCAACGCCTACACCCTGCTGGTGGCCGTCGCGCTGTCGGCGCAGGCCACCGACAAGGGCGTGAACAAGGCCACGCGGGAGCTGTTCGCGGTCGCCGACACGCCGGAGAAGATGCTGGCGCTGGGCGAGGAGGGGCTGATCGGGCATATCCGCACCATCGGGCTCTACCGCAACAAGGCGAAGAACGTGATCAAGCTGTCGCAGCGGCTGATCGACGATTTCGGCGGCGAGGTCCCCTCCTCCCGCGCGGCGCTGGCGAGCCTGCCGGGGGTGGGGCGCAAGACGGCCAACGTGGTGCTGAACATGTGGTTCGGCATGCCCGCCCAGGCGGTGGACACGCATGTCTTCCGGGTGGCCAACCGCACCGGAATCGCCCCGGGCAAGGACCCGCTGGCGGTGGAGCGGGCCATCGAGGACCAAGTCCCGGCGGAGTTCCAGCGCCACGCCCATCACTGGCTGATCCTGCACGGGCGCTACACCTGCACCGCGCGCAAGCCGGCCTGCCCGGACTGCCTGATCCGCGACCTGTGCCCCTTCGAGGACAAGACGCCGGAGGGGGCCGGGGCGAAGAAAGGGCGCAAGGCGGGGGCGGACAGCGCGGGGTGAGCGTCTGAAGAGGCTCCCGATCGCGCCGGGGATTTTCATTGCGCCTTCCCGCAAGGATTTGTCGCGCCAAAAATAATTCCCCAAGCATACTTCCAATCAAAGGTGAAATTCGGAGCCTCCGGCGCCCGCGCGCCAATTTCTGGCGCGCCGACACTGCCGTCATCGTTTGCGAAGCAGGAGAGCCGGGGCCGGCGCCTCCTCTCCGACCCCGCCGCCGGAAAGCCCGGCGCGCTTGCGGCGGGGTTCGGCGCTAATTACGGTGCGCGCATGTCAATTCCGGGGTCGCCCGGGCGGGAGAGGCGTATGCTCCAGGGAAAGCGCGTGCTGCTGGTGATCGGGGGCGGGATCGCCGCCTTCAAGGCGCTGGAGCTGATCCGGCGGCTGCGCGCGGAGGGGGCGGAGGTCTCGCCCGTTCTGACGCGGGCGGGCGAGCAGTTCGTCACGCCGCTGTCGGTCTCCGCGCTCGCCGGGGAGGCCGTGCACCGCGACCTGTTCGACCTGACCGCCGAGGCGGAGATGGGGCACATCCAGCTCTCCCGCGCCGCGGACATCGTGGCGGTCGTGCCGGCCACCGCGGACCTGATGGCGAAGATGGCGCAGGGGCATGCCGACGATCTCGCCTCCACACTGCTGATGGCGACCGACAAGCGGGTGATGATCGCGCCCGCGATGAACGTGCGGATGTGGGAGCACCCGGCCACGCAGCGCAACCTCGCGACGCTGGAGGCGGACGGCGCGCTGGTCGTCGGGCCGGAGAGCGGCGACATGGCCTGCGGGGAGTTCGGGCCGGGGCGGATGGCCGAGCCGGAGACGATCCTCGCGGCGATCGGCAGGGCTCTTTCGGAAGGGCCGCTGAGGGGGCGGCGGGTCGTGGTGACCTCGGGGCCGACGCATGAGCCGATCGACCCGGTGCGCTACCTCGCGAACCGCTCCTCCGGCGCGCAGGGCACGGCGCTGGCCGAGGCGCTGGCCGGGCTGGGGGCGGAGGTGGTGTTCGTCACCGGCCCCGCCACGGCGCCGCGGCCTCGGGGCGTGCGGGTGGTCGAGGTCGAGAGCGCGCGGCAGATGCTGGCCGCGGTGCGGGCCGCGCTGCCGCCCGAGGGGCCGGCGGCGGACGCGGCGGTGTTCGCGGCGGCGGTGGCCGACTGGCGCGTGGCGCGCGAATCCGCCTCCAAGATGAAGAAGACGCCCGGCGGCGGGGCGCCCGAGCTGGCCTTCGAGGAGAACCCCGACATCCTGCGCACGGTCTCGGGCATGAAGGCGGGGCGGCCGCGGCTGGTGGTCGGCTTCGCCGCGGAGACGGACGACGTGGAGGCCAACGCGACCGAGAAGCGGGCGCGCAAGGGCTGCGACTGGATCGTGGCCAACGACGTCTCGGCCGCCACGGGCATCATGGGCGGGAAGGAGAACGCGGTGACGCTGATCACGGCGCAGGGCGCGGAGCCCTGGCCGCGCATGTCGAAGGTGGAGACGGCGCGCAGGCTCGCCGCGCGCATCGCCGAGGCGCTGGGCCCCGCCCCGGGCGCGAAGGGGGCGGCATGAGCGGGGCGGAGGTGGTCGTGGAGGTGATGCGGCTGGCGCATCACGACCCCGACCTGCCCCTGCCCGCCTACGAGACGGCGGGCGCGGCGGGGATGGACCTGCGCGCCTGCTTCCCCGACCGCGGCCTGACGGTGATCCCTCCGCGGAGCCGGGCGCTGATCCCCACCGGGCTGGCGCTCGCCCTGCCGGAGGGGTGGGAGGCGCAGGTGCGCCCGCGCTCCGGCCTCGCGCTGAGGTCGGGCGTGACGGTGGCCAACGCGCCGGGGACCATCGACAGCGACTATCGCGGGGAGCTGAAGGTGATCCTGGTCAATCTCGGCGACCTGGAGGCGGAGATCGATCACGGCGACCGGATCGCGCAGCTGGTGGTCGCCCCCGTGGCGCGGGCGCGCTGGGCGGAGGTCGGGGACCTTCCGGCCACCGCGCGCGGCGCGGGCGGCTTCGGCTCCACCGGCGACGGGAGGGGAGGAGACGCCGCATGATGCTGAAACTGTCGCGCAAGACGCTGCTGGCCGTGGAGGCCGTGACCGACATCGCCTTCAACGCCCGGCCGAACCCGGTGCAGGCCCGCGACGTGACGGAGCGCCAGGGCATCCCGCAGCGTTACCTGGAGCAGGTGATGCAGGCGCTGGTGCGCGCCGGCGTGCTCAAGGGCGTGCGGGGGCCGCGGGGCGGCTACACCCTTGCGCGGGAGCGGCGGCGCATCACCGTGGGCGACGTGGTGCGCGTCGTCTCCGCCCTCGACGCCGAGGAGGAGGAGCGGCCGCCGGGCAGCGAGCTTGGACGCGCCGTGGTCGCCCCTATGTGGGAGGAGGTGCAGGCCGATCTGCTGCGACGGCTCGACCGCATCACCATGGAGGACCTGTGCCGGCAGGCCAGCGAGAAGGGCGTGCGCCGCGCGGACGAGACCCGGCCGGACTTCACCATCTGACGCCCTCAAGGGCGCGGGAAAGACCCAGGGAGAACGCTCTGACATGACCGACCACAACAGGTACGACCCGCAGGCCGACGGCGCGGGCGCCAATCCGGGGCGGTTCACCCAGCCCCGCGGGCGCATCTACCAGGACATCACCCAGACGATCGGCTCCACGCCGCTGGTGCGGCTGTCGCGGCTGGCGGTGGAGGAGGACCTGAAATCCGAGATCCTGGGCAAGCTGGAGTTCTTCAACCCGCTCGCCTCGGTGAAGGACCGCATCGGGGTGGCGCTGCTGGATTCGCTGGAGCGGACCGGGCGGCTGACGGCCGACACCACGATCATCGAGCCGACCTCCGGCAACACGGGCATCGCGCTGGCCTTCGTGGCCGCGGCGCGGGGCTACCGCCTGATCCTGACCATGCCCGAGAGCATGTCGGTGGAGCGGCGCAAGATGCTGGCCCTTCTGGGGGCGGAGCTGGAGCTGACCGACCCCGCCCGCGGCATGCGCGGCGCGGTGGAGCGGGCCGAGGAGCTGGCCGAGGAGATCGGCGACGCCGTCATCCCCCAGCAGTTCGAGAACACCGCCAACCCCGCCATCCACGAGGCGACCACGGCCGAGGAGATCTGGGCCGACACCGGGGGCGAGCTGGACGTCTTCATCTCCGGCGTCGGCACCGGGGGCACGCTGACGGGCGTGGGGCGCGTGCTCAAGGCGCGCGCGCCGCATGTGCGCATCGTGGCCGTGGAGCCGGAGGACAGCCCGATCCTGTCGGGCGGCGAGCCGGGGCCGCACAAGATCCAGGGCATCGGGGCGGGCTTCGTGCCCGGCAACCTCGACCGAGCCCTGATCGACGAGGTGCTGACCATCGGCAACGAGACCGCCTTCGAGATGGCCCGGCGCATCGCGCGCATCGAGGGGATCCCCGGCGGCATCTCCTCGGGCGCGGCGGTGGCCGCGGCGCTGGAGATCGCGCAGCGCGAGGACATGGCGGGCAAGCG
>JBNJGE010000269.1:0-4543 GCA_051747505.1 Pseudomonadota bacterium | reverse complement strand
AGCAGCGGATGGCTCATCGCGTCAGCTCCCGCTCTTGGGGTCGAGGACGTCGCGCAGGCCGTCGCCGAGCAGGTTGAAGCCGAGGCTGACGATCAGGATGGCCAGCCCCGGGATGGTGGGCACCCACCACTGGTCGAGCAGATACTGCCGGCCCGTGGAGATCATGGCGCCCCATTCGGGGCTCGGCGGCTGGGCGCCGAGGCCGAGGAAGCCGAGGCCGGCGGCGGTGAGGATGATGCCGGCCATGTCGAGCGTCAGGCGCACGATGACCGAGGACAGGCAGAGCGGCGCGACATGGCCGAGCATGATGCGCCCCGTCGAGGCGCCCTGCACGCGGGCGGCGAGGATGAACTCGGCGTTGCGCAGCGTCAGCGCCTCGGCCCGCGCGATGCGGGCGTAGGGGGCCCAGGTGGTCAGCGCGATGGCGAGCACGGCGTTCTCGATGCCGGGGCCGAGCGCGGAGACGAAGGCCAGCGCCAGGATCAGGCGGGGGAAGGCGAGGAAGATGTCGGTCAGGCGCATCAGCGCCTGCTCCACCCGCCCGCCGACATAGCCGGCGACGACGCCGATGGTCAGGCCGATGGGCACCACGATGATCGCCACGAGGGCGACGATGTAGAGCGTGATGCGCGAGCCCCAGATGATGCGGTCATAGATGCCGCGGCCGAGCTGGTCGGTGCCGAACCAGTGCTCGGCGGAGGGGGGCTGGAGGCGCTGGGCGAGGTTCTGGCCGATGCCGTCGGAGGCGGTCAGCAGGGGCGCCAGGGCGGCCATCAGGACGAGGGCGGCGATGATGACGAAGCCGGCCATGGCGATGGGGTTCTGCCGGAAGCTCAGCCAGGCGAGGTACCAGCGCTGGCAGCGGGCCTGCAGCGGGCTCTCGGGCGCCTCGGCCAGCAGCCAGGCGCGCCAGCCGGCGGAACGGGGGGCGGTCGCCTCGGCCATCTCACTCCCTCGTGCGCGGATCGACCAGCCGGTAGAGGAGGTCGGAGAGCATGTTCACGCCGACGAAGCACAGGCCGACCACGACGGTGCCGCCGATCACGGCGTTCATGTCGGACTTGAACAGCGCGGTGGTGATGTACTGGCCAATGCCCGGCCAGGCGAAGACGGTCTCGGTCAGCACGGAGCCCTCGAGCAGCGAGGCGTAGGTCAGCCCGATGATGGTAATGAGCTGGACGAGCACGTTGCCGAAGATGTGGCGCCAGATCACGACCCGCTCGGGCATGCCCTTCACGCGGGCGGCGAGCACGTATTCCTGGCGCATCTGGTCGAGCATGAAGCTGCGCGTCATGCGCGCGATGTAGGCGAGCGCGTAGGTGCCCAGCACCGCCATGGGCAGGGCGATATGGTTGGCGGCGTTCCAGAACACCGTCCAGTTGCCGGCGATGGCGGAGTCGATGAGCAGCATGCCGGTCACCCGCGGCACGAGGCCCTGGTAGAACACGTCGAGCCGCCCCGGGCCGGTGGCCCAGCCGAGATTGGCGTAGAAGATCAGCAGGGCGATCATGCCCAGCCAGAAGATCGGCGCGGAGTAGCCGATCAGCGCCACGACGCGCACCACGTGGTCGATCCAGCGGCCCTGGTTGACGGCGGCGAAGACGCCCATGGGGATGCCCAGCACGCAGCCCACCAGCGTGGCGGCGGTGGCGAGCTCCAGCGTCGCGGGGAAGAAGCGCAGCAGGTCCTCGATCACGGGACGGGAGGTCTGGATGGATTCCCCGAAATCGCCCTGCAGGACGTCGCCCATGAAGATCAGGTATTGCCGCCAGACCGGCAGGTGCAGGCCGAGCTCGCGGTAGACGGCGTCGTAGACGTCCTGCGGCGCACGGTCGCCCACGATGGCGAGCACCGGGTCCACGGGCATCACGCGGCCGATGAAGAAGGTGATGGCCGTCAGGCCGATGAAGGTCAGCGCCAGCGAGACCAGCACCGACAGGATCTGGCGAAGCCAGCGGAAAGGGCCGGACGACGCGTCCGGCCCTGCCCGTCGGAATATGCGCCCCAGGGGCGTGAAAGCGGCCATGCGGGCGCTCTTACTCCTTGGTCACCGTGTCGTAGAAGACCAGGTCGAAGCTCGGCCCCGAGACGAAGCCCTTGACGTCGGCGTCGCGGGCGACCTGCTCGTTCTGCTGGAACATCAGCACGAAGGGCGAGTTCTGCTGGTGCATGTGCAGAAGCTCGTCATACATCTGCTCGCGCGTGTCCAGATCCGTCTCCTGCGCGGCGGCCTCGGTGAGGGCGTTGATCTCCTCGTCCGACCAGGCGTTGCGCCACGCCAGCTTGCCGGTGAGCTGCGCCTCCTCGGAGTTGTCCGGGTTGTGGGCGAAGCTGTCGGCGTTGGAGTGCGGGTCCAGGTAGTCCGGGCCCCAGCGCGCCAGGATCAGCTCATGCCGGCGGGAGCGGTACTTGGGCCACAGCGCCGAGCCGTCCTGCGGGATGATCTCCACCTCGATGCCCGCCTGCCCCAGCGTCTGCTGCAGGGACTGGGCGATGTCCATGTAGGGGGAGGTGTTGAGGGTGTCCATGTTGATCTCGAAGCCGTCCGGATGGCCGGCCTCGGCCAGGAGCTCCTTCGCCTTCTCCACGTTCAGCGCGAAGGGGTTGTCCTCGATCGCGGCCCACAGGCCCGACGGCCAGAAGGACTGGTGCACGACGACCTGCCCCTTGAGGAAGCTGTCGGACATGCCCTGGTAGTCCACCAGGTAGCGCAGCGCCTCCTGCACCTTCGGCTTGCCGAGGATCTCGTGGGAGTTGTTCATCGCCATGTAGAGCATGGTCGACTTGACGTTGTCGTCCACGACGATGTTGTCGCCCTCCAGCCCCTCGATCTGGTCGGGGGTCAGGGTGCGGGCGATGTCGATGTCGCCCTCCTCGATCAGCAGGCGCTGGGCCGCGGGCTCGGGCAGGTGGCGGATGACGACGCGCTGCATCGCGGGCGCGCCCTTCCAGTAGTCGCCGTTGGCGTTGAGCATCACCGACTCGTTGGCGTTCCAGGCCTGCAGGCTGTAGGGGCCGGAGCCCGCCGAGTTGGTCTTGAGCCAGGCGTAGCCCATGTCGCCGTCCTGCTCATGCTCCATGAGCAGGTCCTTGTCGACGACCGAGCCGACGGTGGCCGACAGCGCGTTGAGCACCAGCCCCGGCGAGAGGTCCGCGGGGATGCGGATGCGGAACGTCATGTCGTCGACCTGGGTGACGTGGTCGTCGACATTGTCCTTGTTCCAGCCGAACTGGGTGAAGATGAAGGCCGGGGTCTTGTTGAGCTTGACCACCCGGCGCAGGGAGAACACGGCGTCCTCCGCGGTGACCGGGTTGCCGGAGTGGAAGGTCATCCCCTCGCGGACGGTGAAGGTGATCTCCTTGCCGTCCTCGGAGACCTCCCAGCTTTCGGCCACGCCGCCCGCCAGCTCGCCGAACTCGCCGGGCTCGTAGGTGGTGATGCGGTCGTAGATGTTGTTGGTGATCTCGGCGGCGGAGAGCTCGAACACCTCCGCCGGGTCGAGGGTGATGATGTCGTCGATGCGCATGCCCATGACCAGCATGTCGTCGGGCGTCTCCGCCCGGGCGTGCTCGGCCGGCGCCGCCAGGACGGCGCCGGCGGCGAGCGCGAGCGCCATGGAGGCCCGCTTCATGGTCCGTCTCATGGTTCGTCTCCCTGTTGTTTCTCGCGCGATCCCGCCGCCCCGCCGCCCGGAAGGGCCGGGAGAGAGGCGGAAAGCGGAGCGCTAACGGTCTTTCGATTATTCGCGGCGTGTCAACAGGCCCGCGCCCCTCCGGCGCCGGGCTCGGCCGAACCTCGTCCGGCTCACCCTCCGTCCCGGCCGCGCGGGTCGGGAAATCGGTCGCGCTCGCGAAGGCAGGCGTGCGCCGGCGCCGGGCTTGCGGCCGAGGCGCTGGCGGAGCGCTTGTCCCGTTCAGGGCCACCTGGCCGCAAAAGGATCCCGCCGCCAGACCTTCCGCTCAGCGGCGGTTCTGACCGGCCGCCAGCGCGGCCGCGCCCGCCCGGGGGCGGAGGCCGGCTTTCAGTCGGGGGGCCGTCGGGGACGCCGGACGGGTCCGCTCGGCGTCATGCGGCGTTTTCGCCGCGTCGCCCGCCGGCGCGCAGAGCCCCCCGGTCCATGCATGCCTGTCCGGACCCATCAGGTCCCGGCCCATGTCCGGCCTTGAGACAGCTCAACCGGACGGACGCCACATCAGAGTCGCGCCAGACGGCCCCCGTCCGGCCGCGACCGCAGGCCCTCGGGCCGGACCGGACCCGCTCTGCGCCGGGTCCGGATCACGCGACGGGCGAAAGGCCGCCTCTCGAGGGCCTCGCTCTTCGTCAGTCGAACGACCGCCGCCTCAGGCCGAAATCTCCGCAGGCTCTCCGTCGACCCGCACCTCGCCGGCCTCGTTGTCGACCACCACATGGCAGTCATACAGCGTCAGGGTGGGGCGAACGCCAAAGCGGCTCTCCATCCAGGCCGGCCAGTTCTCGTTGAACCAGGCCTCGGCGTTCTCGCGCGTGTCGAACATGTAGACGCCGCCGCCGCCCGCCTCGCCG
>JBNJGE010000268.1:0-4585 GCA_051747505.1 Pseudomonadota bacterium | reverse complement strand
GGCGCGTGCCGCGCGGCCAGCTCCGAGGCCGCCTCGTGAAGCGTCAGCGCGCGCCCCCCGCTCTGCCACAGGGCGAGCGCCCCCTCGCGGGTCTGGAACAGGATCCGCCGCTCGGCGACCGGCGCGTCGGCCACCGGCCGAAGGTCGAGCGCGCCGTCCCGGATCAGAAGATGCGACTGCAGCACCGAAACCCCGGCCTCCGCCGCGGCCCGCGCGAAGGCGCGCCGCCCGCTCAGCGAGGTCAGGCGGCGCCGCTCTCCCGCCAGCGGCACGTCGGAGGCGACGGCGATGCGCGCCGCCCCATCGGGGGCGACCAGCAGGACGCCGTCCATGCGCCCGAATTCCAGGCTGACCAGCTCTCCGCGATGAATGTAGAAGCCCACGGGCTTGGGCCTGTCGCCGTCGCGGCGGTCGGTGGCGGTGTAGGCGCCGGTGACCGTCACCGTCCCCTCGGGCGCCTCCGAAGCCTCGCCGGCGTCCTCGGGCAGCAGCAGAAGCCGCGCCGCCCCCGGGCCGGGACAGGCGGCCGCGATGATCCCCGGGCCGCGCGGAAGCTCGGCCGCCTGGGCCGCGACGGCCAGAAGCCCCGCGGCCAGCGAGGCGATCGCCCCGCAGGCCGCGCGGGGCCTCAAGACGGTTCGCTTCACGGCGTCCTCCCTGGGCCGTCCGCGGCCCTTTCCGGCCGGCGAGACGGTCCTATCCCTCGCGCAGTCAGGACACAAGCGCGGCGCCATTTCGCCCGATGCGTGAACGACAGACGTTGACGGACGTGGAAAATGTGCCGATTCTGCGATGGTTTGATTTTCAAGAGGGGACTTTGCATGGACCGGCTTAATGAAATGGAAGCATTTGTCAGGGTGGTGGATCTGGGCGGGTTCACCGACGCGGCGAAGAAGATGGGGCTCTCCAAGTCGGCCGTCTCCAAGCATGTCGCCTCGCTCGAGGAGAGGCTGGGCGCGCGCCTGCTCAACCGCACCACGCGCCGCGTCAGCCCCACCGAGATCGGGCTGGCCTTCTACGACCGGGCCATCCGCGTGCTCGCCGAGGCTGCGGAGGCCGACGCCATGGTCTCCTCCATGCAGGAGGCCCCGCGCGGGGAGCTTCGCATCTCCGCCCCCGTCAGTTTCGGACTGCGCGCGCTCTCGCCCGCCATCACCGGCTTCATGAAGTCCTATCCGGACATCTCCGTTCACATGGTGCTCGACGACCGTTTCGTGGAGCTGGTGGCCGAGGGCTTCGACCTCGCCATCCGCATCGGGGAGCTGCCCGACAGCAGCCTGCGCGCGCGCAAGCTGGCCGACGCCCAGCTGCACATCGTCGCCGCCCCGACATATCTGAAGGAGCAGGGCGCCCCCGAAAGCGTGCAGGGCCTGTCCGAGCACAACCTGCTGCACTACTCCAACCTCTCCTCGGGCAACTACTGGCGGCTCGGCGGCTCGAACGGGAAGGAGCGGCAGGTGCGCGCGGTGGGTCGGCTGACGGTCAACAACGGCGATGCGCTGCGCCAGGCGGCCGTGGACGGGCTGGGCATCGCCTTCCTGCCCGACTTCATCCTGGGCGACGCGCTGCATCGCGGCGAGCTGGTGGAGCTCCTGCCCGACTCCCGCCCCGCGCCCCTGGGCGTCTACGCGGTCTATCCGCAGGGGCGCTTCCCCCAGCCCAAGCTGCGCGCCTTCATCGACTACATGGCCGAGACGTTCCGCGGGCGCTGAGCGCGCCGGCCCGCCTCAGACGTGCTGGCCGCCGTTGATCTCGATCTCGACGCCCGTGACGTAGGAGCTCTCGGCCGTGCACAGGTAGTAGATAGTGCGCGCCACCTCCTCGGGCCGGCCCAGCCGGCGCAGGGGGAGGGTCTCGACCAGTTTCTCGGTGCCGGGGCTGAGGATCGCGGTCTCGATCTCGCCGGGCGCGATGGCGTTCACCCGCACGCCCATGGGCCCGAAGTCATGCGCCATCTCCCGCGTCAGCGCCGCCAGCGCGGCCTTGGAGGTGGCGTAGGCGGCGCCGGCGAAGGGATGCACCCGCGCCCCCGCGATGGAGGTGACGTTGACGATCGCCCCCTGCGCGGCGGCGAGCTCGTCCTTCAGCCCGCGCGCCAGCACGACCGGGGCGAAGAAGTTGACATGGAACACCTTCCCCCAGTCCCGCAGATCGGTGTTCAGCGTGTTCAGCCGCTCGCCCTCCGGCCCCTTGGGCGAGATGCCGGCGTTGTTGACCAGCGCCTCCAGCCGCCCGCCCTTCAGCCGGCCCTTGATCTCCTCCACCGCCTCCATGGTGGATTCCGGGTCGGCGAGGTCGAGCTGGATGTGATCCTCCGGCCCCGCTTCCCACGGGCAGTCCTCAGGAAATTCGTGGCGGGAGCAGGTGAGCACCCGCCAGCCGGCCGAGGAGAAGCGCTTGACCGTGGCGTGGCCGATCCCGCGCGAGGCGCCAGTCAGAAGCAGGGTCTTGCGGTCGGGCATGGCAGGCTCTTCCTTCGCGGAGACGCGGGCGGCGGGCGAGTCGCGCGCCCCCGATTTCGGACCCAGGCGAGGCGCTATGGCAAGCCCCCCGCGCCCCTCAAGGGTTGAGGCGGCGGACCGTCCAGCGGCGGTCCTCCGGGCGGGCGCGGCGCCACTGGAAGCGGTCGTGCAGGCGGTGGGCGCCGTCCGCCCAGAACTCGATCTCCACGGGCCGGATGCGGAAGCCGCCCCAGAAGGGCGGGCGCGGCGGGTCGAAGGGGTGGCGGGCGGCGACCTTCGCCACCTCCGCCATCAGCGCGCGGCGCGAGGAGAGCGGGCGCGACTGCTCCGAGGCCCAGGCGCCCAGCCGCGACTGCAGCCCGCGGGAGCGGTAGTAGGCGTCGGCCCTGGGTCCGTCCTCCCGCTCCACGGGGCCGCGCACGCGCACCTGCCGGCGCAGGGACTTCCAGTGGATGACGAAGGCGGCCTTGCCGGTCTCGGCCAGCTCCCGCCCCTTGGCGGAGCCGTAGTTGGTGTAGAAGACGAAGCCGCCGCCGGGCGTCTCCGCCGGCCCCTCGACGTCCTTGAGCAGGACCATGCGCGCGTTGGGCATGCCGTCTGCGTCGACAGTCGCCAGCGCCATGGCGTTGGGGTCGTTGAGCTCGCCCTCCTCCGCCTCCTGCAGCCAGCGGGCGACGATCGCGAAGGGGTCGTCGCCGGCGAACTTGCCATCCCGGGCCTCGGTCTCGTCGATCTCGAAGGGGGCGGTTTCGGCGGTCATGACAGGCTCCTGCACGGGCGGCGCGCCGGGGAGACTTGGCCGGGACAACGGGCAGGTCAAGGCCCGCCCCCTCGGCCGGGCGGGGGCGGGCGGGCGGGACGCCCGGCCGAGGGGGCGGCGCGGGGGCTCAGCCCGGCCGCGGCGTCTCTCCCTGAAGCACCTTCAGATACTGCGCGGAGTCCACATTGCCTCCGCACAGGATCACCCCGACGCGCCGGCCCGCCATCAGCTCCCGCTCGGCCATCAGCCCCGCCAGCGCCGCCGCGCCCGCGCTCTCGGCGAGGTTGTGGGTGTCCCGGTGATAGACGCGCATCGCCTCGGCCACCGCGTCGTCGCTGACCCGGATCACCCGCGCCGCGCCGCGGTTGATGATCTCGACCGCTTCGGGGAAGGGCGACCGGCAGGCCACGCCGTCCACGAAGGTGGCCGCGCTCTCCGTCTCCACCACGCGCCCGGCCTCGAAGCTGAGCGCGTAGGCCGGGGCGCTCTCCGCCACCACGCCGACGATCTCGGTCTTCAGCCCCAGCAGGTCGCGCGTCTCGATCAGCCCGCATACGCCCGAGCCCATGCCGATCGGCGCATAGACGGCGTCGAGCTCCGGCGCGCCCTCGAACAGCTCCAGCGCATAGGTCGCCACGCCGCGCACCAGCAGCGGGTGGAAGGGCGGGACCGGGTGCAGCCCCTCCTCCTCCGCCGCGGCCATCGCCGCCTGGCGCGCGGCCTCGAAGTCGTGGCCGACCTCGAACAGCTCCGCGCCCCAGGCCCGCATCGCCGCGTTCTTCTCCACCGAGTTTCCGTGCGGAACCCACACCTTCACCGGGATGCCGTGCGGACGCGCGGCGAAGGGCAGCGACTGGCCGTGATTGCCCCGCGTGGCGGTCGCGATCCCCGCCACCTGCGGACCCCTGGCGAGGTCGTCCACATAGACCAGCCCGCCGCGCACCTTAAAGGCGCCGGTGGGCGTGTGGTTCTCGTGCTTGACCCAGACCTCGGCGCCCGTGCGCTCGGCCAGCAGGGGCCAGGCGTATTGCGGCGTCGGCGGCATGCGCGCATGCACCAGATCGGCGGCCGCGCGCAGCTGGTCGAGATCGAACAACGCCATGGAAATCCTCCTTTCGGCCCGGGTCGCGGGGGCGAGCCTAGCCGCGCCCCCGGCCCTAGGCCAGCCGCCCGCGCGCTTGATGCGGCCCGGCTTTTGGCATAGACGCTCCCGGCAATTCTCAATGGGCGGGGAGAGTCCGGGCATGGGCGGTCTGATGGAAGGCAAGCGCGGCCTCGTCATGGGGGTCGCCAACGACAAGTCGCTCGCCTGGGGGATCGCCCGGGCCTGCGCGCAGCAGGGCGCCGAGCTCGCCTTCACCTA
>JBNJGE010000267.1:0-4592 GCA_051747505.1 Pseudomonadota bacterium | reverse complement strand
GCCGGTGATCACCCCGTCCACGTCGCCCCGCTCCAGCCCCGCATCCTCCAGCGCCGCCTGCGCCGCCTCCGTCATCAGCGACAGGGTGGTGGAGCCCTCCCGCTTGCCGAAGGCCGTGCAGGCGACCCCGCGCACCCAGCTCATGCCTCGCCCTCCGCCAGCGTCAGAACGCCCTCGATGGCCCGCGCGCCGTCCGCCAGCTCCACCGCCACGTCATAGGCCCCGTCCGCGTTCAGGACGCCGACCGCGCGGACCGTCTCGCCCACCGGCATCGGCCGGGCGAAGCGGATCTTGAGCCCCTCGATCGCCTGGCCGGGCAAGCTCCGCTCCGCCGCCTCGAGGATCAGGTTCAGGCACATCGTCCCGTGCGCGATGGGCCGCCCGAAAAGCGTCTTCGCGGCAAATTCGGGGTCGTTGTGGATCGGGTTGTGATCCGCCGTCAGCTCCCCGTACGCCCAGGCCATCTCCGGCGTCGTGGTCATCTCGACCGTCTCCAGCCGCTCGGGCAGTCCCGTCATCGCTCCGCCTCCCGTCACGCCGCCCAGATCGAGGTGATCTCGCCGGTCATCGTCAGCCGCTCGCCCTCGCGCAGCTTCACTCCGAAGCCGATCCAGTTGCGCCCCTTGCGGACCTCCTTCCACAGGCAGGACAGCCGCAGCGTCAGCGCCGCCCCCGGCGCCGGCGGCTCGCCCGTGAAGCGCAGGGTCTGCCCGGCATGCACGTTTCCCGGCGGCCGCGGCTGGATGGCGCGCGTGTAGCCCTCCATCATCGCCGCCACCAGCAGCCCGCGCGGAACCGGTCTCCCGGCTTCCGGCCGCCGCCCGTAGATCCGCTCCCAGTGCGCCAGCCGGTCCTCGTCCAGCCGGATCTCGACCTCGCCGAGCCCCGCCCCGACCTCGAAATCCGCGAAGGTCCAGGGCCGTCCCGCGTCCTCGCGCGGGACGATCAGCGCATCCAGCGCCACCACCCCGTCGGCGCGCGCCAGCAGCGGGTTGATCTCGATGGACTCGAACCCGTCGGCATTCGCCGCCGCCAGCGCCGAGAGCCGCGAAATCGCGTCGGCCGCCGCGTCCATGTCCACCGCCGGCCGCCCCCGCGCCCCCTTCAGCAGCGCCGCGCCGCGCAGCCGCTCCAGCGCTGCGCGCGCCTCCGACCGCGTCACCGGCGCCAGCGACACGTCCACATCCCGCAGCACCTCCGTGAACACGCCGCCCAGGCCCACCATCACGATCGGCCCCATCACCGGATCGCGCCGCGCGCCGACGATCAGCTCCACGCCCTCGCCCGCCATGCGCCCGACCAGCAGCCCCTCGATCTTCGCGCCCGGCGCATTCTCGGCCACGCTCTCCAGCATCCGCGCCGCCGCCGCGCGCACCGCCTCCGCGTCCGCGAGGCCCAGCGCCACGCCCCCGACCTCCGTCTTGTGCGTGATGTCGGGCGAGACGATCTTCAGCGCCGCCGGGAACCCGATCTGCGCCGCGGCCTCCGCTGCCGCCTCCGGCGTCTCCACGACCCGCTCGTCCGGAACCGGGATCCCGGCCGCCGCCATCACCCGCTTCGCCTCGGCTTCTCCCACGACCCCGGAGGGCAGCCGCACGTCCATCTCCGGCACGGCCTCCGCGCCCTGCTCCGCCGCCCGGAACCCCTCGGCCAGCTCCGCCAGCCGCGCCAGCGCCCGCACGGCGCGCGAGGGGTCCTCGAAGACCAGCATCCCCTTCGCCTCGTAGGCCGCCGCCATCTCGTCGTCGCCCTGGCAGACCATCACGAACGGCATCTCCGGCCGCCCCTCCAGGCCCTCCTGCAGCGCCGCGCGCAGCTTCGGCCCCACCACGGGCGAGGCCGTCCAGGAGGTGAAGAAGGCCGCGATCATGTCGAAGCCCGCCTCGCGCACGATCCGCACGCCCTTGGTCACCAGGCTCATGTCGTTGAGCACATTGGCGGTGATGTCCACCGGGTTGCGCGCCGAGGCCAGCGGGTTGCCCTCCAGCAGCGCCGCCTGCTTGTCGGCGGCCAGCGCCGGCAGCGACAGCCCCTCGGCCTCCGCCGCGTCCGCCATCAGCACCCCGGCCCCGCCCGAGACGGTCAGGATCCCCAGATCCCGCCCCTTGGGCATCGGCGCCAGCGAGGCCGCATAGAGCACGTCCAGCAGCTCCTCGGTCGTCCTGGCCCGCAGCGCCCCGAATTTCCGCATGGCCGCGTCGAAACTCGCATCCGACCCCGCCAGCGAGGCGGTGTGCGAGGCCGCCGCCGCCGCCCCCACCTCGGAGGACCCCACCTTCATCACCACGACCGGCTTCTTCGCCGCCCGCGCCTTCTCCAGCGCCCGGAACAGCGCGTCGCGGTCGTTGAGCCCCTCCATGTAGACCCCGATGGCGTCGATCTCGTCCGACTCCACCAGGTGCTCCAGCACCTCCGGCGCCGTCACGTCCGCCTCGTTCCCGGTCGAGGCCCAGACGCGCACCCCGATCCGCCGGTCCTTGGCCATGTTCAGCAGATGCGTCCCATAGGCGCCCGACTGCGTCACCAGCCCCACGCGCCCCGGCCGCGGCATCCCCGCCTCCAGCCCGGAGGTGAAGGTCGGGCAATGCCCCGTCGCCGCGTTGAACAGGCCGAGGCAGTTCGGCCCCATCAGCCGGATGCCGTGGGCCCGCGCGATCTCCATCAGCCGGTCCTGCGCCGCGCGCCCCTCCGCGCCCATCTCCGCGAACCCGGCCGTGAACATCAGCGCCGCCTTCGCGCCCTTGCGCGCGGCGGCCTCCAGCGCCTCGGGCGCCTTGTCCGCCGACACCGCCAGCAGCACGAACTCCACCTCGCCCGGAATCGAGTCGAGATCGGGATACGCCTTGACGCCCTGCACCTCCTCGCGCCCCGGATTCACCGGGTAGAGCGCCCCCTGGTAGCCCGCCCGCTTGTAATAGGCGATCGGCCGCCCCCCGATCCGCGCGGGGTCCGAGGACGCCCCCACCACCGCCACCGATTTCGGGGCCAGAAGACTCTCCAGCCCCCCGCGGGGCTGCGCGTCGTTCACGCTCATCCGGGCTCTCCTCCGCGCTCGCCGCCTCTTTCCGGGCGGTCCCTCTCAGCTCTCCCGCGCCCGCCCGCCCCGCGCAAGACCGGACTGCGCAAGACCGGGCTGCGCAAGACCGGGCTGCGCGCGCAGACGTTCTCTTTTCAGAAGGGCTTTTCGCATGGAGAATGCGCCTACCATGCCGGCCGCCCCCTGTGAAGCGGCCCGGCCAGCCGGGAGGGGACCATGATTTCCGACAAGCGCATACACGCCGACAACCTCGGCTTCCCCGAGGGCCCCGTCGGCCTGCCCGACGGCGGAGTCGCCTTCGTGGACCTCCGCCACGCCTGCGTCCGCGTCCACCGCGACGGCGAAACCCGCGTCCTCGCCGAACTCCCCGGCGCCCCCAACGGCATGCGCCTCGGGCCCGACGGCGCCCTCTACATCGCCAACAACGGCGGCATCGCGCCCGAGGGCAAGACGATGTGGACCTCCCCCACCGCGCAGGAGGGCCGCATCCAGCGCCTCGAGCTCTCCGGCGACTGGTCCGACTACGCCACCGCCTTCCCCGGCCCCAGGCCCAACCGCCCCAACGACCTGGTCTTCACGCCGGAGGGCGAGATCGTCTTCACCAACCCCCAGAACTGGGAGGTCATGGCCGACGACCTCTCCGCCTATCGCGGCGGCCAGCTCATGCTCGCCCGCAGGGATGGAACAATCGAGCTCATGGCCGAGACCGAGGGCTTTCCCAACGGCCTCGGCTTCGCCCCCGACGGCGCCCTGATCGTCGCCAAGACCCTCCAGAACCGCTACGAGCGCTACGAGTGGAACGGCGGCCGCCCCCTCGGCGCCCCGGAAACCTTCGTCCAGCTCGACGACCGCTTCTTCCCCGACGGCATGATCTGGCACGAGGACCGCCTCTGGGGCGCCGGCGCCGTGGGCAACCGCATCGCCGTGCTCGACCAGTCCGGCGCCCTCGTGGAGATGATCGAGACCGGCCGCGGAACCCACCCGACCAATCTCTGCGTCCACGAGGGCCGCCTCTGGGTCACCTTCTCCAAGGCCGGCCAGCTCGTCTCCTGGGCCCTCGACGGCGCCTGACCCTCCTCACCGCCAGGGCGGCTCGCGCTTCTCCGCGAAGGCCGCGAGTCCGGCCTGCGTCTCCGCGGTCTGGGAGACATTGACGAAGGTCTCCGTCACATCCGCCACTTCCCGGCGGAAATCGAGATCCTGCGCCCGCATGAAGGCCGCATGCGCGATCCGCATCGAGCCCGGCGGCTGGCGCGCGAAGCTTTCCGCCATCTCCCGCGCCGCCGCCATCGCGCCGCCCTTCGGCGCGACGCGGCTCACCAGCCCCAGCCGCTCCGCCTCCTCCGGCCCGAAGCTGCGCCCGGTGAACAGCAGGTCGAAGGCCCGGTGCCGCCCGATCACGCGGGGCAGATGCACGAAATGGATCGCCGGGATCAGCCCCGTGTCGAGCTCCGGGTAGCCGAAGGTCGAGCCTTCCTCCGCCACGATCACGTTGCAGGTGATCGACAGCGTCATCCCCCCGCCCCGCGCGGCCCCGCGCACGCAGGCGATGGTC
>JBNJGE010000266.1:0-4597 GCA_051747505.1 Pseudomonadota bacterium | reverse complement strand
GCGCGCGGCTGATGAGAGAGACCTCCCCCGGGCGCGTGCTGCGCGCCCTGCGCGAGGAGCTGCCCGGGACGGGCGATCTGGAGATGGCGGCATGAGCCAAGAGACCGACTGGGCGCAGGCCTGGAACGCCGCGCCCTTCGCGGCCCTGATCCTCGACCCCGACGACCGGGTGGAGGAGGCCAACAACGGCGCGGAGATGTTCTTCGGCGCCTCCGCCCGGCAGCTCCGGGGCCGCAACCTCCAGGCGATGTTCGGCCCCGCCAGCCGCGTGGCCGACCTCGTGCGCCAGGTGCGCGAGCTCTCCGCGAGCCTCGGCGAGCACCAGATGGAGCTGGGCGCCATGGACCGCCCCCCGCAGGTGGTGGACATCTTCGTCTCCACCATCTCCGACGGGGCGGGCAAGGTGCTGCTGATGATCCAGCCCCAGTCCATCGCCGAGCGCATGGACCGCAGCCTGACCCATCGCGCCGCCGCGCGCTCGGTTTCGGGCATGGCGGCGATGCTCGCCCACGAGATCAAGAACCCGCTGGCCGGCATCTCCGGCGCCGCGCAGCTGCTGGGCATGCAGCTGGGCGACGAGGAATCCGGGCTCGCCGAGCTGATCCGCGAGGAGGCCGAGCGCATCGCCAAGCTGCTGGAGAAGGTGGAGCTGTTCGGCGAGAACAAGCCCGTCGCGCGCGCGCCGGTGAACCTCCACGACGTGCTGGACCGCGCGCGCCTCTCGGCCGCCTCGGGCTTCGCGAAGCACGTGAAGTTCGCGGTCGAATACGACCCCTCACTGCCGCCGGCGGCGGGCGACGCCGATCAGCTCATGCAGGTCTTTCTGAACCTTCTGAAGAACGCGGCCGAGGCGACGCCCCAGGTCGGGGGCATGATCACCATCCGCACCTCCTACCGCCCCGGCATCCGTATGGCGACGCCCGGGGGCGGCGCGGAGAGCCTGCCCCTGCAGGTCGCGATCTCCGACAACGGCGGCGGCGTGCCCGAGCAGATCAAGCGCGACATCTTCGAGCCCTTCGTCAGCTCCAAGGCCACCGGATCGGGGCTGGGGCTGGCGCTGGTCTCCAAGATCGTGGCCGACCATGGCGGCGTGGTGGAATGCGAGAGCGACCCGGGCTGGACCACCTTCAAGGTGCTGCTGCCGGTCTGGAACGAGCGCCGAGCCGCGGCCGCGGAGAGGCGGGAAGAGACGGCGGGGGCGCAGGCATGAGCGACGGGCGACTCAACGGAACCGTGCTGGTCGCCGACGACGACCGCGGCATCCGCACGGTGCTCAGCCAGGCGCTCAGCCGGGCGGGGGCGCGGGTGCGCTCCACCGGCTCGGCCTCGACCCTCTGGCGCTGGGTGGAGGACGGCGAGGGCGACGTGGTGGTCACCGACGTGGTGATGCCCGACGGCGACGCGCTCGACCTGCTGCCCGCCATCCGCAAGAAGCGCCCCGATCTGCCGGTGATCGTGATGTCGGCGCAGAACACCATGCTGACCGCGATCCGGGCCGCGGAGGTCGGGGCCTACGAATACCTCCCCAAGCCCTTCGACCTGCGCGAGGTGATCGCGCAGGTCGGCCGCGCCCTGGAGGGGACCCGCCAGGGCGCGCCGGAGGCGGAGGCCCCGAAGGACGAGGGGCTGCCGATCATCGGCCGCTCGGCCGCGATGCAGGAGGTCTACCGCATCATGGCCCGGCTGATGAACACGGACCTGACCGTGATGATCAACGGCGAGTCCGGCACCGGCAAGGAGCTGGTCGCCCGCGCCCTGCACAATTTCGGCTGGCGCAAGAACGGCCCCTTCGTGGCCGTGAACATGGCCGCCATCCCGCGCGAGCTGATCGAGTCCGAGCTTTTCGGGCACGAGAAGGGCGCCTTCACGGGCGCGACCGAGCGCAGCGCGGGCAAGTTCGAGGCCGCCTCGAGCGGCACCCTGTTCCTCGACGAGATCGGGGACATGCCGCTGGACGCCCAGACCCGGCTGCTGCGGGTGCTGCAGGACGGCAGCTACACCCGCGTGGGCGGGCGCACGCCCATCAAGGCCGATGTGCGGGTGATCGCGGCCACCCACCAGGACCTGCGCGCCCTGATCAACGAGGGCGCCTTCCGCGAGGACCTCTACTACCGGCTCAACGTCGTGCCGATCCGCCTTCCGCCCCTGCGCGACCGCGTCGAGGACATCCCCGACCTCGCCCGCGCCTTCCTGCGAAAGGCCGAGGCGGAGGGGCTGCCGCGCAAGTCCGTCGCCCCCGAGGCGCTGGAGACGCTGAAGGAGCAGCCCTGGCCCGGCAATGTCCGCGAGCTGGAGAACCTGATGAAGCGCCTCGCCGCGCTGACGGCCGACGACGTGATCACGGCCCAGGACGTGGAGAAGGAGCTCGCCGCCCGCCCCGGCGTCGCCGTCGCGCGGGAGGTCGAGCGCGGCGCCTCGCTGGGGGCCTCGGTGGAGGCGCATCTGCGCAACTACTTCCAGCTTCACGGCGACTCGCTGCCCCCGCCGGGCCTCTATGACCGGGTGATCCGGGAGGTGGAGCTGCCGCTGATCGCCCTTACGCTCTCGGCCACCCGGGGCAACCAGCTTCGCGCCGCCGACCTGCTGGGCATCAACCGGAACACGCTGCGCAAGAAGATCCGCGAGCTTGACATTCCGGTCACACGCGGCAAGACACTGATGTAGTCATGCAACAGCGTCGGGCCGGCCCAGCCGCCGGTCCGCCGCCGGGCGCCCCGCCGGGCGCGCCCGGCCAGCCAGCCGGGGAACGCATTTGGCCTTGCGCAGCGCCCGCGCCGCACGCACAGCCCTCGACGCTCTGGCCGCGCTGCCCGGCGCCCTCTTCGGGGGCGAGGGCTGGTCGCGCAGGACCCGCGCGCGCGTCACCGCCGCCGTCGTCGCCATCGGGCCGGTGCTGGCGGTGCTGACGGGCTGGGCGCTCTCGGGCGGGGAGGGCGGCCCGGTGCGCCAGGAGACGCTGCGCGGCGTGTTCCTGGCCGATCTCGTCTACATACTGGTCATCGCGGGCATGGTCATCTGGCGCGTGGCCGCGCTGATCGCCGCGCGCCGCGCGCGCTCGGCCGGCTCGCGCCTGCATCTGCGGCTGACCGGGGTGTTCGCGGCCGTCGCGCTGGCCCCGACCATCCTGGTGGCGGTCTTCGCCACGCTGACGGTCAGCTTCGGGATCGAGGGCTGGTTCTCCGAGCAGATCGGCTCGGTTGTGCGCAACTCGCTGACCACGGCCGAGAGCTACGAGCAGGAGCACCGCCGCCGCATCCGCGCCGAGATCATGGCCATGGCCAACGACCTCAACCGCGCCGGAGAGCAGGGAATCAACGACGCCCAGCTCGGCGAGCTGCTGCGCGCCCAGGCCCGCATCCGCGAATTCCCCGAGGCCTATGTCTTCGACTCCACCATGGAGCTGCGCGCGCGCGGCGAGTTCAGCTACCTCTTCTCCTTCACGCCCCCCAGCCAGAGGGCGATCAACCGCGCGCGCGAGGGCGAGGTCGTCGTCGTCTCGGATTCGGACGCCAACGAGATCCGCGCGCTGGCCTATCTGCCCAGCTTCTTCGACTACTACCTCTACGTCACGCGCCGGGTGGACGGCGAGGTGCTGCGCCTGCTGGACGAGACCCGCGACACCGTCCAGCTCTACGAGCGGCTGGAGCGCGACCGCACCTCCGTTCTGGCCGAGTTCGCCATCCTCTATGTCGGCTTCGCGCTGGTGGTGATCCTCGCCGCCATCTGGGCGGGGCTGTGGTTCGCCGAGCGGCTCGCCCGCCCCATCGGGCGGCTGGCCGGCGCCGCGGAGCGGGTCGGGGCGGGGGACCTCGACGTGCGCGTGCGCCAGGAGCCCGGCGACGACGAGATCGCCGTGCTGGGGCGCGTCTTCAACCGCATGACCGAGCAGGTGAAGGGCCAGCGCGACGCGCTGGTGGCCGTCAACCAGGAGACCGAGCAGCGCCGGCGCTTCATCGCCACCGTCCTCGCGGGCGTCACCGCGGGGGTGGCGCGGCTCGACTCCGAGGGGCGGGTGGAGCTGCTCAACGCCGCCGGGGAGCGGATGCTGAACGTGAGCGAGCGCGAGGCGGCCGGCCGCCCGCTGGCCGAGGTCGCGCCCGTCTTCGCCCCCCTGCTGGAGGAGGCGCGCAAGCGGCGCTCCGGCCTCGCGACGGAGCGGGTGCACGGCTCGGTGGCGGGCGGCGAGCGGGACTTCCTCGCCCGCGTCGCGCGCACCGCGTCCGAACGGCACGGCGACCCCGAGGCCTTCGTGCTGACCTTCGACGACATGACCGATCTCGTCACCGCCCAGCGCCTCGCCGCCTGGGGCGACATCGCCCGGCGCATCGCCCACGAGATCAAGAACCCCCTCACCCCCATCCAGCTCTCGGCCGAGCGGCTAAAGCGCAAGTTCGGCAAGGAGCTGGAGGGCCGCGAGCGGGAGCGCTTCGACAGCTACGCCGACATGATCGTGCGCCAGGCCGGCGACATCCGCCGCATGGTGGACGAGTTCTCGAAATTCGCCCGCATGCCCGCGCCCGAGCTCGCCCCCCACGACCTCGGGGAGCTGCTGCGCGAGGCGGTGCTGCTGCAGGCCGAGGCCGGCGGCCCCGTCCGC
>JBNJGE010000265.1:0-4623 GCA_051747505.1 Pseudomonadota bacterium | reverse complement strand
GTGGATGCGCGCGAAGCCCGGCTTGCGCCCGGGGCCGAGATAGATGCACTGCGCCCCCTTCACGAGGCCGCGGGCCTCCAGGTCGATCCGCTTGCGCCGATGCTTGAGCGGCAGCTCCACCCCGTCGCAGATCAGCGGCTCGCCCGGCAGCATCTCGAACTCCGGCGCCCCGTGGACCTGCCGGAAGGCGTGGATAAGCCGGATGCGCGTCGCGTTGCGCCACACCAGCATGGGCGAGCGCGCCATCAGCCCCGCATCCGCGCGCTCGGCGACCTCCACCCGGTCGTCGCGCCGCGCCGCCTCCTCCACCATCCGCTCGAAATCCGGGAAATCCACGTCCGGGTCCCCCAGCGCATGCGCCAGGTCCAGGATCGGGCTCCCCTCCGCCTGCCGGTGGACGCGCGACAGCGACGCCGTCCGCCCCTCCGGCAGCGAGTCGAACACCATCGCCCCCGACTGCCCCACGGGCGCGAGCTGCGCCGGGTCGCCAAACAGCACGATCAGATGAAACAGCGCCTTGAGGTCCTCGAACTGCTTGTCGTCGAGCATCGAGGCCTCGTCCACCAGCGCGATGTCCAGCGGGTCGTCGCGCCGCGTCCATCCCTTGATGAAGTCCGACCCCCGCTTGCCCATCGCCGCCAGCGCCCCGGGGATCGAGCCATGGGCGGCATAGCTCGCCTTCGCCCGCTCCAGCAGCGCCTCGTCGAAGCCCTCGAGCTCCGGCTTCGGCCCGCCCTCGGCCAGCCACTCCGCGATCTTCTCGTAGGTCGGGTCGTAGACGGGCGTGTAGACGATCCGGTGAATGGTCGTCGCCGGCACCCCGAGATTGCGCAGCACCGAGGCCGCCTTGTTGGTCGGCGCCAGCACCGCGAAGGTCCGCCTGTCGCGATGCTTGCGGCTCTCCCACTCGGCCGAGACCGGCTGCACCCCGGCCTCCGTCAGCTCCCGCACCAGCCCGGCCAGCAGCCGCGTCTTGCCCGAACCCGCCTTGCCCAGGATCGCCAGCGCCACCGCCGCGCCCCCGTCCGGCGCCTCCTCCGTGTGACCCGAGGCCAGGTCGACGCCCAGCCCCGCCAGCGCCTCGGCCGCCAGCGCCCGCGCCGCCGCCTGATCCTCCGAGAAGGCCGTGGGAAGCCCCGTGACGGCCATGCGCGCCTCCCGTCTCCGCGGCCCCGCCACGGGGGCCGGGGGTCGTCCTAGCCCGGATGGCCGCGGGAGGAAACGCCCCGGCGCCCTCGAACGCCTGCTCCGCGAAAGGCGCCAGACCCTGCCTCCCGAACCGGACGCGCTGTTCCGGGCGCGGGCAGGACAGACTCAGGCCTCATGATCGCGTACTCGCGGGGCGGCCTGATTTCGCGCGCGCAAAATAATTATCAAGTGTACTTCCAATCAAAGGTGAAATTCAGGCCCCCCGGCGCCCGCGCGCCAATTTCTGGCGCGCCCGCACGGCCGTCATTGTTTGCGAAGCGGACGCTCGGAACCCGTTCGCGGTCGTTCCCGCGGCCCGCCGATCACGACTGGCCGAGCCGCCCCTCACCCCCGTCGGAACAACGCCTCCGCCGACAGCACCCCGTCATGCGTCGCCCGCCCGTCCTCCAGCATCCCCAGCAGATGCGAGAAGACGTTGCGCGCCGCCGCCCCCAGCAGCCTGGGATCCACGTCCGTGTAGATCTCCGCCGTCAGGTCCTCGACCCGCGCCCCCCGCTCCTGGGGCCCCGGCAGCGCCGCCAGGATCTGGCGCTCGCGCTCCTCGCGATGTCCGATCTGCCAGGCGATCATGCCCTCCGGGTCCTCCACCGGATGCCCGTGGCCGGGCCAGAACCGCCGGTATCCCCGCCCCTGCAGCCGGCGCAGGGAAGCCATGAAGGCCGCCATGTCCCCGTCGGGCGGCGAGACCAGCGTCGTCGCCCAGCCCATCACGTGATCGCCCGAGAGCAGAACCCCCTCGCCCACGCCCTCGGCCGCCACCTCCAGGCAGATATGGTTGGACAGGTGCCCGGGCGTGTGCACCGCCGTCAGCGCCCAGCCGGCCCCCTCCAGCGTCTCGCCATCCCTCAGCAGCCGGTCCGGCTCGAACGCCCGGTCCGCCCCCTCGCCGCCGCCCAGATGCGCGCCGGAGGCCGCCAGCTCCAGCATCCGCGGGCTCATCCCCGCGCCATGCGGGCCGAACCCGACAAGCGGCGCGCCCGTCCGCGCGGCCAGCGGCCCGGCGTTGGGCGAATGATCCACATGCGTGTGGGTGACCACGATCGCCGCCACGCTCTCGCCGGGCTCCAGCGCCGAGAGGATCGCCTCCAGATGCGCCGCGTCCTCCGGCCCCGGGTCCACGACCGCCACCTCGCCCTGCCCGACGATGTAGCTCTGCGTTCCCGTGAAGGTCATGGGCGAGGGGTTGGCGCAGGTGATCCGGCGCAGCCCCGGCGCCAGCCGCTCCGGCTGCTCGTGGCGCACCTCTGGGTCCCGGTTGAACGGATCCTCGGCCATGCGCGCGCTCCCCTCCCGCTGTCCCGATGCCGCGCCCGCTTGCGCGGGGCGCGGCGGCGGCGCACTTTCCCCCCCATGGCGCGCCCCTTCAAGTCATACCTTCCCCGCTCCCTGTTCGGCCGCGCGCTGATGATCGTGCTGGTGCCCATCGCGGCGCTGCAGCTCGTCGTGGCCGGCCTGTTCATCAAGAGCCACTACGCCGGCGTGACGGAGCAGATGTCGGCCTCCGTCGCCTCCGAGCTCATCTACGCCATCCAGGCGGTGGAGCAGGCCCCCGACGTCGCCGAGGCCCGCGCGCGGCTCGAGTCCCTCGCCCGCCCCCTCGGGCTCACCCT
Organism: Pseudomonadota bacterium; assembly: GCA_051747505.1. GTDB lineage: Bacteria > Pseudomonadota > Alphaproteobacteria > Rhodobacterales > Rhodobacteraceae > Albimonas. Next base: position 1,804 of record JBNJGE010000265.1, on the reverse strand, counting down.
CGCCCTCGACCCCGGCGCAGACCTGCCCGCGGAGCGCTCGCGCCTGTTCTTCGAGGTCTCGGGCAACGCGCTGGCCGACTCCCTGCGCGCGCGCATCGACCGCCCCATGGCCATCGAGCTCACGCGATACGGCGGCGACATCGAGGTGAAGATCCAGACCGACGCGGGGGTCATGCGGGCGCTGATCCCGCGCAAACGCGTCATCGCCTCCAACCCCCACATCCTGTTGGTCTGGATGGTCGGCGCCGCCGCCCTGCTGGCCGTCGTCGCCGTCCTGTTCCTGCGCAACCAGGTCAGGCCGATCCGCGAGCTCGCCTCCGCGGCCGAGGCCTTCGGCAAGGGCCGCGCCGTCCCCTTCCGCCCCGGCGGCGCCGAGGAGGTCCGCCGCGCCGGCGCGGCCTTCCTCGACATGCGCCGGCGGGTGGAGCGGGCCATCGCCCAGCGCTCCAACATGCTCTACGGCGTCTCCCACGACCTGCGCACGCCCCTCACCCGCCTCAAGCTGTCGCTGGAACTGGCCGATCCCGGCCCCGACACGGACGAGATGAAGCGCGACCTGCACGAGATGGAGCGCATGCTGGAGGAGTTCCTGGACTACGCCCGCGGCGGCGCCGGGGAGGAGCCGCGCGAGACCGACCCCGAGGCCCTGCTGGAGGAGGCCGCCGCCGACTCCCGCCGCGGCGGCGCGGAGGTCGTCACGCGGCTGGCCGAGGACAGCCTCCCCCCCGCCCCCGTCACCCTGCACGAGCGCGCCGTGCGCCGGGCGCTGGCCAACCTGCTGGACAACGCCGCGCGCTACGGCGCCCGCGCCGAGGCCACCCTGCGCCTCGGCCGCAGCTTCCTGGAATTCGCCGTGGAGGACGACGGCCCCGGCATCCCCGCCGACCAGCGGGAGGCCGCCTTCCGCCCCTTCTCCCGCCTCGACGCGGCGCGCAACCAGGACAAGGGCGGCGGCGTGGGGCTGGGCCTGGCCATCGCCCAGGACATCGCCCGCGCCCATGGCGGCGCCATCACGCTGGAGGACGGCCAGCGCCTCGGCGGCCTGCGCGCCGTCCTGCGCCTGCCGCGCTGAGGCGGCCGGTCGCGCCGGGGGTGACGCGCGCGACTCGTCGAAACCCGGCGTCAGTGCATCCGCGACCCCTCCGGCACCTCCAGGTCCGGCCGCAGCAGCACGATGTCCCCGTTCGAGTCCGCCGCCCCCAGCACCAGCACCTCGGAGCGCATAGGCCCGATCTGGCGCGGGGGGAAGTTCACCACGCCCAGCACCTGCCGTCCCACCAGCTCCTCGGGCGCGTAATGGGCCGTGATCTGGGCGGAGGACTTCCGCTCCCCGATCTCCTGCCCGAAGTCGATCCACAGCCGGATCGCGGGCCTGCGCGCCTCCGGAAACGGCTCGGCCCGCGTCACCCGTCCCACGCGGATGTCGATCTTCAGGAAATCCTCGAAGCTCGCCTGCTCGGCGGGCGCGTCGGCGGCCATGGCGCTCTCCCCTCGTGAACCGCGCCCATCTCGCCCCGCCCGCGGCGCGGGATCAAGCCCGCGCGCACGAAAAGGGCCGCCCGCGGTTTCCCGCGGGCGGCCCGGTCCCTGCGCCCCGTCAGGGGCGCGAAGCTGCGGCCGGAATTCAGTGGGCCTTGGAAGCGGCCTTGGCGGGCTTGGACGGCTGGGCGCCCATCGCCTTGAGCTCCTCGACCGCGTCCTGGATGCGCGTGCGCATGATCTCGAAGGCGTCGCTGTTGGCCTTCTGCGCGGTCTCGGTGAGCTCGCTGAAGGAGGCCATGGCCTTCTCGAAGCTCTCCTTCAT
>JBNJGE010000264.1:0-4650 GCA_051747505.1 Pseudomonadota bacterium | reverse complement strand
ATCGCCCCCTCCAGCTCCGCCCGAGAAAGCCGGGAGGAGCCGACGATGTCGCCCGTGAAGACCGCGAGATCGCTCATGAACGCTCCGCCATTGCCCGCGGGCCAGCTTGCGCCGGCCGTCGCCCGGCCGGCAAGCCCCGCCCCGAAACGCGACGGGGCCGGCCCCGCGAAGGGCCGGCCCCGCATCACGCTCCCCGCGTGCGCCTCAGTCGTCGCGATAGACCTTCTCGCGCCGCTCGTGCATCTCCTGCGCCGCCAGGCTCAGGGTCGCGATCGGCCGCGCGTCCAGCCGCTTGAGGCTGATCGGGTCGCCGGTGACCTCGCAGTAGCCGTAGGTCCCCTCCTCGATCCGGCGCAGCGCGTCGTCGATCTTCGAGATCAGCTTGCGCTGCCGGTCGCGGGTGCGCAGCTCCAGCGCCCGGTCCGTCTCGGCCGAGGCCCGGTCGGCGATGTCGGGCACGCTCTGCGCGCTCTCCTGAAGACCCTCCAGGGTGGAGCGGCTCTCCGCCAGGATGCTCTCGCGCCAGTCCAGAAGCTTGCGGCGGAAATACTCCACCTGTCGGGGGTTCATGAAAGGCTCGTCCTCACTGGGAAAATAGTCCGCTTCCAGAAGGCTTTCGGATTTCATCGCCAAGCACCTCGCTGCTCGTCCGCCCTGCGCGCCGCGGGGACTCCCCGGGGGGCCGGGGCGAGGAACTCGCCGCCGCCGCGCCCTCCCCGCGCGTTGCGGGTTGTCGTATAGCGGGCCGAAGGGGTTAAGTCACGCGAAACGTTCGTTACCTGACCTTCGCCCGCGGACCGCCGCGAATCCGGGCGCGAGAGGCCCCGCCGCGCGGCGCCCTTGCCCATACGCGCCCGTATGTGCCACCTATCGGGCGCGCCGCCGGCGGCCGTGCCGGCGCGGAGGAGAAACTGCCAGGAGCGGGCCGTCCCATGAGATTCGAAGGCACGCGCGACTACGTCGCCACCGAAGACCTCAAGATCGCGGTCAACGCCGCCATCACGCTGGAGCGGCCCCTGCTGGTCAAGGGCGAGCCCGGCACCGGCAAGACCGAACTCGCCCGCCAGGTGGCCTCCGCCATCGGCGCCCCGATCCTGGAGTGGAACGTCAAGTCCACCACCAAGGCGCAGCAGGGGCTCTACGAATACGACGCCGTCAGCCGCCTGCGCGATTCGCAGCTGGGCGACGAGCGGGTGCGCGACGTGCGCAACTACATCCGCAAGGGCAAGCTCTGGGAGGCCTTCGAGGCCGACGAGCGGATCGTCCTGCTGATCGACGAGATCGACAAGGCGGATATCGAGTTCCCCAACGACCTGTTGCAGGAGCTCGACCGCATGGAGTTCTACGTCTACGAGACGGGGGAGACGATCGTCGCGAAGAAGCGGCCGATCGTGCTGATCACCTCCAACAACGAGAAGGAGCTGCCCGACGCCTTCCTGCGCCGCTGCTTCTTCCACTACATCCAGTTCCCGGACAGCGAGACCATGGCGGAGATCGTCAGGGTCCATCATCCGGACATCAAGAACACCCTGCTGCGCGCCGCGCTGACCCAGTTCTACGAGCTGCGCGACACGCCGGGCCTGAAGAAGAAGCCCTCGACCTCGGAGGTGCTGGACTGGCTCAAGCTGCTGATGGCCGACGACCTCGACGCCGCCGACCTGCGCAGCGCCCCCACCGACGCCCTGCCCCGCCTGCACGGCGCCCTCCTGAAGAACGAGCAGGACGTCCACCTGTTCGAGCGTCTCGCCTTCATGGCGCGGCGCCAGCAGCAGCCGCGCTGAGGCCCCGCCCCTTGCGGGCGGGCCGCGCAAGGCGCAGGGAGATGGCATGACCACGCTGATCCGCCCCCTCGCCCCGGCCGATGAGGCCGAATGGCGCCGGCTCTGGACCGGCTACCTGGAGTTCTACGAAACTTCGGCGACGGAGGAGGTCTACGCCGCCTCCTTCGCCCGCCTCTGTCCGGGCGGCCATCCCGACACCTGGGCGCTGGTGGCGGAGCGCGAGGACGCGCCGGGCCGCCTGACGGGCCTCGTCCACTACATCTTCCACCGCCACATGTGGCGGCTGGAGGACACGGTCTATCTGCAGGACCTCTACGTGGACCCCGACATCCGCGGCCACGGCGTCGGGCGCGGGCTGATCGAGGCGGTCTACGAGGCGGCCGACGCCGCCGGCTGCCCGTCGGTCTACTGGCTGACGCAGGAGTTCAACTACCGCGGCCGGATGCTCTACGACCAGGTCGCCACGCGCACGCCCTTCATCAAGTACCAGCGATGATCCTGCTTCTGGTCTTTCTCGCCTTCTTCGCCTTCGGCTGGTGGCGCGCGGCCAAACGCGGCGGCGGCATCGCCGACAAGCTGCGCTACGGCTTCATCCACGGCCTCGCCGCCGCGCTGGTGGTCTACACGGTCGCCACGCTGGGCGACTGGCAGGGCGTGTTCAACTGACGCCCCGCGCGCGGGGCGCAAACGGGAGGCGCGCATGTTCGTCGATCTCTTCCTGAAGCTGAGGGAGGCCAGCGTCCCGGTCAGCCTGCGCGAATACCTCACCCTGCTCGACGCCATGGAGAGCCGGGTGGTGGAGTTCGACGTGGAGGGCTTCTACTTCCTCGCCCGCGCCACGCTGGTGAAGGACGAGCGCAACATCGACAAGTTCGACCGCGTCTTCGCCGAGGTGTTCAAGGGGCTGGAGGCCGTGTCGGGATCGCCGGACGCGGTGGAGGCGCACGCCCTGCCCGAGGAATGGCTGCGCAAGATGGCCGAGAAGCACCTCTCGAAGGAGGAGATGGCCGAGGTCGAGGCCATGGGCGGCTTCGACAAGCTCATGGAGACGCTCAAGAAGCGTCTGGAGGAGCAGAAGGAGCGCCACCAGGGCGGCAGCAAGTGGATCGGCACCGCCGGCACCTCCCCCTTCGGCGCCTATGGCTACAACCCCGAGGGCGTGCGCATCGGCCAGGAGGAAAGCCGCCACCGCCGCGCCGTGAAGGTCTGGGACCGCCGCGAGTTCAGGGATTTCGACGACTCGGTCGAACTGGGCACCCGCAACATCAAGATGGCCCTCAAGCGCCTGCGCAAATGGGCCCGCGACGGCGCGGAGGAGGAGCTGGACCTCGACAACACCATCCGCTCCACCGCCGAGCACGGCTATCTCGACGTCAAGACGCGCCCCGAGCGGCGCAACGCCGTCAAGGTCGTGCTCTTCCTCGATGTCGGCGGCTCCATGGACGACCACATCAAGGTGATGGAGGAGCTCTTCTCCGCCGCCCGCGCCGAGCTCAAGCACATGGAGCACTACTACTTCCACAACTGCCTCTACGAGGGCGTGTGGAAGGAGAACCGCCGCCGCTGGTCCGACCAGATCCCCACCCACGAGGTGCTCAACACCTACGGCAAGGACTGGAAGTGCATCTTCGTCGGCGACGCCTCCATGTCGCCCTACGAGATCGCCTATCCCGGCGGCGCCTCCGAACACTGGAACGAGGAGGCCGGCGAGGTCTGGCTGCGCCGCGCCATCGACCAGTGGCCCTCGAGCATCTGGATCAACCCGGTGCCCGAGCGGCACTGGCGCTACACCCACTCCATCCAGATGATCCGGGAGATCTTCGCCGACCGCATGTATCCCATGACGATGGACGGGCTCGGCGCCGGCATCAAGGAGCTCAGCCGCTGACGCCGGCCCTCCGGCGCCCTATATCGGGACCATGCTCAAGCTTCTTCCGATCCTGGCGCTGGTCGCCTACGGCTTCATCGCCTGGCAGTTCTCCTCCTGGCGGCTGAAGCGGGAGCTCTCCTCCCGCTCCCGCCCCCTCGACGACCCCGCGCTGGAGGCCGCGGTCAAGCGGCTGGGCCGCGCGCTGGAGCTTCCCGCCCTGCGCGCCCATGTCTACGAAATCCCCGCCTTCAACGGCCTCGCCGCCCCCGACGGCCGGGTGTTCGTCACCCAGGGCGTCATCGACCAGTATCGCCTCGGCAAGGTCGAGGCGAACGAGGTCGCCTCCATCATCGCCCATGAGCTCGGCCATGTGGCTCTGGGCCACTCGAAGCGCCGCATGATCGACTGGTCCGGCCAGAACGCCCTGCGCTGGGTCCTCGCCGCCGTCATCGGGCGCTTCGTTCCCTTCATCGGCCCCTGGATCGCGAACATGGCCGCGAGCCTGCTCTCCGCCGGCCTCAGCCGGCGCGACGAGTTCGAGGCCGACGCCTTCGCCGCCGCGCTCATGCGCAAGGCCAATCTCGACCCCGCCGCCCAGGCGAGCCTCCTGCAAAAGCTCGACCGCATGACCCCCAAGGGCGGCGGCGCCTTCGCCTGGCTGATGAGCCACCCGCCGGCGGAAAAGCGTGTGAAGGCCATCGAGGCCCTGCACCGCAAATGGGATTCGGGCGACGCCGCCCCCGACCCCGCCCTGCGCGGCTGATCAGCCCGCCGCCACCAGCGCCCCGGTCCTGACCAGCTTGGCGAATCGCGGCAGCCCCGCGCGCTTGAGCCCCCGCGCCGCCTCCGACCCGTCGGCGGCGAGCCGCGGAAACGCCTCCAGCGCGCGCCCCAGCGCCTGCGACATCGCCTCCGGCGCCGCCCCCGCCAGCTCCCACAGGAAGGCGTCCGGGTGCAGCGGCGCGATCCCCAGCGCCCGCAGCTTGCGCGCCGGAAAGT
>JBNJGE010000263.1:0-4671 GCA_051747505.1 Pseudomonadota bacterium | reverse complement strand
ACCCGCTATGACCGGTGCGCCGACCTCTTCCTGGCCGCCGTCACAATCGCCGCAATCGTCCTGTTCTGGTTGTGAGTCCTGAGCCTACTTTGCGCGCGCAAAAGCGACCGGTTGCCGGGAGGCGGCCCCGCGGAGGTTTGACGCGGCGGGCGGGCGGGGCGAGGCTGCTGGGCCCGCCGCCCGGAGGCCCTCCGTGACCCTTCTCTTCGCCCCTGAGGAACTCGCCTGGATCGCCGCGGCGATGCTGGCGGCGGGGTTCGTGAAGGGGGTGACGGGCCTGGGGTTCTCCACCGCCTGTCTGCCGCTGCTGGCGCTCGTGCTGGGGCTGAAGGCGAGCCTGCCGCTGGTGCTGGCGCCGGTCGGGGTGGGGCTCGGGGTGGCGATGCTGGGGCGCGTGGAGGGGGACCTGGCGGGGGCGGCGCTCGGCGCCGCGCTGGTGGCCTGGTGCGCCTTCGCGCTGGCACGGCCGGACTGGCGGCTGGGGGCGCGCTGGGCGCGGCCGCTGGCGCCGGGGGTCGGGCTGGCGACGGGGGTGGTGAACGGGCTGACGGGCTCGCAGGTGCTGCCGGTGACGCCCTATCTGCTCTCGCTGGGGCTGGAGCGGGGGCTGTTCCTGATGACGCTCAACCTCTCCTTCACGCTGTCGAGCCTCGCCATGGCGGCGGGGCTGGCGGGGATCGGACTGCTGACCGCCGGGGCGGGGGCGGTCTCGGTGGCCGGGATCGCGGCGGGCGTGGGGGGCGTGGCGCTGGGGGCGCGGTGGCGACGGCGCCTGCCGGAGCGGGGATTCCGGCTGGCGGTTCTGGCGGCGCTGGCGGCGGCGGGGCTCGCGCTGATCCTGCGTGGCGTCGGGTGAGCGTTGACAGTCGGGCGGGCCGAAGGTCAGGTTCCCTGAGCATCAACCGCGCGGCCTACGGCGCGGAGCTTTCGGGGCAGGGAACGCTCATGGCCGCGCCGCGGGGCGCGCGCCGCCGCCGCCCGCAGGCTTCGCGCCGGGCCGCGCCAGTTCGCGGGGCGCGCGCGCATATGGCCGTATCGAAGCTTCTTGTCGCCAACCGGGGGGAGATCGCGCTGAGGATCGCGCGCACGGCGGCGGAGATGGGGATCTCCGCCGTCGCGGTGCATTCGCAGGACGACGCGGCGAGCCTGCATGTGCGGCGCGCGGACGAGGCGGTGGCGCTGCCGGGAACCGGGGCGCGGGCCTATCTGGACGCGCAGGCGGTGGTGCGGGCGGCCGTGGAGGCGGGCTGCGATGCGGTGCATCCGGGCTACGGGTTCCTGTCGGAGAATGTCGGCTTCGCCGAGGCCGTGGAGGCGGCGGGGCTCGCCTTCGTCGGGCCGACGCCCGAGAGCCTGGCGCTGTTCGGGGACAAGACGGCGGCCAAGCGCCGGGCACGGGAACTGGGCGTGCCGGTGATCCCGGGGACGGCGGAGGCGACCTCGCAGGCCGAGGCGGCGGAGTTCCTGGCCGCGCTGCCCGAGGGGGCGGAGATGATGATCAAGGCCGTCGCCGGGGGCGGGGGCCGCGGGATGCGGGCGGTGGCCCGCGGCGACGATCTGGCCGAGGCCTGGGCGCGCTGCGCCTCCGAGGCGGAGGCGGCCTTCGGGGACGCCTCGCTCTATGTCGAGCGGCGGGTGAAGGCGGCGCGGCATCTCGAGGTGCAGGTGCTGGGCGACGGGACGGGCGCCTGCCTGCATCTGGGCGAGCGGGAATGCACGCTGCAGCGGCGCAACCAGAAGGTGGTGGAGATCGCGCCGAGCCCGGCGCTGGACGAGGCCACGCGGGGGCGGCTGACGGAATACGCGCTGCGGCTGGCGGAGAGCGGGGCGTATCGCTCTCTGGGGACCTTCGAGTTCCTGATGGACCTCGAGGCGGCGGAGGGCGAGGACCTCGTCTTCATCGAGGCCAATCCGCGCATCCAGGTGGAGCACACGGTGACGGAGGAGGTCTTCGACCTGGACCTCGTGCGGCTGCAGCTGGCGATCGCGGGCGGGCGGAGCCTGTCCGATCTGGGGCTGTCGCAGGCGGGCCTGCGGCCGCGGGGATACGCGGTGCAGGCGCGGGTCAACATGGAGCGGATGGACGCCTCCGGCGCCGCGCGGCCGACCAGCGGGACGGTGACGGTGCACGAGCCGCCGGCGGGGCCGGGGGTGCGGGTGGACGGGTTCGCCTATGCCGGATATCGGCCCTCGGCGCGGTTCGATTCCCTGCTGGCCAAGGTGATCGTGCATTCGCGCGGCGAGGCCTTCCGCGACGCGGTGGCGAAGGCGGAGCGGGCGCTGGGGGAGTACCGGATCGAGGGGCTCGAGACGAACCTGCCCTGGCTGCGGGCGCTGCTGAGGCATCCGCGGGTGCGGGAGAACGAGGTGACGACCGGGTTCATCGCGGACCACGCCGCGGCGCTGGCGGAGGCGGCGGAGGGGCTGGCGGAGAGCTTCGCGCCGGAGGCGGACGCGGAACCGGAGACGGTCGCGGAGGCCGTGCCGGAGGACGCGCTGGCGGTCGCGGCGCCGATGCAGGCGACCGTGGTTTCCGTTTCCGTCGCGGAGGGCGAGGTCGTGGCCGCGGGGACGCAGCTCGCGGTGCTCGAGGCGATGAAGATGGAGCATGTGGTGGTGGCCCCGCAGGGCGGGCGGGTGCGGCGCGCCTATGCGGAGCCGGGGCGCACGGTGATGGAGGGGGCGGCGCTGTTCGCGCTCGACCCCGACGAGGCGGCGGGCGCCGCGGAGATGGCCGAGGAGGAGGTCGATCTCGACCATATCCGGCCCGACCTGCAGGAGCTGCGGGAGCGGCTGGCCGCCGGAATGGACGAGAGCCGGCCGGAGCGGGTGGCGAAGCGCCGCGCGCGGGGGCAGCGGACGGCGCGGGAGAACCTGGCCGATCTCTGCGATCCGGGGACCTTCAACGAATACGGGGCGCTGGCGCTGGCGGCGCAGGCGGCGCGGCGATCGGAGGCCGACCTGATCGCCAACACCACCGGGGACGGGATCGTGACGGGCACCGGCTCGGTCAACGGGGACCTGTTCGGGCCGGACAAGGCGCGCTGTGCGCTGGCGGTCTATGACTACATGGTGCTGGCCGGCACGCAGGGGCAGCGCAATCACCGCAAGATGGACCGGCTGTTCGAGCTGGCGGGCAAGTGGCGCATGCCGCTGGTGCTGCTGGCCGAGGGCGGCGGCGGGCGGCCGGGGGAGTCGGAGCGGGCCTCCGTCGCCGGGCTGGACGGGCCGACCTTCGCGCGCTTCGCGGCGCTGTCGGGGCAGGTGCCGCTGGTGGGCATGGTCTCGGGCCGCTGTTTCGCGGGCAACGCGGCGCTGCTGGGCTGCTGCGACGTGATCATCGCCGACGAGAGCGCGAATATCGGCATGGCCGGGCCCGCGATGATCGAGGGCGGGGGCCTGGGGGTCTACAAGCCGGAGGAGGTGGGGCCGATCGGGGTCCAGGCGTCCAACGGGGTGGTGGACATCCGGGTGAAGGACGAGGCCGAGGGCTGCGCGGTCGCGAAGCGCTACCTCTCCTATTTCCAGGGGGAGACGGCGGCGGGAGAGGCCGCCGACCAGCGGCTGCTGCGCCGGGCGATCCCGGAGAACCGGCTGCGGGTGCACGAGGTGCGCGACGTGATCGACACGCTGGCCGACGCGGGCTCGGTGCTGGAGCTGCGTCGCGAGTTCGGGGTCGGGATGGTGACTTCGCTCATCCGCATCGGCGGCAAGCCCTTCGGGGTGATGGCGAACAACTCGCAGCATCTGGGCGGCGCGATCGACGCGCCGGCGGCGGACAAGGCGAGCCGCTTCATGCAGCTCTGCGACGCCTTCGACATTCCCATGATCTCGCTGTGCGACACGCCGGGCTTCATGGTCGGGCCGCAGGCGGAGGAGACGGCGCTGGTGCGCCATGTCTGCCGGATGTTCGTCACCGCCGCCTCGATGAGCACGCCGATCTTCGGGGTGGTGCTGCGCAAGGGCTACGGGCTGGGCGCCATGGCGATGCTGGGCGGGGGCTTCCGCGAGAGCGCCTTCACGGTCTCCTGGCCGACGGGCGAGTTCGGGGGCATGGGCCTGGAGGGCGCCGTGCGGCTGGGCTACCGCAAGGAGCTGGAGGCGGAGCCCGAGGGCGAGGCGCGCGAGGCCCTGTTCCGGCGGCTGCTGGACGAATACTACCAGAAGGGCAAGGCCGTCTCGGTCGCCACCTGCCTGGAGATCGACGCGGTGATCGACCCGGTGGAGACGCGGGACTGGATCCTGCGGGGGCTGGCGAGCCTGCCGCCGCGGGAGACCGGGCGGGGCGGACGCCGGCCCTTCGTGGACGCGTGGTGAGCGCCGCGCCCCGGCCGCGCCCCACCCGCCCGCCCCGGCGCGCCTGGGGCGCGGCGGGCGGCGCGCGGCGGGGAGAAACAGGTTGCCGGAGGAGATCCGGCTGGCCGGGACGCGCGGGCTCTTCCAGCCCGCCGCCGGCGAATGCAAGGGGGAGGAGAGCCCAGTGAAGGACACCGTCGCGCGTCGTCCGCTGCGCAGCCGGGCGGAGCTGCGCCGCCTGTTCGATCCGGCCTCGGTCTGCGTGGTCGGGGCCTCGGACAAGCCGGGCAATTTCGGGAAGATGACGCTGGAGAACCTGGCGGAGTTCGACGGGACGCTCAGCGCCGTCAATCCGCGGCTGACGGAGGTGGCGGG
>JBNJGE010000262.1:0-4684 GCA_051747505.1 Pseudomonadota bacterium | reverse complement strand
CCGGGCGCGGGCGGAGATCGGCCTGCGCCTGGCGCGGCTGGCCGTCGACGACGCGGAGCGCGCGCTGGCCGAGACGGAGATGCGCGCGCCCTTCGCCGGCCTGCTGACGGATGTGGCGGCCGCGCCGGGGCGGCGCGTCTCGGCCAATGAGCGGCTGGCCGTGCTGGTGGATCCCACGCGGCTGGAGGCCGCCTTCCCCGTATCCAACGCCGAATACGCCCGCCTTCTGGACGCGACCGGCGCGCTGGCCGAGCGTCCCGCCCGCGTCAGCCTGGAGACCGGTGACGGGCAGGCGGCGGAGATGCCGGCGCAGCTGATCCGGGCCGGGGCCGCGGCGGGCGCGGGGCGCACGGGCCGCACCCTGTTCGCGCGGCTGACGCCCGAGGCGGGGCGTCTTCTGCGCGAAGGGGACTTCGTCGCCGTGCGGTTGCAGGAGCCGCCAATGGAGAAGGTCGCGGTGCTGCCCGCAGCGGCGGCGACCGAGGATGGCCGGATTCTCGTGGTCGGGGAGGACGACCGGCTGGAGGAGCGCGCGGTGAGCATCCAGCGCCGGCAGGGCGACCGGCTGGTCGTGGCCGGCGCCCCTTTCGGCGCGCGGGTCGTGGCGGTCCGCAAGCCGCAGCTCGGGCCGGGCGTCAAGGTGGAGGTTCTCGGTCCGGCCGGGGCGCCGGCGGGAGGGGCGGAGGACCGGCTCGCCGCCGCGGAGGGGGATTTCATCGCGCTGTCGGAGGATCGCCGGGCGCGGCTTGTGCGGCTGGTCCGCGCCGACGCGGAACTGGCGGAGGCCGAGAAGGCGCGGCTGCTCGACCATCTCTCGGCGCCCCGGGCGCCGCGGGACGTCGTCGAGCGGCTGGAAGCCCGCGCCTCCGGGGGCTGAGGGGATGCGCGCGCCCGTCTCCGGCGCCGGGATCTTCGGCTATTTCGTCCGTCACGCCACAGCGGCGAACCTGCTGCTGGCGCTGATGATCCTGGCGGGGCTCGCAGCCCTTCAGGGGCTGCGCACGCAGCTGTGGCCCGATCTGTCGATCAACGCGGTGTCGGTCAGCGTGACCTGGCGCGGCGCGTCGCCCGAACAGATGGACCGCGCGGTGGTCGCGCCGCTCTATCCCGCGCTTCGGGAGGTCGAGGGCGTGACGCGCATCGCCTCGACGGCGCGGGAGGGGCGGGCCTGGATGCGGCTGGAGTTCGAGCCGGGCCGGGACATGACCGCGGCGACCGAGGCGGTGGGGACAGCGGTCAACGGCGTGACCGGCCTGCCCGCGGGCGCCGAGCCCCCCGTGATCCGCCGCGTGGCCTGGCGCCAGAGGGTGACCGACGTGGCCGTCTACGGCCCCGTGGGGCACGCGCAAATCGCACGGCTGGCCGACGAGCTCGCGCAGCGGCTGCGGGCCGAGGGGCTGAGCCGGGTCAGCGTGCAGGGCGCGCCGCCGCCGCTGATCCGCGTCTCGGCGCCCGAACGGGCGCTGATCCGCCACGACCTGTCGCTGCAGGAGATCGCCGCGGCGGTGGCCGATGCGACGCAGTCGGATCCGGGCGGGAAAAGCGCGGGGGCGCGCGTCTCCACCGGCGCGGAGCGGCGCGCGCCCGAAGAGCTGGGCGACGCGGTGATCCGCGGCGGGGCGGAGGGCGAGAAGCTGCGCCTGCGCGACGTGGCGCGGGTGGAGGACGCCGGCGCGCTGGAGGGCGTGCGCTACTACGCCGAAGGACACCCGGCGGCACGGGTGCGGGTGGAGCGCGGGGCGCAGGGCGACGCCGTGGCGATGCTGGAGACCGTGCGCCGCGTCGTCGCCGAGTTCGAGCCCGGCCTGCCGGAGGGCGTGGAGGCGGAGCTCGTCTGGACGCTGGCGGGCATGATCGAGAGCCGGATCGCGCTTCTGCTGGACAACGCGGCGCTGGGCCTCGCGCTGGTTCTGGGCGTGCTGTTCCTGTTCCTCTCCGCGCGGACGGCGCTGTGGGTGGCGGTGGGCATCCCGGCGGCGCTGCTGGCGGGGCTGGCGGGCATGTGGGCGGCGGGGATGACGCTCAACATGGTGTCCGTCTTCGCGCTGATCCTGACGCTGGGCATGGTGGTGGACGACGCCATCGTGGTGGGGGAGCACGCCGACACGCTCGCCCGGCGCCGCGGGCTTTCGCCCGCCGCGGCGGCGGAGACGGCGGCGCGGCGGATGGCCGGGCCGGTCGTCTGCTCGACCCTGACCACGATCATCGCCTTCGCCGGCCTGACCACCATCGGCGGGAGCTACGGGCGCATGGTCGCCGACATCCCGCTGGCGGTCGGGCTGGTGATGCTCGCCAGCCTCGCGGAATGCTTCCTGGTGCTGCCCAACCACATGCGCCACGCGGCCGGCGCGGCGGGGCGGAGGGGGTGGATCGACGCGCCCTCGCGGTTGGTGAATCGCGGCTTCGAGGCGGCGCGGGTTCGGGCCTTCCGGCCCCTGATGGCCCGGGTGATCCGCCTGCGCTACCCGGCGCTCGGGCTCGCGGTGCTGCTGCTGGCGGTGTCGCTCGAGATGTTGGTCACGCGCGAGGTCCCCTGGCGCTTCTGGCACGCGCCGGAGCGCAACTCGATCTCCGGCAACGCCGCGATGCTGGCGGGCGCGGACCGCGAGGACACCCGCGAGCAGGTCGCGATGATGGAGCGGGCGATCCGCGAGGTCGCCGCGGACTACGAGGCCGAGCACGGGCGCAACCCGGTGCGCATCATCTTCTCCCAGATCGGGGGCGGGGCAGGGCGCGGGCTGGCGGTGCAGGATTCGAAGGAGCCCTGGCAGCTGGCCGGCGTGGGCGCCGATCTGATCCCGGCGGATGAGCGCGACTACACCTCCTATGACTTCCTGGCCGACGTCCAGGCGCGGCTGGAGCGCCACCCGATGGCGGAGATCGTGACCTTTCGCGGCGGGCGCGGCGGGCCGGACGGGGACGCGATCTCGGTGCGGCTGCACGGGGCGGAGCCGCGGCTGCTCAAGGCCGCGGCCGAGGAGATCAAGGCGGCGCTGTCCGCCTATCCGCAGGTCAGCGCGCTGGAGGACACGCTGGCCTACGACAAGACCGAGCTGCGGCTGGAGCTGACTCCGCTGGGCCGCGCGCTGGGCTTCACGCCCGAGGCGCTGGGCGCGGAGCTGCGCGCGCGGCTCTCGGGCATCGAGGCGGCCGAGTTTCCGGTGGAGGGCAGGGCAGGGCGGGTGATGGTGCGCCTGCCGCGCGAGGAGGACACGGCCGATTTCCTCCACCGCACGCGCATCCGCACGCCGGAGGGCGACTGGGTTCCGCTGCGCCGGCTGGTCGACATCGCGCCGCGCCCGGGCTTCTCGGTCCTGCGACGGGAGGACGGGGTGCTCTCCCTCAGCGTGACCGGCGATCTCGACATGACGGACGCCGACGCCGCCCGCGCCGTTCAGGAGCGCCTGCGCGAGGAGATCCTGCCCAGCGTCGCCGCGCGCCACGGGCTGGGCTGGGAGCTGACCGGGCTCGCCGAGGACGAGCGGCGGTTCCTGACGGAGGCGACGCTGGGGATCCTGGCGTGCCTGGCGGGGATCTACCTGGTTCTTGCCTGGGTGTTCGCCTCGCTCACGCGGCCCTTCGCGGTGCTTCTGGTGGTTCCCTTCGGCCTTGTCGGGGCGATCTGGGGGCACTGGTGGATGGAGGTCCCGCTCTCGATGTTCTCGGTGGTCGGGCTGATCGGGATGAGCGGGATCATCGTCAACGACTCAATCGTGCTGATCACGGCCATCGACGCCCGCGCCCGGACCCGCGCCATGGGGCCAGCGGTTCTGGAGGCGGTGTGCGAGCGGCTGCGGCCGGTGCTGCTGACGACGCTGACCACCGTGCTGGGGCTCGCGCCCATGCTTTTCGAGACATCGCAGCAAGCGCAGTTCCTGCGCCCGACCGTGATCACGCTGTGCTTCGGGCTCGCCTTCGGCTTCGTGCTGGTGCTGATGGTCACGCCCGCGCTGGTGATGATGCAGCGCGACGCGGGCGCCGCGCTGGCCTCCGCGCGGCGGATGACGCGTCGCCTGATGCGGCGCGCAAGGGGCGCGGCCGCGGCCAAATGAGGCGAAAATCCGGCGCTGGAACGCTGTCCGGCGCGCCTCGCTCTTCCCAAGCGGCTCCCGATCGGTGATGCTGCCGCGGCCGAGGGGGCCTGGTCAGAGGGGCGGCGGAGGCCGATGGCCGAGAAGCTGACGACATTCGTCTGGCGCCATTCCGCGCGCGACCAGGTCATCCTCCTGGCGCTGACCGTGTGCAGCTTTCCCGTGATCTGGATCACGCTGGAGCTGCCCAAGATCATCATCAACGAGGCGATCGGCGGCTCCGACTTTCCCAAGGTGTTCCTGGGGGTGGAGCTGGAGCAGATCCAGTACCTCGTCGCGCTGTGCTTCGGCTACCTCGCCGCGGTCGGGGTGAACAACGGGCTGAAATACGTCACCAACATGCAGCGCGGCATCCTGGGCGAGCGGATGCTGCGGCGGATGCGCTTCGACCTGTTCCGGCGCGTGATGGGGCGGCCGCTGTCGCGGCTCAAGTCCACCTCGCCCGGCGAGCTCGTGCAGATGATCTCGGCCGAGCTGGAGCGCATGGGCGACTTCATCGGCGCCATCATCGCCACGCCGGTCAGCCAGGGCGGCAGCTTCCTCGTCTACCTGACCTTCATCATCGTCCAGAACCCGCTGATCGGGGCCGCGAC
>JBNJGE010000261.1:0-4699 GCA_051747505.1 Pseudomonadota bacterium | reverse complement strand
GTGGTAATCGCGCGTTAACCTTCATGACCCAGAAAGGATGGCACGCAACCCGAATCCTGCACGGAGGAAGCGCATGCGGATCCTGCTCATAGAGGACGACCCCGCCACGGCGCAGAGCATCGAGCTGATGCTGCGAAACGCGAATCTGAACGTCTACGCCACCGATCTGGGAGAGGAGGGGATCGACCTCGCCAAGCTCTACGACTACGACCTGATCCTGCTGGACCTGAACCTGCCGGACATGACGGGCTACGACGTGCTCAAGAAGCTGCGCGTGGCCAAGATCGACACGCCGATCCTGATTCTCTCGGGGCTGGACGACACGGAGAACAAGCTCAGGGGCTTCGGCTCGGGCGCGGACGACTACCTCACCAAGCCGTTCAACCGGGACGAGCTGGTGGCGCGCATCCACGCCATCGTCCGCCGTTCCAAGGGCCACGCCCAGTCGATCATCGAGACCGGCAAGATCCGAGTGAACCTGGACGCCAAGACGGTCGAGGTGGATGGCCAGCCCGTCCACCTCACCGGCAAGGAGTACCAGATCCTCGAGCTGCTCAGCCTGCGCAAGGGCACCACGCTGACCAAGGAGATGTTCCTCAACCATCTCTACGGCGGCATGGACGAGCCCGAGCTGAAGATCATCGACGTCTTCATCTGCAAGCTGCGCAAGAAGCTCTCCAACGCCACCGGCGGGGAGAACTACATCGAGACGGTCTGGGGCCGCGGCTACGTCCTGCGCGACCCCACCCCTATGGCCGAGCCGCTGGACGCCGCCGCCGGCTGACGGCGCGTTCCCGGCCCCCGGCGGCTTGACGGGCGGAAGGCGGGCGCGACATTGACCTCTCCGGAGCCGAGAGGGAGTCGCCCGTGACCGTGCAGGATGCCGATCCGACCCGCAGCCCCGGGGACCAGGCCGACCAGGAGGACGGGGGGCGCCCCGTCTCCCTCGACGACCCCCACGCCGGCACGCCCGTCGAGGCGCTGGAGGAGCCCGCCGCGAAGGCCGAGCTCGCCCGCCTTGCAGACCTGATCGCCCGCCTCGACGCCGCCTATCACCGCGAGGACGCCCCCCTCGTCTCCGACGCCGACTACGACGCGCTCAGGCGGCGCAACGCGGAGATCGAGGCCCGCTTCCCGCACCTGAAGCGCCCCGACAGCCCCTCCGAGCGCGTGGGCTACGCTCCCTCCGAGGCCTTCGCCAAGGTCCGCCATCGCGTGCGCATGATGTCGCTGGCCAACGCCTTCGACGAGCAGGAGGCGCGCGATTTCGCCGACCGCGTCCGCCGCTTCCTCGGCCTCGCCCCCGACGCCTCCCTCCCGCTGGTGGCCGAGCCCAAGATCGACGGCGTCTCCCTCGCCCTGCGCTACGAGAAGGGCCGCCTTGTCCAGGCCGCCACCCGCGGCGACGGCGAGACGGGCGAGAACGTCACCGACAATGCCCGGACCATCGAGGACATCCCCGAAACCCTGCCGGAACAACCGGACGTCCTCGAGGTCCGCGGCGAGGTGTACATGTCCCACGCCGATTTCGAGGCCCTCAACGCCCGCCAGGAGGAGGCCGGCGAAAAGACCTTCGCCAACCCCCGCAACGCCGCCGCCGGCTCCCTGCGCCAGCTCGACGCCCGCATCACCGCCGCCCGCCCCCTGCGCTTCTTCGCCTATTCCTGGGGCGAACTGTCCGAGCCGCTGGGAGAGGCCCACTGGCAGGCCCTGGGCCGCCTCGGCGAACTCGGCTTCCACGTCAACCCGCTGGCCGAGCGGGTCCAGGGCATCGAGGACGCCCTCGAGGTCTACGCCCGCATCGAGCGCGACCGCGCCGGCCTCGGCTATGACATCGACGGCGTCGTCTACAAGGTGGACGACCTCGACTACCAGCGCCGCCTCGGCTTCCGCTCCGCCACGCCGCGCTGGGCCATCGCGCACAAGTTCCCCGCCGAGACCGCCACCACCGTGCTCGAGGACATCGAGATCCAGGTCGGCCGCACCGGCGCCCTCTCCCCGGTCGCCCGCCTGCGCCCCGTCACCGTCGGCGGCGTCGTCGTCTCCAATGCGACCCTTCACAACGAGGACTACGTGGCCGGCCGCGGCGCCGACGGCGAGCCCATCCGCGAGGGCCGCGACCTGCGCATCGGCGACACCGTCACCGTCTACCGCGCCGGCGACGTCATCCCCAAGGTCCTCGACGTGGACCTCTCCCGCCGCCCCGCCGACGCGCGGCCCTGGACCCCGCCGGAGACCTGCCCCGCCTGCGGCTCCGCCGCCGTGCGCGAGCCCGGGGAGGCCGTGCGCCGCTGCACCGGCGGCCTGATCTGCCCCGCCCAGCGGGTTGAGCGCCTCAGGCACTTCGTCTCCCGCGACGCCTTCGACATCGAGGGCCTCGGCGCCAAGCAGATCGCCAGCTTCCACGACTCCGGCTGGATCAAGGAGCCCGCCGACATCTTCACCCTCGAAGAGCGCTTCGGCCCCGGAAACGTCCAGCAGCTCAAGAACCGCGAGGGCTGGGGCGAGAAATCCGCCGCCAACCTCTTCGCCGCCATCGAGGAGGCCCGCCGCGTCCCCCTCGACCGCCTCATCTTCGCGCTGGGCATCCGCCATGTCGGCGAAACCGCCGCGAAGATCCTCGCCCGCACCTACGGAACCTGGCAGGCCTTCGAATCCGCGATGCGCGAGGCCGAGCCGCAGGACGGCCCCGCCTGGGACCACCTGCTCGCCATCGACGGCGTCGGCCCCGCGCTGGCCCGCTCGCTGACCGAATTCTTCGCCGAACCCCACAACCGCGAGGCCCTTGCCCGCCTCATCCCCCATCTCGACATCCAGCCCGTGGAGGCCCCGGCCGCCGCCGCCGAGAGCCCCGTCGCCGGCAAGACCCTCGTCTTCACCGGCACGCTGGAGAAGATGACGCGCGCCGAGGCCAAGGCCCGCGCCGAGGCGCTGGGCGCCAAGGTCTCCGGCTCCGTCTCCGCGAAGACCGACATGGTCGTCGCCGGCCCCGGCGCCGGCTCGAAGCTGAAAAAGGCCGAGGAGCTGGGCGTCGAGGTCCTGACCGAGGACGACTGGATCGCGCTGGTGGGCTGATCCCGTCGGAAATTCTTGCCGCGTCGCGCCCGGCGGCCCCAGGATCGGACAATGCCCGAGATCGAGCTCAAGCTCCTGCTCTCCGAGGACGCCGCGACGGCCCTGCGCGCCGCCCCCGCCCTCAAGCGCCTCGCCGCCGCCCGCCCGCGGCGGCGCAGGCTGCGCTCGATCTATTTCGACACCCCCGACCACGCGCTCGCCGCCGCCGGCATCGCCCTGCGTCTGCGCAAGATAGGCCGCGGCTGGGTGCAGACCGTCAAGCGCGGCGCCCGCGACGCCACGCTCGGCCTCCAGTCCATGGAGGAGAACGAGGCCCGCGCCCCCCGCGGCCGCCTCGACCTCGCCCTCATCGCCGACCCCGCCCTGCGCGAGGCCGTCGAGGCCGCCCGGGGCGACGCCCCCCTGGCGCCGGTGTTCGAGACGGCCATGGACCGCACGACCTGGGACCTCGCCTCCCCCCTCGGCGCCGCCGAGCTGGCCCTGGACGAGGGCGAGGTGATCGCCGGCGAGTCCCGCGCCGCCTTGCGCGAGGCCGAGCTGGAGCTGACCTCCGGCGCCCCCGCCGTCCTCTACGACTTCGCGCGCGAGCTCTTCGCCGACATCCCCGCCCGCTTCTCCGAACGCTCCAAGGCCGCCCGCGGCTACGCGCTGGCCTCGGGGCGCCCCGCGCTCCCCTCCGCCGGGCCGGCGACGGCCGAGGACATCCCCCTCGCCCCCGGGGACACGACCGAGGCCGCCGCCGCCCTCATCCTGCGCGCCTGCCTCGCCCAGATCGACGCCAACGCCGCCGCCTGCCTCGACTCCGACGACCCCGAGGGCCCCCACCAGCTCCGCACCGGCCTGCGCCGCCTGCGCTCCGCCCTCTCGCTGTTCGGCGACGCCCTCGGCGGCGAAGCGCTGGAGGAGCTGAAGCAGGGCGCCCGCGAGATGGGCCGGCAGGCGGGCCGCCTGCGCGACCTCGACGTGCTGATCGACGAGCTCCTGCGCCCCGCCCAGCCCACGCTCCCCCATGGCGAGGCCGAGCGCGCCGGCTTCGAGGCCCTTGTCTCCGGGCTGGAGGTCCGGCGCGAGACGACCCGCGCCGGGCTCCGCGCCTGGCTCGCCTCCCCGCCGGCCCGCCGCATTCTCCTCGACCTCTCCGCCTTCGTGGAGCTGCGCGGCTGGCTCCGCCCCGCCGATCACGCGCAGACCGCGCTTCTCGCCCGGCCGGTCGCCGAGACCGCCGCCGAAGCCCTGACCAGGCGCCGCAGGAAGACCCGCAAGCGCGCGAAAGGCCTCGCCGACCTCGCCCCCGAGCAGCGCCACGAGCTGCGCAAGGAGCTCAAGAAGCTCCGCTACGCCGTGGACTACTTCGGCCCTCTCTGGCCGGCGAAGAGGTCCGCCCCCTACCTCAAGGCCCTCAAGAAGCTTCAGAAGGTCTTCGGCCATCTCAACGACGCCGCCATGGCCGAGCGGATCCTCGCCGCCCCCGACGCCCCCCGCGCCGACGACCCCGCCGCCCAGCGCGCCGCCGGCCGTCTGCTGGGCCGGCTGGAGGCGCAGGCCGAGGCCGACTGGAAGCGGGCGCAGGCCCTCTGGGACGCCTTCGACGCCGTCAAACCCTTCTGGCGCTAGGGCAGGGGGG
>JBNJGE010000260.1:0-4735 GCA_051747505.1 Pseudomonadota bacterium | reverse complement strand
CCAGTTCGCCCGGCCGGAGGTGACGATTCCCTTCGACGTGGACCCGGGGCAGGCCGCCGAGACGCGCAAGGCGATCATGGAGCGGGTCGCGGCCGACCGGCTGGAGATCGCCGGGGCGCATGTGGACTATCCCGGCTTCGGGCATGTCTCGGCGCAGGGCGAGGGCTACCGCTTCACGCCCAGCCGCTGGGACCACGAACTGTGAGCCCGCGCCGGGGGCGCGGGGCGAATCAGTCCCGCGCCTTCGGGTTGGGAACCACCGTGATCTCCCGCACATCGACCTGCGGCGGCTGCTCCAGCGCGTAGAGGGCGGCGCGGGCGACGTCCTCGGGGCGCAGGGCCTCGGGCTTGGGCGCGTCGAAGAAGGGGGTGTCGGCCATGCCGGGCGCCAGCAGGGTGCAGCGGCCGCCCCATTCGGCCATCTCCAGCGCCAGGTTGCCGGCGAAGCCGCGGGCGAACCACTTGCTGGCCCCGTAGATCGAGCCGGGGATGTGGCGCGCGCCGGCCACGGAGCCGGTGACCAGGAAATGGCCCCGGCGCCTGCGCAGCTCCGGCAGGGCGGCCTTCGCGGTCATCATCAGGCCCCAGATGTTGGCGTCCAGGATGCGCTGCCAGTCGGCGGGATCGCCGCCCTCCGTGCCCGGCGCGGAGGCGCCGACGCCGGCGTTCGCGAAGGCCGCGTCGAGGCCGCCGAAGCGGGCGACGCATTCGGCCACGGCGCGCTCCTGATCCTCAAGCGAGGCGACGTCGCCGGACAGGGGCAGGGCGTCGGGGCCGAGCTCCGCGGCCAGGGCCTCCAGCTTCTCGCGCGAGCGGGCGAAGAGGCCGAGGCGCCAGCCCTGGGCGGCCGCGGCGCGGGCCGTGGCGGCGCCGATGCCGCTGGAGGCGCCGGTGATCAGGAGCGTGCGGGTCATGCTGTCCTTCTCGCTTCGGGGGTCGGGGCCGGCGAGGTGGCGCCGGCGGTCCCGGAGTCAACGGACTTTTGCAACCGGCGATCCTTTCTTACAGTTTCGTGAAGGGCGGAGGGTCCGGAAGGGAGGCGCCTCATGCGATTTCTGCCGCGGATGCTGGAGAAGGCCCTGAAAAAGGGACGGCTGGAGATCCATGCGCCGGGGGGCGAGCGGATCCTGTGCGAGGGGGAGGAGCCGGGGCCGGAGGTGGTGATCCGCATCACCGACCCCTCGCTGGACTGGCGCATTCCGCTCAATCCCCAGCTGGCCGGCGCCGAGGCCTTCATGGACGGAACGCTGATCGTCGAGGACGGGCCGGAGGGGGGCACGGCCCATGACCTGCTGGAGCTTCTGTTCCTCAACGGCAGCGTCTACGAGCTGAGCCGGACGCAGGTGGCGCTGCAGAAGATGGACCGGGCCCTGCGCCGGGTGCTGCAGCACAACCCGATCGGGCGGGCCAAGCGCAACGCCGCCCATCACTACGATCTGGGCAACGCGTTCTACCGTATGTGGCTCGACCCGGACATGCAGTATTCCTGCGCCTATTTCCCCACCGGCGGCGAGACCCTGCGCGAGGCGCAGATCGCCAAGAAGCGCCACATCGCGGCCAAGCTGAGCCTGTCGCCCGGGCAGCGGGTGCTCGACATCGGCTGCGGCTGGGGGGGCATGGCGCTGTATCTGGCCGCGGTCGCCGATGTGGAGGTGACGGGCGTGACGCTGGCCGAGGAGCAGCTGGCCATCGCGCGGCGGCGCGCGGAGGAGGCGGGGCTGTCGGACCGGGTGCGCTTCGAGCTGATGGACTATCGCGACGTCTCGGAGCGCTTCGACCGGGTGGTGTCCGTGGGCATGCTGGAGCATGTCGGCGTCGGCTATCTGGGCGAGTATTTCGCCAAGCTGCGCGAGGTGATGGACGAGGACGGGGTGGCGCTGATCCACACCATCTCGGCCATGTCGCCGCCCTCGGCCACGGGGCCGTTCCTGCGCAAGTACATCTTCCCCGGGGGCTACACGCCGCGCCTGTCGGAATGCGGCGCGGCGATCGAGCGGGCGGGGCTGTGGACGCTGGATGCGGAGGTCTGGCGCGTGCATTACGGGCGCACCCTGCGGGCCTGGCGCGAGGGCTTCGAGGCGCGGCGCGAGGAGGTGGAGCGGATCTACGACGTCCATTTCGCCCGGATGTGGGAGTTCTACCTCGCCGCCTGCGAATGCGCCTTCATGCATGCGGATTCGAACGTGCTCCAGTTCCAGCTGGGGCGGAAGCGGGACGCGGTTCCGCTGCACCGCGACTGGATCGGGCCGGCGGCGGCGCGGCTGGAGGAGCGCGAGCCCGAGGCGGTGCCGCGCATCGAGGCCGCCACGCGGCGGGCCTTCGGCGAGCCGGAGCCCGGCGCCGACGCGGCGCCGGCCTCGGAGGGCGCGGCGCCCCGGGCCGCCCGCGGCGCCTGAGGGCCCGCGGCGCCGGGGGCGATTGACCGCGCCGGCGGGCCGGATAGGTTGCGGGGCGGCCGCGCCGCGGCCCCCGTTCCGCAATTCCCGTCCGGAGAGCCCGCCTTCATGCCCGAGCCCGTCTTCACCCCGGCCCTCGCCGCCGCCGCGCTCTATGCCGGCCTGATGGGGCTTCTGATGATCGTGCTGTCCGTCGCCGTGGTGCGCGAGCGGCTGCGCGCGGGCGTCTCGATCGGCGACGGCGGGGACGCGCGGCTGGCCTCGGCGATCCGGGCGCATGCCAATTTCTCGGAATACGCGCCGCTGGTCCTGCTGATGATCGCGCTGGCCGCGCTGGCGGGGGCGCCGGCGGGGGCGGTGCACGCGCTGGGCGCGGGCTTCGCGATCGGGCGGGTGCTGCATGCGGTGCCCTTCCTCAAGCCGGGGGCGCCGATGTTCTTCCGCCAGGCGGGGATGGTGCTGACCTACGCGGCCGCCGCGCTGGCCGCGCTGGCGCTGATCGGTCACGCGCTGGGGGCGATGTGAGCATGACGCAGGACACCCGCGAGGAGGCCGCCATCTGCGAGGCGCTGCTGGCGGCCGCGCGCCGCGCGGGGGCCGAGGCGGCGGACGCGCTGGCGATCGCCTCCGAGAGCCTGTCGGCGGATGTGCGCGGGGGCGCGCTGGAGCAGGCGGAGCGGGCCGAGGGCGTCGATGTCGGCCTGCGCGTGCTGATCGGGCGGCGGCAGGCGACGGTCTCGGCCTCCGACGCCAGCCCCGCGACGCTGGAGACGCTGGCCGAGCGGGCGGTGGCGATGGCGCGCGCGGCGCCGGAGGACCCGTGGTGCGGGCTGGCCGAGCCCGGGCAGCTGGCCGCGGACCGGGACGCGGGGCCGCTGGAGCTGGACGACCCGGCCGGCGCGCCGGAGCCCGCGGCGCTGGAGGAGATGGCGAGGGCCGCGGAGGCCGCGGCGCTGGCCGTCGAGGGCGTGAGCCAGGCGGAAGGCGCGGGCGCGGGCTGGTCGCGGCGCAGGCTGCACCTGGCGGCCACCAACGGGTTCTCGGGCGGGTATGCGCGGGCCTCGGCCTCGGTCTTCGTCTCGGCGATCGCGGGCGAGGGGCTGGGGATGGAGCGCGACCACAAGGCGCAGAGCCGGCGGCGCATGGCCGATCTGCCCGACCCCGCCGGCGTCGGGCGCGAGGTCGGGGAGCGGGCGGTGGCGCGGCTGGGGCCGAAGCGCCCGCCCACGGGCGCCTGGCCGGTGCTGTTCGACGAGCGAGTGGCGGCGAGCCTGGTGGGCCACGTGATCTCGGCGGCCAACGGCTCGGCCGTGGCGCGGGGGGCGAGCTGGCTGTCGGACAGGATGGGCGAGCGGGCGCTGCCGGCGGGGCTCGACATCGTGGAGGCGCCGCGGCGGGTGCGCGGGCCGGTCTCGCGGCCCTTCGACGCCGAGGGGCTGGCGGCGCGGGAGACCGCCTTCGTGCGCGACGGCGTTCTGGCGAGCTGGGTGCTGGACCTGGCGACGGCGCGGCAGCTGGGGCTGGAGTCGACGGGCAACGCCATGCGCGGGGCGGGCTCGACGCCCTCGCCGGGGGTGACGAACCTGTGGCTGACGCCGGGCGAGCGGTCGCGGGCGGAGCTGATGGCGCAGATGGGGACGGGGCTGCTGGTGACCTCGCTGATCGGGGCCTCGATCAACCCCACCACGGGGGCCTACAGCCGCGGGGCCTCGGGCTTCTGGGTGGAGGGGGGCGAGATCGCCTACCCGGTCAACGAGATCACCATCGCGGGCAGCCTGCCGGAGATCGTCGCCAGCCTCGTCCCGGCGAACGACGCGGACCCGGAGAAGGCCATGGTCGTGCCGAGCCTGCTGGCGGAGGGGCTGACGGTTGCCGGCGCCTGAGACCCTTCCCGGCGCCCCGGACCCGCGGGACGCCGAGGACCTGGCGCTGCTGGTCGAGGCCGCCGACGCGGCCGGCGAGATCGCGCTGCGCCATTTCCGTTCGGGCCCCGAGAGCTGGGAGAAGAGCGGGGGGCTCGGCCCCGTCTCCGAGGCCGACCTGGAGGTGGATCGGATGCTGCGCGCCGAGCTTCTGGCCGCGCGGCCGGGCTACGGCTGGCTGTCGGAGGAGACCGCCGACGAGGGCGAGCGCCGGGCCGGGCGGCTGGCCGCCGAGCGGATCTTCGTGGCCGACCCGATCGACGGGACGCGGGCCTTCCTCAAGGGCGAGGAGACCTGGGGCCATGCGCTCGCCGTGGTGCAGGGGGGCGAGGTGCGCGCGGGCGTGATGCGCCTGCCGGCGCGCGGGGTGCTCTACGTCGCCGCGAAGGGCGGGGGCGCCACGCGCGACGGCGCGCC
>JBNJGE010000259.1:0-4740 GCA_051747505.1 Pseudomonadota bacterium | reverse complement strand
TCGGCCCGCTCGGTCATGCGCCCCGCGCAGGAGGGCGCCGATTACGCCGGCGAGGTCGCGCCCGGCGACAAGGTCGTGAACTTCGCCGCGCAGGCGGTGGCGGCGCAGGCCCCGCTCGCCGTGCGCGACAGGCGCGGCCGCCTGCTCGGCCAGATCGAGCGGGAGGCGGTCATCGAGGTCCTCGCGGAGGCGTCATGACCCTGTCCGTTCCCGAGACCCTGCAGGGCGCGGGCGGCCGCGCCCGCGCGCCCTGGCTGTGGGTCGCCACGCTGGCCGCCGTCGCGCTGGTCTGGATCGCCGCCGGTCAGGCGGCCTGGCTGCAGGACCCCGAGTCCGTCTGGGTGCTGCCGCTGGCCGAGTGGCTGTCCGCCTTCGTGAAATGGCTCGCCCGCGACCTCAGCTTCGGCCTCTTCACCTTCAAGGACGTGACGCGCGCCGTCGCCTGGGTGCTGGAGATCCCGCTCTCCGTCTTCATCACGCTGCTCTCCAAGGGGGCGGAGATCCCGCTGGGCGGCGGGACGAGCGTGACGCTGCCCCCGATCCCGTTCTTCTCGATCATGCTGGCCGCGATCTGGGCCGGCTGGGTCTGGGGCGGGCGCGGGCTCGCCATCCTGACGGCGGCGACGCTGGGCTACCTCGTCGTCTTCGGCCAGTGGGCGAGCGCCATGGTCACGCTCTCCTCCATCCTGGTGGCCGTTCCCGTCGGCGTCGCCGGGGGCATGGCGCTGGGCATCCTCGCCTACCGGCGCGAGAGCGTGGCCCGCGCGATCACGCCCGTTCTGGACCTGATGCAGACCGTGCCGATCTTCGCCTATCTGGTGCCGGTGCTGGTGCTTTTCGGCTTCGGCCCGGTCTCGGCCATGATCGCGACCGTGATCTACGCCATGCCGCCCATGGTGCGCGTGACCCTGCTGGCGCTGCGCGGCGTCTCGCCCGAGCTGCTGGAGCTCGGCCGAATGACCGGCTGCTCGCGCCGCCAGATGCTGTGGCGCATCCTGCTGCCCAGCGCCCGGCCCAGCCTGATGGTCGGGGTCAACCAGGTCATCATGCTCTCGCTCAACATGGTCATCATCGCCTCGATGATCGGCGCCGGGGGGCTGGGCTACGACGTGCTCTCCGCCCTGCGCCGGCTGGAGATCGGCAATGGTCTGGAAGCGGGGCTCGCGATCACGCTGCTGGCCATCCTGCTCGACCGCATGAGCCAGGGCTTCATCGCCTGGCGCGACACGCCGCGCGCCGCGCGCCGCGCGCAGGGCCGGCCGCTGGCCGTGGCCATCGGCGCGATCCTGGCGGTCAGCTACATCGTGGGGCTGATCTTCCCGGCGCTCTCCATCTACCCCGAGCGGCTGGTGATCGACACCAGCCCCTTCTGGGACGAGCTGGTGCGCCTGATCAACGTGCACCTCTACACCTATCTCGACGCGGTGAAGAACTTCCTGCTGATCTACCTGCTGGTCCCGGTGAAGCGCTTCATGCTCGACGTGCCCTGGGTGGCGGTGGCGCTTCTCGCCGCGGCGGCGGGCTGGCGGCTGTCGGGCCCCCGGCTGGCCGCGGCGGTGGCCGCGATGGCCGCCTTCATCGCCTTCACCGGCAACTGGGAGAAGGCGATGGTGTCGGTCTATCTCTGCGGCATCTCCGTCATCATCGCTTCGCTGATCGGCATCTCCTGGGGCCTGGTGGCCGCAGGCAGCCAGCGCGCCTACCGCGCCTCGATCACCGCGGTGGACACGCTTCAGACGCTGCCGAGCTTCGTCTACCTGATCCCGGTGGTGATGCTGTTCCAGGTCGGCGACTTCTCCGCGATGATCGCCATCGTGCTCTACGCGCTTGCGCCCGCGGTGCGCTACACCGCCCACGGCCTGCGCCAGGTGCCGCCGGAGATCGTCGAGGCCGGGCGCATGTCCGGCTGCCGCCCCGGCCAGCTGCTGTGGCGGGTGCGCCTGCCGCTGGCGCTGCCGGAGATCGCGCTGGGCGTGAACCAGACGATCATGATGGCGCTCTCCATGCTGGTCATCACTGCGCTGGTGGGCACCACCGATCTCGGCCAGGAGGTCTATATCGCCCTGACGCGCAGCGATGTCGGCATGGGCCTGGTGGCGGGCCTCTGCGTGGCCTTCATCGGCATGATCTCCGACCGGCTGATCACCGCCTGGGTGGCCCGGCGCAAGGCGCAGTACAGGATCGACTGAGGCAGGACATGGCGAATATCGACAGCGCGATCGGGCGCGCGGCGTCGCTCGACATCTGGTCCGGTCCGGTGGACCCGCAGCCGGTCAGCGGCGGGATCACCAACACCAACTTCATGGTCCGCGACGGGGGCCGGCCCTACTTCGTGCGGGTGGGCGAGGACATCCCGCTGCACGGCGTGATGCGCTTCAACGAGCTCGCCGCCTCCCGCGCGGCGGCGGAGCTGGGAATCTCGCCCCCCGTCGTCCATGCCGAAAAGGGCGTTCTCGTTCTGGAGTTCATCGAGGGCCGCACCCTGGACGAGGACGACCTGCGCGACCCGGCGATGCTGGAGCGCGCGGTGCGCCTGCTGCGGACCTGCCACACGGACATGGCGCGGCGCATCTCCGCCCCCGCGCTGATGTTCTGGGTGTTCCACATCGTGCGCCACTACGCCCAGGTGCTGGAGCGCGCCGAAAGCCGCCATCTGCCCCGCCTGCCGGAGCTGATGGCCGCCGCCGACCGGCTGGAGGGCGAGATCGGCGACATCCGCCTGGTCTTCGGCCACAACGACCTGCTGGCCAGCAACTTCATCGACGACGGCGAGCGCCTGTGGCTGATCGACTGGGACTACGCCGGCTTCAACTCGCCGCTCTTCGACCTCGGGGGGCTGTCCTCCAACAACCAGTTCGAGCCCGCCGAGGACGCCGCGCTGCTGGAGCTCTATTTCGGCCGCCCCGCCGACGACGCGCTGATGTCGAGCCTGCGGGCGATGAAGGCCGCCTCGCTCCTGCGCGAGACGATGTGGAGCATGGTCTCCGAGGTGCACTCGGCGGTGGAGTTCGACTTCGCGGCCTACACCGCCGAGAACATGCAGCGCTTCGAGGCCGCCTGGGACCGCTTCGACCGCGCCGCCTGAGCGGGCCCCGATCCGGCGGATTGACCGGCAGGCCGGCAGGGACGACGATGCCGCCTCGGCGAGGCGACACCGGACCCGAGCAGGCATGTATCGCTGCATCCTTCTGGCCACCGACGGCTCCCCCGTGGCGCGGGAGGCCGTCGAACACGGCCTGTCGCTCGCCCGGCGGCTCGAGAGCGCCGTGCGGATCGTGACGGTCACGGAGCGCTGGTGGCCGCTGGAGATGGCGGTGCGCGCGCGCGGCGGAGAGACCCGCCCCGTCGAGCGTTACGAGGCGCTGGCCGACGCGGCGGCGCAGGAGATCCTGGAGGAGGCGGCCGAGGCCGCCGGTCGCGCCGGGATCGAGGCGCCCGCGCTCCATGTCCGGGACTAGCCGCCCGCCGTCGGCATCGTGGAGACGGCGCGGGCGCAGGACTGCGACCTGATCGTGATGGGCTCTCACGGCCGGCGCGGCTTCCAGAAGCTGATGCTGGGGAGCGTCGCCAACGAGGTGGTCGTCACCAGCGCTGTCCCCGTGCTGATCGTGAAGGGGGCCTCCGGCTGAACCGGAGCGCCTCCGGCCCCGCGCCGGCGCGGGGCCGGGACTTGCAGGAGCGCGACATGGCCGACGGTTTTCTGCGCGATCGCGCGCGCAGGTTCCTGCCCGAGCTGATCTACGGCGCCAATGACGGGATCGTCACCACGCTGGCGGTGGTCGCCGGGGTCGTGGGCGCGGATCTTTCCACCAGCATCATCCTGATCCTGGGCTTCGCGAATCTCTTCGCGGACGGCGTCTCCATGGGGGCGAGCAGCGTTCTCTCCCAGCGCTCCAGGATCGAGGGGGCGCCGACGCTGCGCCAGGCCTTCCCCAAGGGGGCGGCGACCTTCGCGGGCTTTCTCGTCGCCGGCATCGTCCCCCTGCTGGCCTATCTTCTTCCCGGGATGGGCGAGCAGCGATTCGCGTTGGCCAGCGCCATGGCCGCCGCGACGCTGTTCGGCGTCGGCGCCAGCCGCGCCCTCGTCACCGAGCGGCGCTGGCTGGAGGCGGGCGCCGAGATGCTCGGCATCGGCGCCGCGGCGGGCGTCATCGCCTACGGCGTGGGCATTCTCGGCGCGCGGCTGACGGACGGGATGTTCTGAGGGCCCGCCTCGCCGGGGAGGGGGATGCGCGCCGGCCCCTCCCCGCCGGGCGCATCCGCGATGCGGAACAGGGGCCTCCCCTGCACGCATAGGTAGTTTCCCCGACTTCCGGGGGGTTCAGGTTTGTTCAGGAATGGTTCATAAGGATTCTCGTTAAGGCAGAGTTCATCGCAGTTCCCGGGGAGAGGACGCGTCATGATCCCGAACACCCTCGCCGAAGCCGGCGCCCACGCCGCGTTTGGTCAGCCGCGCGCCATGTTCTGGAAGGCCGCCCCCGGCGGCCCCGACGCCCGCCGCAGCGGCCGCGGCAGCCCCTGCTGCAGCCGCGCCGCCGCCCGGCACGCCCGCCTGATCGAGGGCCTCGCCCGGCTGGAGCCGATTGACAGCTCCGCCCTGCGCCGCGTCCTTCGCTCGAAGCGGCGCCGCTTCGTCCGCCGCGCGCTGAACCTGCTGCGCTGAGCCCCGGCGGCGGCCGGCCCGTCCCGGGCGCCCGACCGCCTCCAGACCCCACAGGATCCGGGCGCCCCTCCAGGCCC
>JBNJGE010000258.1:0-4741 GCA_051747505.1 Pseudomonadota bacterium | reverse complement strand
TGGCTCATGCCGCCATCTCCAGATCGCCCGTCCCGGGCAGCTCCTCGCGCAGGGCGCGCAGCACGCGCCCGGGGGAGGTCTCTCTCATCAGCCGCGCGCGCAGCGGCCCGGTTCCGGGCAGCGTGTCCAGATGCCAGCCCAGATGCTTGCGCGCGCAGCGCAGCCCGACCTCGCGGCCGTAGAAGGCCAGCATGTCCTCGTAATGGCCCGCGATCATCTCCGCCCGGGCCGCGCCGCGCGGGGGCTCCGGGGCGGGACGGCCGGCGAGGCCGGCGGCGACCTGCGCGGGAAGCCAGGGGCGGCCGCGCGCCGCGCGCCCGACCATCACCGCGTCGGCGCCCGAGGCCGCCAGCGCCGCGCGGGCGGAGGCGGCCTCGGCGATGTCGCCGTTGGCGACGACGGGGATGCGCA
The DNA here is from genome assembly GCA_051747505.1 of Pseudomonadota bacterium. Classification (GTDB taxonomy): domain Bacteria; phylum Pseudomonadota; class Alphaproteobacteria; order Rhodobacterales; family Rhodobacteraceae; genus Albimonas. The sequence continues at coordinate 4,330 of JBNJGE010000258.1, read as the reverse complement.
CGGCCTCCTTCACCGCGCGGATCGCGGCCCAGTCGGCCTCGCCCTTGTAGAACTGCTGGCGGGTGCGGCCGTGGATGACCACCATCGCGACGCCCGCCGCCTCCGCCCGGCGCGCGATGTCGGGGGCGTTCATCCCGTCACGGTCCCAGCCCAGCCGCATCTTGAGGGTGACGGGGACCGAAACCGCGCCGACCGCCGCCTCGATCAGCCGCAACGCGTGATCGGGGGCGCGCATCAGGGCGGAGCCGGAGAGGCCGCCGGTCACCTTCTTGGCCGGGCAGCCCATGTTGATGTCCACCACCGGGGCGCCCAGCCCTTCGGCCAGCTTCGCGGCCTCGGCCATCCAGCGCGCCTCGCGCCCGGCGATCTGCACGGAGGTCGGGATGCCGCCGGGGGCGCCTCCGATCTCGGCCTTCGCCCGCGCCCGTGCGTCGCCCTGGGCGACTTCTTTCGAGGCGATCATTTCGGAGACGAGCAGCCCCGCCCCGAAGCGCGCGGTCAGCCTGCGGAAGGGCAGATCCGTGATTCCTGCCATCGGAGCGAGCAGAACAGGATCTTTGACGTCAATATCAGCTATTCGGAAGGCCATCTGCCCAATCCCTGCGCACGTATCCTCCATTAGCCCCCGGGCTTGAGCGGCGCAAGACCGCGGGATAGCGTCCCCGCGCCACAGGCCGCGCAGGAGCGCCCATGACCATCCACGCCCTCGTCGTCGCCGCCGGCCGCGGCGTCCGCGCCGGCCCCGGCGAGCCCAAGCAGTACCGTCCGCTTGCGGGGCGCCCGGTGCTGACCCGCACGCTGGAGGCGCTGGCGCCCTGCGTGGACGTGATCCGCGTGGTCATCCACCCCGACGACCGCCCCGCCTACGACGCCGCCGCGGCGCTGGCGCGGCTGGGCCATGCCCGCCTCGGCCCGCCGGTGGAGGGGGGCGAGAGCCGGCAGGAGAGCGTGCGGCTGGGGCTGGAGGCGATCGAGGGGGAGGCGCGCGACCCCGTGCTGATCCACGACGCGGCCCGGCCCTTCCCCTCCGAGGGTCTGATCCGGGCCGTGCTCGCCGCGCTGGAGGGGGCCGAGGGCGCCTGCCCCGCCCTGTCCGTCGCCGACACCCTGCGCCGGAACGAGGCGGGCCGCGCGGGCGAGACGCTGGACCGCGCCGGGCTGGTGCGCGCCCAGACCCCGCAGGCCTTCCGCCTCGGGCCCATCCGCGAGGCCCACCGCGCCGCCGCCGGGCGGGACTTCACCGACGACGTCGCCGTGGCGCAGGCCGCCGGGCTGACGGTCGCCCACACGCCGGGGGAGGAGGCGAACGCGAAGCTGACCACGCCCGAGGACCTCGCCCGCGCCGGGGCGGCGCTGCGCCCGGCGGGGATGGAGACGCGGGTGGGGACGGGCTTCGACGTCCATGCCTTCGCGGAGGGCGATCATGTCACGCTGTGCGGCGTGACCATCCCCCATTCGCGCAGCCTCGCCGGGCATTCCGACGCCGATGTGGGGATGCACGCGCTGACCGACGCGCTGCTCGGCGCCATGGCCGAGGGCGATATCGGCGTCTGGTTTCCGCCCACCGACCCGCAGTGGCGGGGCGCGCGCTCGCGCATCTTCCTGGAGCGGGCGGCGGAGCGGCTTAAGGCGCGCGGCGGGCGGCTGATCAACGCCGATGTCACGCTGATCTGCGAGGCGCCGAAGATCGGCCCGCATGCCGGGGCGATGCGCGAGGCGCTGGCGGAGATCCTCGGCGTTCCGCCCGCGCGCGTCTCGGTCAAGGCGACCACCTCGGAGAAGCTGGGGTTCACGGGACGGGAGGAGGGGATCGCCGCGCAGGCGGCGGCGAGCATCGCGCTTCCCGCGCCCCCGGAGGAAGAGGAGGCGCTGCCATGATCGCGCCCTTCGCCACCCTCTTCGGCCTCGGCCGCGTTCCCCGCGCCCCCGGCACGGCCGGCTCGCTCGCCGCCCTGCCCGCGGCCTGGCTGCTGCACTGGGCGGGGGGCTTCCCGCTTTTCGCCGCGGGGCTGGCGCTGGCGATCGGGCTGGGCTTTCTCGCCGCGCAGGCGCATATGCGCGCCATCGGCGCGACGGAGGATCCGCAGGAGATCGTGGCCGACGAGTTCGCGGGCCAGCTTCTGGCGCTGGCGCCGCTGTCGCTCGGGCTCTGGTTCGCTGGCGCCGAGCCCCATGTCTTTCCCTGGCCGGGCTGGGTCGGGGGCTTCGCGATGTTCCGTTTCTTCGATATCCTCAAGCCGCCGCCGATCTCGACGGCCGAACGCCTGCCCGGCGCCTGGGGCGTGATGGCCGACGACCTGCTCGCCGGGCTGGCCGCCGCCCTCGTCGTCGCCCTCGCCGCCGCCCTTGCCCATGGATGGTTCGCATGACCCAGCTTCTGACCGAAGAGATCGAGGCGCTGGCCTCGGAGGTTCTCGAGGCCGCCCGCGCCGCCGGGCTCAAGATCGCCGCCGCCGAAAGCTGCACCGGCGGGCTGCTGATGGGGGCGCTGACTGCGGTGCCCGGCAGCTCCCGCGTCGTGGACCGGGGCTTCGTCACCTACTCCAACGACGCGAAGTCGGAGGCGCTGGGCGTGCCGGAGGCGCTGATCCGGGAGCACGGCGCGGTCTCCGAGCCCGTCGCGGTCGCCATGGCGCAGGGGGCGCTGGACCGCTCCGCCGCCGATCTCGTGATCGCGGTGACCGGCGTGGCGGGCCCCGGCGCCTCCGGCCCCAAGCCCGAGGGGATGGTCTGCTTCGCCGTCGCCCGCGTCCCCGACGCGCCCTGCCCCGAGACGGTGCAGTTCGGCGCGCTGGGCCGCGGGCATGTGCGCGAGGCGACGGTGCTGCACGCCCTGCGCCGGCTGCGCGAGGCGGCGGAGCGGCGGTGAGCGGCCCTCAGCGCGCGCCGCCCGTCGCGGCCTCCCGCGGGCCGTAGAGCTGCGCGGCCCGGGCCTCGAAGGCGCGCACGATGCGGTGCATGGCCTCGTTGAACACCACCCCGATCAGGCGCTGGAGCATGGCGGAGCGGAACTGGAAATCCACGAAGAAATCGACGTCGCAGTGGGTGTCGTCCACCGGGTCGAACTTCCAGTGATTGTTGAGGTAGCGGAACGGCCCCTCCAGATAGGCGACGTCGATGCGATTCTCGTCGGGATGCAGGGTCACGCGGCTGGTGAATCGTTCGCGGAACACCTTGAAGGAGATGACGAGATCGGCGTCGATCACCTCCGTCCCGTCCTCCCGCTCGGTGCGCGAGCGGATGCGCGCCGCGCTGCACCAGGGCAGGAATTCGGGATAGGACGTCACATCCGCGATCAGCGCGTACATCTCGTCCGCGCTGTAGGGCATCCGGCGTTTCTCGGCATGCGTCGGCATTGCGGCCCTAACTACGCAGCGCGCCCCGGCCGGCGAGCGGGGCGCGTCGTCGCAGCCTCCCGCCGCCCGGCCCGGTTCCAGGAGCCCCGCCCATGACCGCCCCGACAGACATCGAGCGCCGCGAGGTCCTCACCGGCCCCGACGGGCGCGCCTATGTCATCGAGCCCCTGATCTCCGCCAAGTCGATCGCGGCGCGGGTCGAGGCGATGGCCCAGGAGATATCCCGTCATTTCGCCGGCACCGACAAGCTGGTCGTGGTCGGGCTCCTGCGCGGCAGCTTCGTCTTCATCGCCGATCTCGCCCGCGAGATCACGCTTCCGGTCGAGATCGACTTCATCGAGGCCTCCTCCTACGGCGCCGCCACCGAGTCGAGCCGCGAGGTGCGCATCCTCAAGGACCTGCGCAGCGAGATCGAGGGCCGCGATGTGCTGGTGGTCGAGGACATCGTCGACACCGGCTTCACCCTTCATCACGTCCTCCACATGCTGCGCGCGCGCAAGCCCCGTCGCCTCGAGGTCTGCGCCCTGCTCGACAAGCCGGGCCGGCGCGAGGCCGAGGTCGCGGCCCGCTTCGTCGGCTTCGAGATCCCCGACGAGTTCGTGGTCGGCTACGGCATCGACTACGCCCAGCGCAACCGCAATCTGGGCTATATCGGCCGGGTCCGCTTCGTGTGAGGGCGCTTGCGGGGGCGCGGGCGCCGCGCTAGCCGGGGCCCGCGAGCCAGCCGAGGAGACACGCCCATGAGCCGCCCCCTGCCCCGCCCCGTGTCCCGCGCCGAGTCGGACGCCCTCGTCCACGACCCGCAAGGGGCGCTGGACCGGCTGCGGGAGATCATGCGCCGCCTGCGGGCGCCGGACGGCTGCCCCTGGGACCGGGAGCAGGACTTCCGCTCCATCGCCCCCTACACGATCGAGGAGGCCTACGAGGTCGCCGACGCGATCGAGCGGGGCGCGACGGCGGAGCTCAAGGACGAG
>JBNJGE010000257.1:0-4747 GCA_051747505.1 Pseudomonadota bacterium | reverse complement strand
TGCTGGCCGTCCATGACGGCGACGCAGGAGTTGGTCGTGCCCAGGTCGATGCCAATGACTTTCGACATGCGCGTGTCCTTTCCTTCGGCGATATCCGAGACCGGGTCCGTTCAGGCCCCCGGCCTCAATCCCAAGCGCCCCTCCCGTGGGAACCGACCGTCCTCACGAAAAACGGAGCGCGACGCTCGCCGGCGATATAAGGAGGGGGCCGCGGCCCTGCAAGCGAAGGGCGGCACAGGATTTGGTCCTTCCCGCGCCGCGGCGCCCGGCGGGGCGTCAATCCCCGGGAGCCTCCGGCTCGCCGTCGCCGAGCCACCCGCCCGCCTCGGCCAGCGCCCCTCGCTCCGCGATCCGGTCGCGAATCTCCGCGAGGCTCGGAACCTCGAGGCCGCAGACCTCCCCGGTCGTGCCATCCGCGCCGCCGCCCGGCGCCGGCTCGAGCGCGCGCAGGTCCTTCATCGTGTCGCAGGCGTCCTTCAGCTCCAGCGCCGTGACCGCCACCGCGACGCCCGCCCCGATCCAGGGCACGCTCTCCGCTGGCAGGGCCCCGACATTGCGCGCCGCCCCCCGCGCCACGCGCCGCCCGATGCGACTGACGACAGGCCGCAGCTTCGCCGCCGGCCGCACCGCCGAGGTCAGACCGGCCGAGGTCACCAGCCCCGTCGCGATGGAGGCCACCGCCGGAACCGTGAGCGTCGTGATGTTCAGCGCCAGCATGGCGAAGAAGACGAGCAGCACGGCGAAGCGCCGGCACCAGCGCAGCAGGGCGAGGACGAGGACGACGACGAGACGCATGAACCACTCTCCTTGCGGATCGACGGGACCGATCCGCTCACTCTCGCCCTCGCCGCCCCCCGGCGAAAGACTCGACAGCCCCCCGCCGCGGCGCGATGCTGCGCCCTCGCGCGAAAGGAGGGTTCGAGCATGTCCGGCGCCGATCTCCTGGCCGCCTCCGGCCGCCCCGAGCCGATCGACCTCAACGGCGTGAAGATCTGGAAGGGCTGGCTGGACCGCCCGGCCCAGGAGGCCATGCGCGACGACCTCCGCGCCGTCGCCCGCGCCGCCCCCTTCGTCCGCTACACCACCCCCTGGGGCAAGCCCATGTCGGTGCTGATGACCGCCGCGGGCCGCCTCGGCTGGGTGATCTCGGAGAAGGGCTACCAGTACGCGGAGCGCCACCCCGAGGGCATGCCCTGGCCCCCCATCCCCGACTCGGTCCTCGCCGTCTGGCGCGCCCTCTCGGGCTGGCCGGAGGACCCCGACTGCTGCCTCGTCAACTTCTACGGGGAGCAGGCCCGCATGGGCCTGCACCAGGACAAGGACGAGGGCGAGTTCGAGGCCCCGGTCCTCTCCGTCTCGCTGGGCGACCCCGCCACCTTCCGCGTCGGCGGCCTGCGCCGCAAGGACCCCACCCGCAGCACGAAGCTGGAAAGCGGCGACGTGGCCCTGCTGGCCGGCGAGGCCCGCCTCGCCTATCACGGCATCGACCGCATCCGCTTCGGCGCCTCCGACCTCCTGCCCGCCGGCGGCCGCATCAACCTCACCCTGCGCGTGGTGAAAAGCGCCTGAGGGTCAGTTCACCCCGAAAAGCCCCAAAACCCACAAAAATGACTTCACACCTCACCGGCCTATTGAGCATGCGCGTAAAGTAATTCCCCAATTATACTTCCAATCAAAGGTGAAATTCAGAACCCCCGGCGCCCGCACTGCCGTCATCGTTTGCGAAAGGCCGCCCGGTCCCCCCCTCACACCGGCGCCCGCGTCGCATCGTACCGGTACACCCAGTCGTTAAGCCCCTCCGCCACGCCCGGCGCCCAGCGCGTCAGCGCTCCGATCGCCGCCGCCTTCGCCCAGCGCTCCGGCGCCCAGCGGGAATGGAAGCGCCGCCCGGTTCGCGCCGCCGCCTTCTGGAGCCGGGTCGCCCGCGGCTTGCGCGCCGCCTCCCAGGCCGCCAGCGCCCGCTCCGGCCCGTGCGCCTCCAGCGCGCGGGCCAGCACCACCGCGTCCTCCATCGCCATCGCCGCCCCCTGCGCCAGGAACGGCGTCGTCGGATGCGCCGCATCCCCCAGCAGCGCCACCCGCCCGCGCGACCAGCGCGGCAGCTCGGGATGCCCGAACAGCCCCCACAGGAAGGTCTCCTCAACCCCCGCCATCAGCGCCGCGACATCCGCGTGCCAGCCCGCGAAGCTCGCCCGCAGCGCGTCCGGATCCCCCGGCGCGCGCCAGCCCTCCGCGGTCCAGTCCCGCCGCTCCTCCACCGCCACGAAGTTCAGCAGCCGCCCCTCGCGCAGCGGATAGGTCACCAGATGCCGCCGCGGCCCCATCCAGACCGTCGCCCGCGGCGCCAGCAGCCGCGCGGGCAGCCGCTCCGCCGGCACGAGCCCGCGCCAGGCGACATGCCCGGAGAACCGCGGCCGCGCCCGCGTCATCTCTCCCCGGATCGCCGAGCGCACGCCGTCCGCCGCCACCGCCAGGTCGGCCTCCACGGCCCCCCGGTCGGTGTAGAGCGCCGCGCCCCCGCGCACATCCCCCGCCCGCGAGACCTCTTCCCCGAACCGCAGCTCGGCCCCTGCGGCCTCCGCCGCCTCGCGCAGCGCGGCATGCAGCTCCGCCCGGTGAATCTGAAGGTAAGGCGCGCCGTACCGCTCCTCCGCCGCCCGCCCCAGCGGCAGCCGGTGGACCGTGCGGCCCGAGGCGTGCATGCGCAGCTCCACCGCCTCCGGCCGGCTGGCCGCCTCGCGCACCGCCGCCCCGGCGCCCAGCGCGTCCACGGCGCGCATGGCGTTGGGCGACAGCTGCAGCCCGGCGCCGACCTCCGCCGGCGCCTCCGCGCGCTCCAGCACCACCACCCGGTGCCCGGCCCGGCCCAGCGCCGCCGCGGCGGCCAGCCCGCCGATCCCGGCGCCGGCCACGGCGATCTCCAGCCGTCGCGTCATGGCGCATCCCCCCGGATCGCGGGCGGGGCCGGCCCCGCCCGCGCCGCGCTCAGTCGCCGGTGAAGACCGGCTTCTCCTTGTTGAAGAACGACTTGACCGCGTTGGCGTTGTCCTGGCTGTGGGAGCAGATGTTCTGCAGCTCCGCCTCCAGCGCGTAGCTCTCGTCGAAGCTCTGCCACCCGGCCTCCAGCAGCGCCCGCTTGGCGAAGTTCAGCGTCCGCGGCGCGCCCTGCGCCACCTCCGCGGCCCAGTCCATCGCCGTCCGCCGCGCCTCGCCGGTCGGCACGACCCGGTTGACCAGCCCCGCCGCCTCGGCCTCCGGCGCCGTCAGCCGCCCGGCGGAGATGATCAGCTCGTAGGCCCGCTTGCGCCCCAGCGCGCGCACCAGGTGCCAGTGGGTGCCCCCGTCGGGGATCAGCCCGATCGCGGCGAAGGCCTGGTACATGTACGCGTCCTCCTCCATCACGGCGAGGTCGCAGGCCATGACATAGGCCGCGCCCACCCCCGCGCAGGCCCCCTGCGCGGCCGCGATCACCGGCTTGGTCGCGCGCAGGATCGCGTCGATCGAGGGCTTGAACCCCTCCATCAGCGTCTTCTGCGTGTCCCGCCCCACGCTGGCGCCCGTCAGGTCGGCGCCGGCGGAGAAGGCCCGCCCCTCGCCCGCCAGCACGATCGCCCGCACCTCCGGGTCGTCGTCGGCCCTGCGCAGCGCCACGGCCAGCTCGTCGCGCTGGGTGGGGTTGAAGGCGTTGAGCTTGTCGGGCCGGTTCAGCGCCACCAGCGCCACGGGGCCGTGGGTCTCGTAGATGATCGCCTCGAAATCGGGCATGCGGACGTCTCCTCCTGACGTGTCGCGGACCCCCGCAGCCGCTCCCCCGCCCCCACGCCGGGGGCGCGGGGGACGCAGGCGCGTCGCGACCGGGGCGTCCGTCTCCTCCCGGGCCGCCCTCGCGCGGCCCCGTCGCGCGGGACGATAGCCGCCCCTCGCCCCCCGCCACAATGGCCCCCGCGCTTGCGCCGCAAGTCGCGCCCGGCCACAACTTCGCGGGCAGAGGGAAGGACCGCCCGCCCATGACGACCCCGCCGGCCGAAGACCCGGACGCGCCCCCCGAGGCCGCTCGCGCCGTCGAGAGCCGCGCCCATGAGCGCGTCGCCCGCGTGCTTGAGGCCGAGAGCCGGGACCGCGCCCGCGCCACCGCCATCACGGTGACCGTGGCGCTCGCGGCCCTCGCCCCGGTGGTCGCGGCGGTGTCCGGCTGGCCCGAGGCGCTGTTCTACCACGCCCTTCTGGCGGTCTTCGCGGTCGCGCTGTGGGGGCAGTATCTCGCCGCGCGGCGCTTCGCGCAGACCGGCTGGCCCGACTACGCCTTCGTCGCCTTCTACTTCGCCCTGCTGACCTTCACCCTGCTCTGCCCCAACCCGCTCTCGGAGTTCGCCGGCCCCCTGACGCAGCCGCTGCGGATGAGCGTCTTCCTCTACTTCTTCATCCTTCTCGCCGCGCTCGCCTTCAGCTTCTCGCCCGCGATCGTGGTCTGGGGCGGCGTCTGCGGCGCCGTGTCCTGGAGCGTTGGGCGCCTCTGGATCGCGCTCCAGCCCGGCGTGACCACGGATTTCGACCTGCCCCCCGTCGCCACCCGGGCCGGGCACGAGGCCGCCACCCGCATGATCTTCGGCCCCTCCCATGTCGATCTGGGCGTCTGGCTGCAGGAGGTGGCGGTGTTCCTCGTCGTCGCCGGCATGCTCGCCCAGGTCGTGCGCGGCTCGCGCAGCCTCGTCGCCCGCCAGGCGCGGCTGGAGCGGCGCGGCGCCAA
>JBNJGE010000256.1:0-4824 GCA_051747505.1 Pseudomonadota bacterium | reverse complement strand
GCCCCCGACGATCACCATCACCCAGATCAGGAAGGTGAAGCGCAGCGGGTTGTAGCTGGTCGGCGTGAACTGGCCGTTGAAGGTGACCAGCATCGCCCCCGCGATGCCGACCACCGCGCAGCCCAGCACGAAGATCTCCAGCCGGCGGCCGATGACGTCCTTGCCCATCGCCTCGGCGGCGTTCTCGTTGTCGCGGATGGCGCGCATCATCCGCCCCCAGGGGGAGTTCAGCGCCCGCTCCGACAGCCACATCACGACCGCCAGCACCGCGGCGAAGAGCAGGGCGTAGGACCCCTTGACCACCAGCCCCGAGGCCTCCGCCGGGTCCAGCCCCCAGGCCTGCGCCCGCGCCACGAAGGCGGCGGACTCCTGCAGCTCCGCCTCGTAGGGCACCGGCCGCGGCAGGCCGGTGACGTTCTTCACCCCGCGCGCCAGCCAGTCCTCGTTCTTGACGATCGCGATCACGATCTCGGAAATGCCCAGCGTGGCGATCGCGAAGTAGTCGGAGCGCAGCCCCAGCGCCACCTTGCCGATGATCCAGGCCGCGCCTGCGGCCAGAGCCCCGCCCACGGCCCAGGACAGCACGATGGGCAGGTTCAGGCCGCCCAGATAGCCGGTAGTGGCCGGGTTCACGTCCTCGATGGCGTCCGTGGCCGGATCGAAGGCCGCCCGGATCGCGACATAGCCGATCACCACCGCCGCCGTCGTCAGCAGGGCGCGCAGCCGGCCCCGCCGCAGCCAGCGCCGGATCACCACCACCACGGCGATGGTGGCCAGCAGCGCCAGCACCGTCAGAGCCAGGCCGGCGCCGCCGACGGCCCAGGCCTCCGGCACGGGCGGCTGGGCGGTCAGCACCGCCGCCACGCCGCCCAGCGCCGCGAAGCCCATGGTGCCGATGTTCAGCAGCCCCGCGTAGCCCCAGGCCATGTTCACGCCCAGCGCCATCATCGCCGAGATCAGCGAAAGGTTGAGGATCGACAGGGCCACGTTCCAGCTCTGGAAGAAGCCCACGCCGAGCAGCAGCGCGGCCATGACGGCGAACAGCAGCGGGCCCCGCCAGCGCGCGGGGGCCGAGGCGACGGGACGGTCCGTGGCGCTCAATACACCCTCCCGCGGAATATGCCGGTGGGCCGGACGATCAGCACCACCACCAGGATCACGAAGCTGACGGCGAACTTGTATTCGGTGGACAGCAGCTGCAGCAGCCCGTCGGGCTGAAGACCCTCGGGCAGCAGGTAGCCCACGAGCTTACGGTAGGCGTAGGTCACCATGACCTCCGAGAAGGCCACGATGTAGCCCCCCACCACGGCGCCCAGCGGCTGCCCGATCCCGCCCAGGATCGCCGCGGCGAAGATGGGCAGCAGAAGCTGGAAATAGGTGAAGGGCTTGAAGGACTTGTCCAGCCCATAAAGCACGCCGGCCAGCGTGGCCAGCGCCGCTGCGATCACCCAGGTCACGCGCACCACCTTCGCCGGATCCACGCCCGACAGCAACGCCAGGTCCTCGTTGTCCGAATAGGCCCGCATCGCCTTGCCGGTGCGCGTGCGCTGGAGAAAGCGGAACAGCGCCCACATCGCCAGCACCGCGGCCACGATGGTCAGCCCCTGCGTGGTCTTGAGCGCCATGCCCTCGTCCAGCCCCGCCCAGTCGCGGAACTCCCGGAAGGTGAAGATGAAGCGCTCCCCGTCCGCGAAGCGCTGGTCGTCCGGCCCGATGATCAGCCGCACCACGCCGTTGAGCACGAACATCACCCCCACCGAGGCCATGACCATGACCACCGGCTTCACTCGCTGGCGGCGGTAGAAGGCGAAGACGGAGCGGTCGATCAGCAGCCCGACCAGCCCCGCGGCGAGGACGCCCAGCGGCAGGGCGATCAGCGCGGTGGGCAGGAAGCCCAGGGTGATCCCGGCCGCCTGCAGCGCCCAGGTTCCCAGGATCGTGACCATGGTCCCGAAGGCCATCAGGTCGCCATGGGCGAAGAAGGCGAAGCGCAGGATGCCGAAGATCAGCGTCACCCCCAGCGCGCCGAGCGCAAGCTGGGAGCCGTAGGCGATCGCCGGCACGCCGACGAAGTTCATGAACAGCACGAGGGCGTTGAGGATGTCGGTCAACTCACCCTCCCAGGAAGGACGCGCGGACCTCGGGGTTGGCCATGAGCGCCTCCCCGGTGTCGGCGTAGCGGTTGCGACCCTGCACCAGCACGAAGCCGTGGTCGGCGATGGCCAGCGCCTGGCGGGCGTTCTGCTCGACCATCAGGATGGCCAGCCCGGTGCGGGCGATCTCGAGGATGCGATCGAAGAGCTCGTCCATGACGATGGGCGACACGCCCGCCGTGGGCTCGTCCAGCATCAGGACCTGCGGGCGGGTCATCAGGGCCCGGCCCACGGCGACCTGCTGGCGCTGGCCGCCGGAGAGCTCCCCGGCCGGCTGGCGGCGCTTCTCGCGCAGGACGGGGAAGAGCTCGAAGACCTGCTCCATGGTCTCCTCCAGGCCGTCCTCGCGCAGGAAGGCGCCCATCTCCAGGTTCTCTTCCACCGTCATGGTGGTGAAGACGTTGCCGGTCTGGGGGACGAAGGCCATGCCCTCCTTCACCCGGTCCTGCGGCGACAGCCCGGTGATGTCCCGCTCCATCAGCCGCACCTGCCCGTGGCGCAGCGGCAGCATCCCGAACAGCGCCTTCATGGCCGTGGACTTGCCCGCCCCGTTGGGGCCGACGATCACCGCGATCTCGCCCGAGTCCACGGAGATCGTGCAGTCGTGCAGGATGTCGGCGGCGCCGTAGCCGCCGGTCATGTTCTCCCCGATCAGGACGCTCACGCCTCGGCCTCTTTCGTCCTGGGGCGGTTCTTGAGGCCGGTGCCCAGATAGGCCTCGATCACCCGCTCGTCCGCCTTCACCTCCTCGACTGAGCCTTCCGTCAGCACGCGACCCTCGGCCATGACGATGACCGGGTCGCAGAGGCGGCCGATGAAGTCCATGTCGTGCTCGATCATCACGAAGGTGTAGCCGCGCTCGCGATTCAGCCGCTCGATGGCGTCGCCGATGGTGTTGAGCAGCGTGCGGTTCACGCCGGCGCCGACCTCGTCGAGGAAGACGATCCGCGCCTCCGTCATCATCGTCCGGCCGAGCTCGAGCAGCTTCTTCTGCCCGCCCGAGAGGTTGCCGGCGATCTCGTCGGCGACATGCTCCATCTGCAGGAAGGCGATGACCTCGTCCGCGCGCTTGCGCAGCTCCGCCTCCTGCGCCCGAACGACGGAGGGGCGGAACCAGGCGTCCAGCAGCCCCTCCCCGCGCTGTTCGGGCGGCACGGTCATCAGGTTGTCGCGCACCGTCAGCGTGGAGAACTCGTGCGCGATCTGGAAGGTCCGCAGCAGGCCCTTGTGGAACAGCGCGTGCGGCGCCAGCCCCGTGATGTCCTCCCCGTCCAGCAGCACGCGGCCGGAGCTCGGCGGGAAGGCGCCGGCGATGCAGTTGAACAGCGTGGTCTTGCCCGCGCCATTGGGACCGATCAGCCCGGTGATCGAGCCGGGCCGGATCTCCAGGCTGGCGTTGTCCACGGCCTTGAGGCCGCCGAAGCTCTTGGAAAGGTTCTCGACGCGGATCAAGCGCGGCGTCCCCCTGCCCTCTCGCCCCCGGGATCGCAAATCACTCCGGCCCGGCGCGGGGGCGCGCCGGGCCGGGGATCGAGCCGTCGCGGCGTCGGATCAGCGGAACTGAACGGTTTCGTACTCCCCGTCAACCACCTCGTACTCGCGATAGGTGCCGGCAGCCTCGCCCGGGCCGATCAGCTCCACGTTCGTCGCGCCGACATAGTCGACCTCGCCGCCGTCGGCCAGGATCTCGAGCGCCTTGCCGAGCTGGCCGGGCAGGATCTGCTCGCCCGGGGCGTTGGCCACGTCCATGACGGAGCCCTTGAACTCGCCCGGCTCGGTGGAGCCGGACGCCTGCATGGCCAGCGCGATCAGCGCCGCAGCGTCGTAGCTCTCCCGGCGGAAGGAGCCGTCGGGGTCCACGCCTTGCTCGTTCGCAAACTCCACGAAGGCCTCGGAGCCCTCGCCCTCGGACCACGGAACCACCCCGATGGTGCCGTTCAGCGGCTCGCCGATCGCCTCGATCAGGGTCTGGGCGAACATGCCGTCGGTCAGCACGAAGTTCTCGAAGGCGCCGGTGTCGACGGCCGCGCGGATGATGCCCACGCCGCCCTGGTCGGCGTAGCCGAACACGCCCAGCCACTCGGCCCCGGCGGCCGACAGCGAGGCGACCTCGGCGGAGTAGTCGGCCTTGCCGTCCTCGTGCGAGGCGGAGATCAGCACCTCCCCGCCCTTCTCCTCGTAAGCGGCCTGGAAGGCGTCGGCCAGGCCCTTGCCGTAGTCGTTGTTGGTGTAGGTGACGGCGATCTCCTCGATGCCCTTCTCCATGAGCATCTGAGAGACCACCTCGCCCTGCCGCGCGTCCGACGGCGCGGTGCGGAAGAACAGGCCGTCGTCCTCGATATCGGACAGGGCGGGCGAGGTCGCCGAGGGCGAGATCATCACCACGCCCTGGGGCGCGGCCACGTTGTTGAGCGTCGCGATGGTCACGCCCGAGCAGTCGGCGCCCATGATCGCCTTCACGCCCTCGGAGGCCACCAGCCGCTCGGCCGCGGCGGTGGCGGCGGCGGAGTCGATGCAGGTGGAGTCCGCCCGCACGGGCGTGAGCATCGTGCCGTCAAGCACGCCCCCGGCCTCGTTGACCTCCTTCATCGCCAGCTCGGCGCTGTCCGCCATGCCGGGGGTGAGGGACTCGATCGGGCCGGTGTAGCCCAGCAGAACGCCGATCTTGACC
>JBNJGE010000255.1:0-4852 GCA_051747505.1 Pseudomonadota bacterium | reverse complement strand
TCCACGTGGTCGAAGCCGGGCAGCAGGGGCTCGAAGCCCTTGGTCAGCTTCTCGCCGCCCGCGGCGGAGATGGTCGCGATGGTGCGGCCGTGGAAGGCGCCGCCGAAGGTGATGATGCGGTTGCGCTGCGGCTCGCCCTTGTGGTGCCAGTATTTCCGGGCGGTCTTGATGGCGCACTCCATGCTCTCGGCGCCGGAGTTCGTGAAGAACACCGTGTCGGCGAAAGTGTGCTCCACCAATGACTTGGCGAGCGCCTCCTGGTTGGGGATGCGGTAGAGGTTGGAGGTGTGCCAGAGGCGTCGCGCCTGCCGCTCCAGCGCCTCGACGAGGGCGGGATGGGCGTGGCCCAGCGCGTTCACCGCGATCCCGGCGCCGAGATCGAGGTAGCGCTCGCCGCTCTCGTCGGTAAGCCAGGGGCCCTGTCCCTCGACGAAGGCGAGGGGGGCCCGGGCGTAGGTCGGCAGGACGGGGTCGATCACCTCGGGGCTCTCCCTGCGACGGCCGGATGCAACGAAAACGTCCCGCGCGGCGGCCGGTCCGGGCGGGACGTAAGGCGGATTGGTCGGGGATGCGGGGGGAAATGTCAATCCGGCTCGCCGGGCGCGCGGACGCGATGCACGGGCCGTGCGCATCGCGTGCACGACCCGTATGCACATTCGTTGACTTTGGATGAACGGGCGGAAGCCCGGTCAGACGCGGTCGCGCAGGCCGTGGGCGCCGGAGGCCTCGGCGCAGTGGCGGCAGCAGAAGACGGCGTCGGCCGTCTCCAGCCCGTGGCCGAGGATGCGGCAGCCGCAATGGGCGCAGCTCGGCGCCAGCTTGTGGGCAGCGCATTCCAGGCTGTCGAAGGTCCAGGCCTTGCCGTCCTTCCGGACCTCGAAGGCCTTGTCATAGTCGTTGCCGCAGGTGTCGCAGATGGGCATGGGGGCCTCCCTCGGGGCTGGGGTCAGGCGAAGAAGAGCAGGATGAGGGCCAGCAGGAAGAGCCCGACCAGCCCGCCCAGGAACAGCGCCCGGCGCAGGGGCGTGTTCAGCACGATGCGCCCCCCGCGGGCGCGGCCGGAGCGGATGCGTTCGGCCTGATCGCGCAGGGTCTTCTCTCGTTCGGCCTCGCGGGGATCGGCCTGCTCGTCTTCGGGATCGGGGCGCTCGCGGTCGGTCATCGGATCCTCCCGTCTCGGGCGCTCAACGCGGGCGGGGGCGGGGGCGTTCCGCGGGGCGGCCTTCGGACCCGCATCGCGGAGTCGATGGCGATGGCAAAGGCGGGGGGCGCAGGCGAAGGGTGGTGGTCCCTGCCCCGGACCGGCATTGATCGCGGCCCCTGCGCATGAGACAGTTGACGCTAGGGAATTACCTTCGGGGATCTCCCGCGCATTGGAGCGAAGGGGCGCGCCGGCGGCGCCGGGACGGCCCCGCGTGGATTGAGTTCAACGCAATCACAGCACCCGGGGGATGTCATGATCTCCATCACGACCCATGCGCCGCGGCTCGCCGCGGCGGGCGCCCTGCTTCTGGCGCTGTCGGCCTGCGGGCAGCAGGTCGAGACCGCCGAGGTCGCCTCGGAGCTTCCGCCCGCGGCGGCGCCGGATCACGGCGTGGGCACGACCTTCACGCTGGTCGCCTCCGACGGCGACGCCCGGACCTCCGAGATCGTGGCGCGCGAGGACGGGCTCGTCACGATGCAGAGCAGCGAGGGCTGCCTCTGGACCCGGCACGCGGACGGCTTCGGGCCCTCGCTGCGCTTCGAAAACTGCGGCGGCTCGACCGGCACGCAGGATGTCGAGCGGGAGGGCCGGCTGTTCCCGCTGGAGGTCGGGCGCACCGAAAACTGGCAGGCGGCGGGCCGCACCGAGGCCGGGGAGACCTGGCGCACGGAACGCCGCTGCGAGGTCGAGGGCACGGCGCGCGTCAGCGTGCCGGCCGGAACCTTCGACACCTACCATGTCGTCTGCGAGGACGACTGGAACCAATGGGAGCGCTGGTACGCGCCCGAGCTCCGCGCCTCGGTCATCTACAAGCGGAGGCGCAAGAACCGCGGCGGCGAGGGCGACTACTGGGAGCTGGCGGAGATTGAGCCGGCCTCCGCCTGACGCGGCAGGTCCCGAAAGAAGGAGCGCCCGCCGGGGAGGATCCCGGCGGGCGCTTCGTCGTCCCCGGCGGCGCCGTCTCAGCGCAGGTCGGGGGGCGTCGCCTCGCGCACGAAGTCCTCGGCGGCCTCGTCCAGGTGCATGACCTTCTGGCCCTTCTCCCCGAGGCGGCGGACGGAGACGGTGCGGTGCTCCACCTCCTGCCGGCCGACGGCGAGGATCAGGGGGACATGGGCGTGGGAGTGCTCGCGGACCTTGTAGTTGATCTTCTCGTTGCGGGTGTCGGCCTCGGCGCGCAGGCCGTGGGCGCGCAGGGCCTCGGCCACCTCCTCGGCGTAGGAGTCGGCGTCGGAGGTGATGGTGGCGACCACGATCTGGCGCGGCGCGAGCCAGAGGGGGAAGCGGCCGGCGTGGTTCTCGATCAGGATGCCGAGGAAACGCTCGAAGCTGCCCAGGATCGCGCGATGCATCATCACCGGGCGGACCTTGTCGCCGTGCTCGTTGACGTATTCCGCATCCAGCCGCTCGGGCAGGTTGAAGTCGGCCTGCAGGGTGCCGCACTGCCATTCGCGGCCGATCGCGTCGGTCAGCTTGAAGTCGAGCTTGGGGCCGTAGAAGGCGCCCTCGCCCGGGTCCACCTCGTAGGGGTGGCCGATGCGGCGGATGGCGTTCTCCAGCGCGGCCTCGGCCTTGTCCCAGATCTCGTCCGAGCCCACGCGGGTCTCGGGCCGGGTCGAGAACTTGATCTCGAAATCCTCGAAGCCGAGGTCCTTGTAGACCGACGACAGCAGCTCGATGAAGCGGCGGGTCTCGTCCTCGATCTGGTCCTCGGTGCAGAAGATGTGGGCGTCGTCCTGGGTGAAGCCGCGCACGCGCATCAGGCCGTGCATGGAGCCGGAGCTCTCGTAGCGGTGGCACGACCCGAACTCCGCCAGCCGCAGCGGCAGGTCGCGGTAGCTCTTCTGGCCGTGGTTGTAGATCTGCACGTGGCAGGGGCAGTTCATGGGCTTGAGGGCGTTCACGCGCTTCTCCTGCGCGTGCTCCTCCTCGACCTCGGCGATGAACATGTTCTCGCGGTACTTGTCCCAGTGCCCGCTCGCCTCCCACAGCTTGCGGTCCACGACCTGAGGGGTGCGGATCTCCCGGTAGCCGGCGGCGTCGAGGCGGCGGCGCATGTAGTCCTCGAGCACGCGGTAGATCGTCCAGCCGTCGGGGTGCCAGAAGACCATGCCGGGGGCCTCGTCCTGGAGGTGGAAGAGCGCCATCTCCCGTCCGATGCGGCGGTGGTCGCGCTTCTGGGCCTCCTCCAGCATGTGGAGATAGGCGTCGAGGTCCTTCTTCGACAGGAACGCCACGCCGTAGATGCGCTGGAGCATCTGGCGCGAGGAGTCGCCGCGCCAGTAGGCGCCGGCCACGCTCATCAGCTTGAAGGCGTCGGGGGGGACCTGGCCGGTGTGCACGAGATGCGGGCCGCGGCAGAGATCCTGCCACCAGCCGTGCCAGTACATGCGCACGGGCTCGCCCTCGGGGATCATGTCCACGAGCTCGACTTTGTAGGGCTCTCCGCGCTCCTCGTAGTAGTGGATGGCCGCGTTGCGGTCCCAGACCTCGGTGGTGACCGGGTCGCGCAGGGCGATGATCTCGCGCATCTTCTTCTCGATGCGCTCGAGGTCCTCGGTGCTGAACGGCTCGTCGCGGTCGAAGTCGTAGTAGAAGCCGTTCTCGATCACCGGGCCGATGGTGACCTTCACGTCCGGCCAGATCTCCTGCACCGCGCGGGCCATGATGTGGGCGCAGTCGTGGCGCACCAGCTCCAGCGCCTCGGCCCGGTCCTTCATGGTGACGATGGACACGGAGGCGTCGCGGTCGAGCGGCTGCGCGAGGTCGGAGAGCTTGCCGTCCACCTTCGCGGCGATGGCCGACTTGGCGAGCGATTTGGAGATGTCGGCGGCGATCTCGGCGGGGGTGACGCCCGCCGGGCAGGTCCGCGTCGCGCCGTCCGGCAGGGTCACGGTGACCTGCCGGGCCTCGGCCGAGGGGGACTCGGGTCGGGCTGCGGGCGCGTCGGGCATGTCGCTCTCCAATGGGTCCAGGCGCGGCCGGGAACCGTCCGCAGCCGCGTGCGGCGCACCATATGGGGGGGCGAGAGGGTGTCAAGAAGAGGGCGGGCGCGCGGCGGCGTTCATCCGCGGGACAGCGCGGCGGACCTAGAAGAACGTGTCCGGCGCCTCGATACCGCCCCGCTCAGAGGGCGGCCGCTGTCGTGTCTTTCATGGGCCCGGACCGCGAGGCAGGAACCGATCGAGGAGGCACGGACATGCGCGCTTTCGTCTTGGCCCTTCCGCTCCCCGCCCTGGCCCTGGCGGCCGCGCCGGCCTCCGCGGCCGAGCCGCTGACGGTCAGCCTGGGGGGCTATTTCATCGTCGGCGCGGGCTACGCCGATGTGGCCGACGATCCGGGGGAGGACGAGAGCTTCGGCATCTTCCGCGAGGGGGAGATCCATTTCAAGATCCGGGGCTCCTCCGACAACGGGCTGACCTTCGGCGGCAAGGTGGAGCTGGAGGCGTTCACCACCGGCGACCAGATCGACGAGACCTCCGTTTTCGTGTCGGGCGCCTTCGGCACGCTGGCCGTCGGCCAGCAGGACACGGCGCTCAACGAGGTCGGGGGCGTGGGCGTGGTCTATCCGGCGGGCTCCTACCTCAACTACTACGACAGCACGGGCGACGTCCTGCCCGGCCATCCCGGCGGCTTCCTGGGCGAGGA
>JBNJGE010000254.1:0-4894 GCA_051747505.1 Pseudomonadota bacterium | reverse complement strand
CAGGCGGGAGGTGGAGGCCTCGACCACCGCCGCCGTGAAGGGGCGCCCGGCGGCGCGGGTCAGGTCGATCTCCTCCACCAGCACGATGCCGTTCTTGATCAGCATGCCCGAGAGGCTGAGCAGGCCCAGAAGGGCCGTGAAGGAGAAGGGCAGGCCGGTCGCCAGAAGGCCGATGGCGACGCCGTTCACGGCCATGGGCACCAGCAGCCAGATGACGAGGGGCTGGCGCAGCTTGCCGAAGAGCAGGACGGAGATGAGGACCATCGCCAGCGCCGAGATCGGGAGCTGCTGGCCGAGGCTCTGCTGGGCCGTGGTCGAGTCCTCGTATTCGCCGCCCCATTCGAGGCGGTAGCCCTCGGGCAGGTCCATCGACTCCACCGCGCCGCGGATCTGCGAGAAGACCGAAGCCCCGTTGACGCCGGCGGGGACGCCGGCCTGCACGGTGAGGGTGGAGACGCGGTCGCGCCGGCGGATGAGGGTGTCCTGCACCTGCGGCTCGAAGCCGTCGATGAGCTGCTCCAGCGGAATGAAGGCGCCCGCGGCGTCGGACCAGACGGGCTGGTCGATCAGGTGCTCGGCCCCGTCGGTCGCGGCGCCGGGCATGCGCACGATGATGGGGATCAGGCGGTCGTCCTCGCGATAGACGCCGGCGCGGGCGCCGTCGGTGGCGGTCAGCAACGCCTGGGCGACGTCCTCGCGCGCGACGCCAGCGGTCTGGGCGCGCTCGGCGGCGTAGGCGGGCTTGAGGACCAGCTCGCGCTCCCGCCAGTCGGTGCGCAGGTCCTGCAACCGGCCGGAGGCGGCGGACATGCGCGCGGCGGCCTCCCGGCCCAGCGCGCGCAGGATGTCGGGGTTGGGGCCGGAGAGGCGGGCCTCGATGGGGGCGCCGTCGCCGGGGCCGAAGGCGAGACGCTCGGTGCGGAACTCGCCCCCGGGCAGGGCGGCGCGGCCGAAACGCTCCAGATCGGCGCGCAGGGGCGGGATCTGGTCGAGCGTCGAGGTGCGGATGATGAGGTGGCCGTAGCTCTTCAGCCGCTCCTCGGGGGCGTAGGTCAGCATGAAGCGGGTGGCGCCGCCGCCGACGAAGGTGGCGACGGAGACGACCTCCTCGCGCCCGGCGAGCCAGTCGCGGACCTTGCTCATGTCCTCGGCCACGGCGTGGATGTCGGCGCCCTGGGGCAGCTTGTAGTGGACGTAGAAGATCGGGGTGTTGGAGTCGGGGAAGAACTGCTGCTTGACCATGCCGAAGCCGACATAGCAGGCGGCGGTGACGGCGATGAGCAGCAGCACCACGAGCCAGCGCAGGCGGAGCGCCAGGCGCAGCATGGCCGCGTAGGCGCGGAACACGGGGCCGTCATACTGCCCGCCGGCGGAGGCGGCGCCGCGCCTGAAGAAGTAGTGCGCCAGCAGCGGCGTGGCCGTGATCGCCAGCAGCCAGGAGAGCAGCAGCGAGATGCCGATGACGGCGAAGAGGGAGAACAGGAACTCGCCCGTCGCGTCGGGGCTGAGCCCGATGCCGGCGAAGGCCATGATGCCGATGACGGTGGCGCCCAGAAGGGGGATCTGGGTCTTGCCGGCGACGTCCTCGGCGGCCTCGCGCGAGGACTTTCCTTGGGACATGTCGCCCTGCATGCCTTCGGCGACGACGATGGCGTTGTCCACCAGCATGCCCATGGCGATGATCAGCGCGCCCAGCGAGATGCGCTGCATCTCGATGCCGAAGAGCGCCATGAAGAAGACCGTGCCGACCACGGTGAGCAGGAGGGTGGCGCCGACCACCACCGCCGAGCGCCAGCCCATGAAGAGGGCGAGGACGACGACCACGATGGCGACCGACATCGCGAGGTTGCGCAGGAAGTCGTCGGAGGCCTGCTCCACCACGCGGTGCTGCTCGTAGATCGGGTGGAGCTGGACGCCCACGGGGAGGTCGCGCATCAGGCGGCCGAGGCGCTCCTCCACCCGCGCGCCGATGTCCACGATGTTGAGGTCCGACTTGCCGGCGACGCCCAGCGTGAAGGCCTCCTTCCCGTCGAAGCGGATGAGGATCTCGGGGTCGGCGACGCGGGCGCGGCGGACCGTGGCGAGGTCGGTCAGCTCGATCACCTCGCCGGAGACGCCGATGGTCAGGCCCTGGATCTCCTCCACGGTGTCGGAGCCCGAGGGGGCCTGGATGCGGATGTTGCGCCCTTCCATGTCCACCGCGCCGGCGGGGACGACGGCGTTGGCGTTGGCGATGGCGGCGACGATCGCCTGCGGGGGCAGGCCGAGATTGGAGAGGATGGCGCTTTCGGGCTCGACGAAGATGGCCTCCTCGGGCAGGCCGGCGAGGTCCACGTCGGCCACGCCCTCCACGGCCAGGAGCTCGCGGCGGAGGTATTCGGCGATGTCGTGCACCTCGGCGTCGGTGAAGCCGGGGGCGGTGACGGCGTAGAACAGTCCGAAGACGTCGCCGAAATCGTCGTTGACCTGCGGGGGGCGGACGCCCTCGGGCAGGTCGCCGCGGGCGTCGTTCACGCGGTTTCGCAGCTCGTCCCAGATCTGGGGGAGCTCGTCGCCGCCGTGGATGCTCTCGATCTCCACGGTGATGCGGCTGAGGCCGGGCTTGTTGGAGGAGGTGATGTGGTCCACCTCCGCCATCTTCTGGATGGCGGATTCGAGCGGCTCGGAGACCTCCCGGGCGACCTGTTCGGCGGAGGCGCCTGGATACTGGGTGAAGACGACCGCCTGCTTGATGGTGAAGGCGGGGTCCTCCAGCCGGCCGATCGTGGCGAAGCCCCAGACGCCGCCGAGGAGGCAGGCGAGCATGACCAGCCAGGTGATCAGGGCGCGGTCGATGGCGGCGCGGGCGATGCGCATGGCCCTCACTCCCCCACGCCGGCGAAGCGGCGGACGCGCTGGCCGTCCTCCAGCAGGGCGGCGCCGGCGGCGACGATCTCCGTGCCCGGGGGCGGGCCGGTTTCGAGCGCGGGGCGGCCGTCGGGCAGGATGCGCAGCGTCACGGGGGCGAGGGCGACGACTCCCAGGTCGGGGTCGTCGGGAGAGGGTTCGAAGACCATGACGTGAGCGGCGCGGTCGGGGCCGAAGACGAGGGCGGATTCGGGGACGGCCACGACGTCGCCCGAGGCGGGGGCCAGCGCCGTGACGGTGGCCGAGGCGCCGGGGAGGACCCAGGCGCCGGGGTCGTCGCGGAAGGCCAGCGTGAGGCGGTAGGTCTGGCCGACCTCGGCGGTTTCGGCCTCGAACTCGCGCAGGATGAGGGGGTGGCGCGCGTCGTCGCCGGGGAAGGTGGCCCAGACGTCGAGGCCGCGGGCGCGGGCGCGGCGGAACAGGACCTCCGGCACGTCGATGTCAACGCGCAGCTCCGACATGTCGTGCAGGCGCACGACGGGCTGGCCGGGGGAGACGGTGGAGAAGGCGGCGACGAGGCGGCGGGCGACGAGGGCGTCGAAGGGGGCCGTGAGGGTGGCGTCGGAGAGGGCGTCCTCGGCCTCGGCCACCGCCAGGCGGGCGAGCTCGGCCTGGGTGCGGGCGTCCTGGATGCGGACCTCGGAGACGTTGGCGGAGGAGAGGCTTTCGAGGCGCGCCAGGTCGCGCTCGGCCTTGTCGCGGCGCAGGCGGGCCTGTGCGAGCTGGCGGCGGAAGGGGGCGAGGTCGAGGCGGGCGATGACGGCGCCCTCGTCGATCTCGGCGCCCTCGGGGGCGGCGATCTCGGTGATCTGGCCGCCGACCTGGAAGGCGAGGTCCACCGTCTCTCGCGCGCGGACGCGGCCGTAGAAGCGCCGCTCGATGGCGGGCTCTCCGGCGGTCAGCGTGGTGAGCTTGGCGGGGCGGGGCCCCTCCTGGGCGAGGGCGGGCAGGGCGAGCAGGGCGAGCAGGGCGGCGAGGAGGAGGCGGGGCATGTCAGCTTGCGTCCTGTGCGCAAAGGTCGGCGCCGAGGCGGCCGTGCAGGGCGAGTTCGGAGAAGGCGCGGCCCATGGCGGGGGCGTCGAGGCGGGGTGGGCGGGCGAGCCAGAGGCGCAGGAGGCCGATGAAGGCGCCGGTGAAGAAATGGGCGTGGAGGCGGCGGGCCTCCGGGCAGGGGGGCCCGCCGGCGGGGTCGCCGCGGGGGATCAGGCGCTCGACCAGGGCGGCGACGCGGGCCTCCGCGTCGAGGCCGGGGACGCCCTCCAGCAGGGCGCGCAGGCGGGGGTCGTCGCGGTCGATGTCGGCGAAAACGGAGGTGACCAGCGCCTGCAGGCGGGCGGGGCGGTCGGCGCAGGGGGCGTCGTCGAGCAGGGCGGCGTGGCGGGCCTCGATCTCCGAGAGGAGGGCGTCGAGGTGGTCGTCCAGCATCTCCGGCAGGCCGGCGTAGTGGGCGTAGACGGTGGGGCGGGTGACGCCGGCGCGGCGGGCGAGCGCGTCGATGGAGACGGCCGGGAGGGGCTTCTCGGCCAGCAGGTCGCGCAGGGCGGCCTGGAGGCGCAGGCGGGTGCGGCGGGATCGGGCGTTCATGGACGGGGACACTGGCGGTTTCTTTACAGGTGTCAAGTATGGGGAGGCGCGAGGCGGCCGGGGGGCGTTTCGCGGCCGCAGCCGTGTTGGCGCGGCCACGTTGACGGCCGTGCGGGCGCGCGGGAAAGCGAGGCCGTGGAAGTCTTTCCGCAACTTCCGCCGCCATCTGTCGCAAACGATGACGGCAGTGTGAGCGCGCCAGAAATTGGCGCGCAGGCGCCGGGCGCTGTATTTCACCTTTGATTGGAAGTATACTTGGGGAATTAGGGTCAGGACCCATAACGCCCTGAGGGATTCCCATGGAGACTTCGGCGTGATTCACTCCTATTGAGGAGGATGCGCCCATGACTGACCTGTATTGGCTCTCGGAAGAACAGATGGAGCGGATACGCCCCTTCTTTCC
>JBNJGE010000253.1:0-4899 GCA_051747505.1 Pseudomonadota bacterium | reverse complement strand
GCCTTCGCCTTCGCTATGAGCTGGCGCAGGGTCTCGTTGCGGTCGAACTCGCCGGTCTCGACGGCCTTGTCGATGCGGCCGAGATCCATCCAGACGACGCGGCCGGCGCCGATGTTCGTGTGGCCGACCTCGGAGTTGCCCATCTGGCCCTCGGGAAGGCCCACGGCCTCGCCGCAGGTGGTGAGGGTGGAATGGGGGCAGTCGGCCATCAGGCGGTCGAAAACGGGGGTGTTCGCCTGCGCGATGGCGTTGCCCTCCCTCCGGTCGCTGAGCGCCCAGCCGTCGAGGATGACGAGGACGACGGGCTTCGGCGGATTGGGCATTGCGTGACCTCCTTTTCGCGCGGCGGCGGGAGACTCCTAGGCCCTCGGCGCGCGGGACGGAAGGGGCCGGTTCAGGCCCGGTGGTAGGGGGCGCCGGCAAGGATGGAGGCGGCGCGGTAGAGCTGCTCGGCGGCCATGACGCGGGCGAGCATGTGGGGCCAGACCATCCTGCCGAAGCTCAGCGTCAGGTCGGCGCGGTCGCGGATGGCGCACGCGTGACCGTCGGCGCCGCCGATGGCGAGCGCTGTCTCGCGGCGGCCCCCGTCGCGCCAGTCGGCAAGAAGGGCGGCGAAATCGGGGGAGGCCAGTTCGCGCCCGCGCTCGTCCAGGGCGATGAGGGCGGCGTTGTCGGGAAGGGCGGCGAGGATGGCCTCGCCTTCGGCCTCCGGCGTCTTCGCCTTGCGCTCGTCGATCTCGACGAGGCGGGCGGGGCCGAGGCCGAGGGGGCGGCCGGCGCGGTCGAATCGGGCGAGGTAGTCGGCGACCAGCTCCGCCTCCGGTCCCTTGCGGGCGCGGCCGACGGCGATGAGCGCGAGCTTCATGCGCCCGCCCGGCGGCGGGCGCGCGGCTCACGCATGGGCGGCGGCGGGCGTGCGGCCGCCGCGTTTCGAGGCCTCGGCCCCCGGCGCCCACATCTTTTCGAGCTGGTAGAACTCCCGCACCTCGGGGCGGAAGATGTGCACGATGACGTCGCCCGCGTCGATGAGCACCCAGTCGCCGGCGTCCTGGCCCTCGGCCCGGGCGACGATGCCGGCCTGGTGCTTGAGACGCTCCAGCAGCTTTTCGGCCATGGCGCTCACCTGCCGGGACGAGCGGCCGGACGCGATCACCATGTAGTCGGCGATTTCGGTCTTGCCGTGCAGGTCGACCCGCACGATCTCCTCGGCCTTGTCGTCCTCGAGCGAGCTCAGAACGATCTGAAGCAGGGCTTCGCCGCCCGCTTCGGCGTTCTCCGGCAGGGGTGTCCCTGCGGTCTTGAGTTCGGTCAGAACGGTCTCCTCCGGCTCTCGCGCCGATCCTCTGTCGAACGCCCCGGCGCCGGGCGTGCGGCCAGCCTATCGCAAGCCGCCGATCCGCTCAACAAGGGCGCCGCGGCGGGAGTTTTCAAGGGGCCGAGCCGTCGCGGCGCAGGCGTGCGGGGGCGGGGCCCCGGATCGGGTCCGGGGCCCGCGGCCTCAGCGGTTGCCGCGCACCAGCTGCTCGTAGTCCTGGGCGATGTCGAGCGTCAGCTGGCCGACCTCGAAATTGTAATCGCCGATCTGGCCGACGGGGGTGACCTCGGCGGCGGTGCCGGTCAGCCAGCACTGCTCGAAGCTCTCGAGCTCGGAGGGCATGATGTGGCGCTCGATCACCGGCACGCCGCGCTTGTCGAGAAGCTCGATCACCGTCTGGCGGGTCAGGCCGTTGAGGAAGCAGTCGGGCGTGGGGGTGTGCACCTCTCCGTTCTTCACGAAGAAGATGTTGGCGCCCGTCGCCTCGGCCACGTAGCCGCGGTAGTCCATCATCAGCGCGTCGGAGCAGCCCTTCGCCTCCGCCGCGTGCTTGGACATGGTGCAGATCATGTAGAGGCCGGCGGCCTTGGCGTGGCAGGGGATGGTCTCGGGGCTCGGCCGCTTCCAGGCGGAGATGTCGAGCTTGGCGCCCCTGGTCTTGGCGTCGCCGTAATAGGCGCCCCATTCCCACACCGCCACGGCCAGGTGGACCGGGTTGTGGGAGGCGGCCACGCCCATGTCGGGGCCCGAGCCGCGCCACATGAAGGCGCGGACATAGGCGTCGGTCAGGCCGTTGGCCTCCAGCGCCTTCTGCTTGGCGCCGTCGATGTCGGAGGCGGTCCAGGGCGAGGGGATGTCCATCGCGGAGGCGGAGGCCAGCAGACGCTCGGAATGCTCGCGGCCCTTGAAGATCACGCCGCCATAGGCCCGCTCCCCCTCGAATACGGAGGAGGCGTAGTGCAGGGCGTGGGTGAGCACGTGCACCTTGGCCTCCCGCCAGGGAACCAGCGCGCCATCCATCCAGATGACGCCGTCGCGATCGTCATAGGCCCCAGTCATGGCCGAATTCCCGTTCTTTTCCTCCCGCGTGGCGCGGATCCTGTTTCGTGGCGCGGAACCGTTCCCCTGACGCCGGCCCGGCGCTCAGGTTCTGTCCCGCTCTCGGCCCGGAGGGAAATATAATTTCGTTCCGAGCTTCGCACGGCTATCATTCGCATCTTGGATAGTCAACAAGGCTGACATAAACTCGGGGCCATGGATCCGACAGACGCCGCACGCCGCACGCCCGTCCCCCGCCCGCGCGCCGCCGGGCTGTCGCGGGGCGACCAGCTGCTGTTCCTGACGGACGCGCAGCTCCGCCAGGGGGTGGAGCTGATGTTCTTCGCCTATCGCGACATGATCCGCGACGCCGACCGGGTGCTGGAGGACTACGGCTACGGCCGGGCGCATCACCGCTGCCTGCATTTCGTCTGGCGCAAGCCGGGGATCTCGGTCAGCGAGCTGCTGGAGTTGCTGAAGGTGACCAAGCAGTCGCTCAACCGCGTGCTGCGCCAGCTGGTGGAGGACGGCATGATCCGCTCCCGCATCGGCGACACGGACCGCCGCCAGCGGCTGCTGCGGCTGACCGAGGCCGGGGAGGGGCTGGTCCGGCGGCTGGCCGCGGCGCAGAACGCGCGGATGCGCCGGGTGTTCATGGAGGCCGGCGCCGAGGCGGTGCAGGGCTTCAAGACGGTGCTGGCCGGGATGATCGACGAGGAGGATCGCGAACGGGTGCTGGCGCTGGTCGAGGATCAGGGGGCCCCGTGACCGGGACCGCGGGCGAGACGGCGGGCGCGCCCGCGGCGGGGACGCAGGCCGAGGCGCCTGCGCCGGAGGCGCATATCCTGGTCGTGGACGACGACGAGCGCATCCGCACGCTGCTCAAGCGCTATCTCGCGCGCGCGGGCTTCTATGTCACCGCCGCGCGGGACGCGGCGCAGGCCCGGAGGCTGCTGGGGGGGCTGGAGTTCGACCTGCTGGTGGTGGACGTGATGATGCCCGGCGAGGACGGGCTGAGCTTCACCCGCTCGATCCGGGAGCGGATCGAGACCCCGGTGCTGCTGCTGACGGCCCGCGGGGGGGCTGAGGACCGCATCGCGGGGCTGGAGAGCGGGGCGGACGACTACCTGCCCAAGCCCTTCGAGCCGCGCGAGCTGCTGCTGCGGATCAACGCCATCCTGCGCCGGGCGCGGCCCGCCGCCGCGGAGGAGGTTCCGCGCACGCTGAGCCTGGGCGAGGTGCGCTACGACGTGGCGCGCGGCGAGCTGTGGCGCGACGACCGGCCGATCCGCCTGACCTCGACCGAGAGCGCGCTGATGCGGGTGTTGGCGCGCCATCCGCACGAGGCCGTGGACCGGCGCAGGCTGCTGGCCGAACTGGACGACGCGCAGGAGCGGGCGGTGGACGTGCAGGTGACCCGGCTGCGCCGCAAGATCGAGGCCGATCCGCGCGCCCCGCGCTACCTTCAG
Source organism: Pseudomonadota bacterium (assembly GCA_051747505.1). Lineage (GTDB taxonomy): Bacteria > Pseudomonadota > Alphaproteobacteria > Rhodobacterales > Rhodobacteraceae > Albimonas. The sequence goes on along the minus strand of JBNJGE010000253.1, from coordinate 1,077 downwards.
ACGGTGCGGGGGGCGGGATACATGCTGGCCCCCGACTGACCCCGCCAGGGCGGGAAGCGGGCGCGGGCGAACCACCCCGCGCCGCCCGCGCCGCTTCCCCGGCGACCCTCCGGCGCGCCGCGCGCTGCGCGCCGCGGGATCGTCGGGCCGCCGACGTCGGCGTCCCCCTCGGACCCGACGCGCCGACCGCCATTCATAAACCCAAACGTGGCGGCAATTCGGCGGCGCCTTGACCAGTGGGCGCCATGCGCGCCCGTCACGCGCCTGACGCAAATTTCGACTGGCGCGGGGACTCCAGTTGGGCCACCATATCTCGTGGTGGGGGCTCGAGGCGCCCCCACTGCAACGCATCCTCTCAGCCCCTTGCGGGGCGAGCCCGCAGGGGGCCCAGACAACGGGGAGCCGCAGGCATGGATGCCGTCGAGCACGATCTGTCCACCGACGATCTTCACCCGATCGACCTGGTCGAGACCCTGGCCTCGCGCCGGGACTGGGAGTTCGACCGCGTGGGCGAGGATCATATCGCGATGCAGGTCGAGGGGTCCTGGCGGACCTACACGATCAGCCTGGCCTGGGCGGGGCATGACGACATGCTGCGCCTGGTCTCGACCTTCGAGATGGAGCCGCCCGAGGAGAGGCTGCCCGAGCTCTACAAGGCGCTGGACATGGCCAACGACCAGCTCTGGGGCGGGGCGTTCAGCCTTTGGCGCCAGCACGGGCTGATGGTCTATCGCTACGGGCTGGTGATGGCCGGGGGCGGCGCGGCGACCGCGGGGCAGGTGGAGACGATGATGCGCCACGCGGTCGAGGCCTCCGAGCGGCTGTATCCGGCCTTCCAGCTGGTCTGCTGGGGGGATGCGCGGGCGGAGGACGCTCTGGAAATCGCGATCGCCGGGGCCTACGGTCGCGCCTGATCGCGCCCCCTGGCCATCCCGCCGACGGGGGCGCGGATGGCCAGGGGAGGCGCGCAATGACCGGGACCGAGGACCTTTCCGCCGCCCTGCCGCGGGGCGTCACGCTGCTGGGCTGCGGCAAGATGGGCGGCGCCATGCTGGAGGGGTGGCTGGCCCGGGGGCT
>JBNJGE010000252.1:0-4930 GCA_051747505.1 Pseudomonadota bacterium | reverse complement strand
ATGCGCGAAACGGACCTGGTCCGACAGCTCCAGCGCGCGGTTGATGTATTGCCGCGCCTGGGCGAGCTGGCCGTTGGCCGTGAGCACCACCCCCGCATGATACTGCACCACCGGATTGGTGGCGAGCGCGTCGGCCGCCTCCATCACGTAGCTCGCCGCGGCCTCGGAGTCGCCGCGCAGATGCAGCAGCCAGCCATAGGTGTCCTGAAGATAGGGTTGATCCGACTGACGGAAGCGCTTGGCGATGTTGTAGGCCCGCTCGATCTGCTCCGGGTCGTCGGAGCGGTGATCGGCCAGCAGGCTCGCGAAGTTGTTGGCGATGACGGTGGAGTTCGGGCGCTCCTTGTAGAGCTCCTCGTAGACCGCGATCGCCTCGTCGTACTGGCCCTCGTGCTCCAGCTGCATCGCCTGGGTGAGGCGCAGCGCAGGATCCTTCGCGTTGATGGCAAGGCCTTTCTCCAGCGTCTCTGACACTTCCGACTCGCGACCGAGCGAGTTGTAAATGCGCGCCAGGCTCGCATAGGCCGCGGCATTGCCCGGCTCGGCCTCGATGGCGCGCTTGAGGTCGGCCTCGGCCTCCTCCAGATCCCCCTGCGAAGCGACGATCGAGGCCCGCAGCACCAGCGCGGTGGCGTCGTCCGGCGTCTCCTCCAGCCGCGTGTTCAGGAAGGAAAGCGCCCGATCGGTGTCCCCGCCGGCCAGAAGCACGCGAACCAGGGAAACGACATTCTGGGCGCCGCCGCCGGACTCGACCTCCTTCTCCACCAGGTCGGCGAGGATGTCCGCCCCCTCGTCAAACTTGCGCAGCCCCAGCGCGGCCGCCGCGATGATGCGGTCGGCCGCCTCGTCCTCCGGGTCGATGACCCTGAGCTGCCCCGCGATGCGCGTCGCCGCGTCCCACTCCGACTGGCGGAGCTTGAGCCGGGCGAGCGCCAGCAGCAGCTCGCGCGTCTCGCCCTTGCGCTTGATGGTGTCGCGCAGGACGCTCTCGGCCGCGTTCAGCTTGTCCGCGGCCACCAGCGCCTGCATGTAGCGCAGCGCCACGTCCGGCTCGTAGTCCGACGCCTGCACCGCCTGGCCGAGCCGCTCCAGCGCCAGCTCCTGGTTGCCGTTGCGCTCATAGGCGGAGGCGAGCGTGAGCATGACCTGGACGTTGTCCGGCGCCACGTCGAGCGCGGAGCGCAGATCGGAGATGGCCTCGCTCACCTTGTCCTCGGCGAGGTAACGGGAGGCGCGCAGGAGAAGCGCCTGCGAATTTTTCCGGTCATCCTCGATGACCGTGCCAAGCAGCGCGTCGGCGGCCGCGAACTCCTCCTTGCGGACATGGATCTTGGCGCGCTCAAGCCGGGCCTTGTGGCCGCCGAGCGACATGCCCTGCTCCTCGATCACCCGGTCCAGCCGGGCGATGGCGTCGTCCTCGCGTCCCTGCCGCATATCCAGCGCCGCGATGGCGAGGTCGTACTCCACCAGCGCGTCGGGCTGCTGGGCGAGGCGCAACAGCTCCTCCCGCGCGGCCTCGGGCCCGTGGACGGAGTTGACAAAGCGCGCCACGTCCAGCGCCTTCTGGTGGTCGCCGGGGTTGTTCTCGGCGATGGCGCGGTACTGCGCCTCGGCGTCGTCGTAGCGCTTCTTGAAGACGTACCAGCGGGCGAGCGCCTGGCGGAACTGGTCGGTATTCGGGAAGTGCTCGACCATGCGCTCGAGCTGGGCGCCGATCTCGTCCGTCTTCTCCAGGTCCTCGAGAACGCCGAGGCGGATGACGTTGAGGCTGAGATCGTCCTCCTTGAGCGCCAGCCCCTCGTCGAGAAGCTCCAGCGCCGCGTTCAGCCGGTCGTCGTCCATGGCGTCGGCGACGAGCACGAGCCGCGCGGTGACGTTGTCCGGCTGCTCCTCGATGACCTCCCGGGCCATCTCGACCGCGGGATCGCGGCGACCCTGCTTGTAGTCCACCGAGGCCTTGATCGCGCGCAGGCGCGTCACGGAGGGGTCGATCTCGACCGCGCGCTCCACGTATCTCTCGGCCCGCTCGAGCTGATTGGCGACCAGCATGATCTCGGCCAGATCGATCAGCGCCGGCTGGTGATCCTGGTCGATCTCCACCACGCTGCGCAGCTGATTGACGGCGCCGCGCACGTCGCCCCGATTCTTGAGATGCTGCGCCAGTTCGTAGCGGGCGCGCGCATGCTCCGGATTCAGCTGGATGGCGTTGCGGAACTCGAGCTGGGCCTTGGCCGGCTGCCCCTCCTCCAGCAGCGCCATGCCGCTCTCGTAATGCTCGGCCGCGCGCTCCTCGGCGGAGTCGCAGCCCGACAGGGCCGCCGCCGCCGAGAGCAGAAGCACCGAAAAAACACCTGCGCGCACTCTCATTATGAACCTATCCCCAATCGCCGCCGGATCGTCCCGCGTTCCGCCGTCCGGCTCGGCGCACCCTGTCCCGAACCGGCCGCGCCCGCAGTCACCCTAACCGCGACTCGCATCCCCGACCAGACGCCCTTTATCGCGGAACCGCCCGCAAATCCAAGACAAAGCGCTCGAAATCGGCCGCCTCGGGCCCGGTCAGCGTTGATAATCGCGTGAACGGCGGGGCGGGGCTCGCCCGAGGGCGCCGGCGGTGCTAAGAGTTCGCCGCAGGAAAGCGGGGTCCGCGGGCGGGCCCCGGCTCAGCCTGAGGAGCGTTTGCGTCATGTTCATCGCCGCGCATCCGCGGGAGGAGGCGGCGGCCGCGTCGGCGGAACGTGCGGCGGGCGGCGTGCTGATCATCGTGGAAAACCTGCCCGTGCCCTTCGACCGGCGGGTGTGGCAGGAGGCCGCCGCGCTGCGCGACGCAGGCTGGCGGGTGTCGGTCATCTGCCCCACGGGGCGCGGGCACGAGTCGCGCCACGAGGTGCTGGAAGACATTGAAATCTGGCGTCATTCCGTACCGGAGGCCCGCGGCGCCGCCGGCTATCTGCTGGAGTATCTGTGGGCGCTGGGGGCCCAGCTGCGGCTCTCCTTCAGGGCGGCGCGATCGCGGGGGTTCGACGTCATCCACGCCTGCAATCCGCCGGACCTGATCTTCCTCGTCGCCGCCGTGCACAAGGCGCTGCGAGGGACCCGGTTCGTATTCGATCACCACGATCTCAGCCCCGAGCTGTTCGAGAGCAAGTTCGGGCGGCGCGGGGCGATGCACCGGCTGCTGAGATGGCTGGAACGGCGCACCTTCGCGCTGGCCGACGCCACCATCGCGACCAATGAGACCTTCAAGCGCATCGCCGTGGAGCGTGGCGGCATGGATCCGGAAAAGGTCCATGTCGTAAAGAGTTACCCCCGAATCGAGCGTTTCGTGCGCACCGATCCGGACCCGGATCTGACGGCCTCGGGGCGCAGCCTCGTGGGCTATGTGGGGATCATGGGGGGCCAGGACGGGGTGGACCGGCTGGTGCGGGCGATGGCGGTGATCGCGCATGAGCGGGGGCGCGAGGATGTGGGCTGCGTGATCGTCGGCGACGGGCCGGAGCTGCCCTCGCTGAGGGCGCTGGCGCGGGAGCTGGGGGTGGCCGACCGGATCGTCTTCACGGGCTATCTGGGCGGGGAGAAGCTGCTGGCGGCGCTGTCGGCGCTGGATGTCGGGGTCATTCCCGACCCGCCGGACGGATTCAACGAAAAACTGAGCATGAACAAGGTCTTCGAGTACATGATGCTCGGTCTGCCCTTCGTGATGTTCGACCTCGCGCAGGCGAGATCGGAGGCGCGGGAGGCGGCGCTGGTGGTCGGGGACGACCGGGCGGAGGCGCTGGCGGACGGCATCCTGGCGCTGCTGGACGACCCCGAAAGACGGGCGCGGATGGGAGCGTTCGGACGCGAGACGGCGGAGCGGGAGTTCCTCTGGTCGAGGGAATCCGAGACCCTGGTGAGGGCCTACAAGAGCCTCGCGTAAGGCGTGCGCCACCCGTGCGCATCGCGTGCGCAACCTGTATGCACAATCGTTGAAAAAGGATGACCGGCCCCCGGGGCTGACGCCGCCCCCCGGCCGGAGGCGGGGTGGGCGGGCGGGGCCTCCGGCCGGGGGGCGGCGTCAGCGGCGCGCGAGCTCCAGCAGGCGGGCGAGGTAGTCGCCGTAGCCGCTCTTCTTCAGGGGACCGGCGAGGGCCTCCAGCCCGGCGTCGTCGATCCAGCCGGCGCGCCAGGCGATTTCCTCGGGGCAGGCGATCTTGAATCCCTGCCGCTCCTCGATGACCTGGACGAACTGGGCGGCCTGGAGGAGCGAGGCGTGGGTGCCGGTGTCGAGCCAGGCGTAGCCGCGGCCCATCAGCTCCACATGCAGGTCTCCGCGGTCCAGGTAGGCCTTGTTGACGTCGGTGATCTCAAGCTCGCCGCGGTGGGAGGGCTTCACGGCGGCGGCGATGTCGAGAACGTCGTTGTCGTAGAAGTAGAGGCCGGTGACGGCGTAGCTGCTCTTCGGGCGCGACGGCTTCTCCTCGATGTCGCGGGCGCGGCCCTCTTCGTCGAAGTCGACCACGCCGTACCGCTCGGGATCGTGGACGTGGTAGCCGAAGACGGTGGCGCCGCGCGGCCGCGCCGAGGCCGCGTCCAGCAGGTCCACGAGGCCGTGCCCGTAGAAGATGTTGTCGCCCAGCACCAGCGCCACGCGGTCGGACCCGACGAAGTCGCGGCCGATCACGAAGGCCTGGGCGAGGCCCTCGGGCGCGGGCTGGACGGCGTAGGTGAGGCTGATCCCCCAGGCGGAGCCGTCGCCCAGCGCCCTGCGGAACTGCTCGGCTTCGTGGGGCGTGGTGATGACCAGTATGTCCCGGATGCCGGCGAGCATCAGCACCGACAGGGGATAGTAGACCATCGGCTTGTCGTAGACGGGCAGGAGCTGCTTGGAGACGCCGTGCGTGACCGGGTGCAGCCGGGTGCCCGAGCCGCCCGCCAGGATGATGCCCTTCAT
>JBNJGE010000251.1:0-4958 GCA_051747505.1 Pseudomonadota bacterium | reverse complement strand
CATCGTCGGCGCCGAGTTCGTGCGCGAGATCGAGCCGGGCGAGATGGTCATCATCGACGACAGCGGCCTGGAAAGCTCCCGCCCCTTCGAGCCCGTCCGTCCCCGCTTCTGCATCTTCGAGCACGTCTATTTCTCCCGCCCCGACAGCATGCTCGGCGGCCACTCCGTCTATGAGAGCCGTCGCCGCATTGGCGAGGAGCTCGCCAAGGAGGCGCCGGTGGAGGCCGACCTCGTCTGCCCGGTCCCCGACTCCGGCACCCCGGCCGCGATCGGCTACAGCCAGCAATCCGGCATCCCCTTCGCCATGGGGATCATCCGCAACCAGTATGTCGGGCGCACCTTCATCGAGCCGACCGAGCAGATCCGCAACATGGGCGTGCGCCTCAAGCTCAACGTCAACCGGGCCCTGGTGCGCGGCAAGCGCGTTGTGCTGGTGGACGACTCCGTCGTCCGCGGCACCACCTCGCTCAAGATCAAGGAGATGATCGTCGACGCCGGCGCGAAGGAGGTCCATTTCCGCATCGCCTCCCCCCCGACCTGCTGGCCCTGCTTCTACGGCGTGGACACGCCCGACAAGGAGAAGCTGCTGGCCTCACGCATGTCGGAGGAGGAGATGCGCGACCATCTCGGCGTCGATTCCCTCAAGTTCGTCTCGCTGGACGGCCTCTACCGCGCCGTCGGCGAGTCCGAGGGCCGGAACAGTTCCTGCCCCCAGTACTGCGACGCCTGCTTCTCCGGCGAATACCCGGTCCAGCCTTCGGACATGATCGAGTGCGGCCGCATCACCCTCAAGGCCGCCGAGTGAGCGCATGAGCCAGGACCTCGCCGGCAAGGCCGCCCTCGTCACCGGCGCCTCCCGCGGCCTCGGCCGGGCGCTCGCCGAGGCGCTCGGCGCCCGCGGCGCGGAGGTGATCGCGCTCGCCCGCACCTCCGGCGCGCTGGAGGAGCTCGACGACGCCATCCGCGCCGCAGGCGGCCCCGCCGCCACGCTGGTACCCCTCGACATCACCGACGACGCCGGCCTCCAGCGCCTCGGCGCCGCCATCCATTCCCGCTGGGGCCGGCTGGACCTGATGATCCACTGCGCGGCCCACGCCGCCCCCCTCTCGCCGGTCGAGCACATCGCCGCGAAGGACTACGACCAGGCCCAGGCCGTGAACGCCCGCGCCACGCGCGAGCTGATCCGCTGCATGGACCCGCTCCTGCGCGCGGCCGAGGGCGGCGGGACGGCCGTCTTCCTCGACGACCCCCACAACGCCGGCCCCTTCCACGCCGCCTACGCCGCCTCCAAGGCCGCCGCCCGCGTGCTCACCTCGTCCTGGGAGGCCGAGATCCAGGCCTTCCCCCTGCGCGTGATCCATCTCACGCCGCCGCCCATGGCCACCGCCCTGCGCGCGCGCTTCCGCCCCGGCGAAAGCCGCGAGGACCTCGCCGCCCCCCGCGACGTCGCGCGCGACCTCCTGCCCCTGATCCTCGAGGCGACGGCCCCCGCGGCCTGAGCCTGCGCATCCCCTTCGGCCGGGCCCGGCGCCCCGGGGGCGTCGAGCCCCCGCGTCGCCGGCCGCGCCCCCTGCGGGGCCGCGGCGGGGCGCCCGGCCCCGCCGCCCGGAAGATGGGCCGGCCGGGCGGGGCGAGGCGGCGCGTCAGCGCCGCGAGGGCCGCCCCGGCCCGCTCAGCTCTCCGGCGCCGCCAGGTAATCCGCGTCCGAGACCGGCTCCAGCCAGGTCGCCGCGCTCGCGCCCTCGCGCTCCTGGATCGCGAGATGCTCCATCCCCGTCTCGGGCCCGGCGCCGTGCCAGTGCTCCTCGCCCGGCGCGAACCACACCGTGTCCCCGGCCCGGATCTCGCGCACCGGCCCGCCCCGGCTCTGCGCCCGCCCCACGCCCGAGAGGACATGAAGCGTCTGCCCGTAAGGGTGCGTGTGCCAGTTGGTCCGCGCCCCGGGCTCGAAGCTCACCCGGATCGAGTTAACGCGCCCCGGCTCCGGCGCGTCCCAGATCGGGTCCTGCCAGACCACGCCGGTGAAATAGCTCTCCGGCGCGCGCTTCGTCGGCCGGCCCGCGGGGATGATCTCCATCTCGCGCCTCCCTGTCATTTCTTCCGGCGCTTCTTCGCCTTGCCCTCATAAGGGTTCTCGCCCTTGCGCCAAGTCAAGCGTATCGGCGTGCCCTGCAGCCCGAAATCCCGCCGCAGCCCGTTGACCAGGAACCTCTTGTAGCTGTCGGGAAGCTCCTCGGGGCGCGAGCAGAAGACGATGAAGGTCGGCGGCCGGCTCTTGGCCTGCGTCATGTAGCGCAGCCGGATCCGCCGCCCTCCCGGCGCCGGCGGCGGATGGGCCGAGGTCATGTCCTGCAGCCACTGGTTCAGCTTCGCCGTCGCCACGCGCCGGCTCCAGACCTCGCGCAGCCCCAGCACCGCCTCGCGCAGCTTCTCCAGTCCTTCGCCTCGCAGGGCCGAGACCGGAACCACCGGCGCCCCCTTGAGCTGCGGCATCAGCCGCTCGAACTCCGCCCGCAGCGCGCGCAGCGCGGCCGAGCGGTCCTCCACCAGATCCCACTTGTTGACCGCCACCACCACCGCCCGCCCCTCGCGCTCGGCGAGGTCGGCGATGCGCAGGTCCTGCTGCTCGAAGGGCTTGTCCGCGTCCGCCAGCAGCACCACCACCTCAGCGAATCGCACCGCCCGCAGCGCGTCGGAGACCGAGAGCTTCTCGACCTTCTCCTGAACCCGGGCCTTCCTGCGCATCCCCGCCGTGTCGAAGATGCGCACCGGCGTTCCGCCCCAGTCCAGCCGCACCGAGATCGCGTCCCGCGTGATCCCCGCCTCCGGCCCGGTCAGCAGCCGCTCCTCGCCCAGGATGGCGTTGACCAGCGTGGACTTGCCCGCGTTCGGCCGCCCGACCACCGCAATCTGCGCCGGCCGTTCGCCCCTTGGCTCCCCCGCCTCGTCCTCGCCCAGCCCCAGCTCGCCGGCAAGCTCGGCCAGCGCCATGTGAAGCTCCCCGAGCCCCTCGCCATGCTCGGCCGACAGCGCGATCGGCTCGCCAAAGCCCAGCCGCCAGGCCTCCAGCGCCGCGCCCTCGCCCGCGCGCCCCTCGGCCTTGTTGACGCCCAGGATCACCCGCGCCCCCTTGCGCCGCAGAAGCTCCGCGAAGGCCTCGTCCTGCGGCAGCAGCCCCGCGCGCGCGTCGATCAGGAACAGCACCGCGTCGGCCATCTCCACGGCGCGCTCGGTCAGCGCGCGCATGCGCCCAGTCAGGCTCTCGGCCGCCGCCTCCTCCAGCCCGGCGGTGTCGATCACCGTGAAGTCCAGCCCGCCGAGGCTCGCCTCCCCCTCGCGCAGGTCGCGCGTCACCCCCGGCTGGTCGTCGACCAGCGCGAGGCGCCGGCCCACCAGCCGGTTGAACAGCGTGGACTTGCCCACATTGGGCCGCCCCACGATCGCAAGCGTGAACATCGCCTCGCCCTCCGGCCCGCCAGGGGCCGCTCCCGCAGAAAACCCGCGCCGGCCTCAGCGATAGGCGAGCAGATCGCCCTCGTCGGTCAGCACATAGACCGTTCCGCCCGCCACCGCCGGCCCCGTCGAGGAGCCCGCCGGCATCGCGATGTCGCCCAGACGCTCCCCCGTCTGCGGGTCGAAGGCCAGCAGCCGCCCGTCCGAGGAGGTGACCAGCACCCGCCCCCCGGCCAGCACCGGTCCGGCATAGGAAATGGACCCTTCACGGTCCTCGGGGTCCTCCCAGGCCGGCAGGTCGGCGCGCCACAGCGTATGCCCGTCCTCCAGGTCGATCCGCTCCACCGAGGGCCGGCTGGTGGTGACCCAGGCCGTCCCCTCCGCCGCCCACACCGGCGAGAGCGAGCCGAAATCGCGCTGCCACAGCCGCCGCGCGTTGCGCGCGTCATAGGCCGCCAGCGCGCCCCCGGCGTTGCCCGCGATCACCATCGGCCCGCTGACCAGCACCGGGTCCGAGGCCACGTCGGGGAACACCGACATCCCCTCGCCGGACCCGCGCGAGACCAGCGTCACGGTCCACAGCCCCAATCCCTCGCGCAGGCGCACGAGCATCAGCTCGCCCGAGCCGAAGGGCACCGCCGTCACCCCCTGGGCGATCGCCGCGGAAGCGAGCCCCAGATTGCCCGGCCGCGCCAGCCCGCTCTCCATGCGCCACAGCTCCTCGCCGGTCTCGGCGTCGATCCCGCGGGCCATGTTGTTGCGCGTCACCGCCACCACGACCCCGTCGGCCGCCGCCGGCGCGGCGCGATAGGGGGCGTTGGCGCGATGGCGCCACAGCTCCTCGCCGCTCTCGGGGTCCAGCGCCACGACCTCCCCGAAGCCGGTGGTGGCGAACAGCCGCCCGTCCGACCAGGCGAGGCCGCCGCCATAGCCGGTCTCGGCGTACTCGTCCTCCGGCGTCAGGTCCGCCGCCCACAGCTCCCGGCCCGAGGCCGGGTCGAAGGCGCGCACCGCCGACGCCCCGTCGCGGGCGAAGACCTTGCCCTGCGCGACCACCGGCCCCGCGGTTGCGAGCTTGTCGCCCGGCGCCGTTCCCACATCCGCGCTCCAGGCCAGCTCCAGGCTCGAGGGCGTCTGGACATGCCCGCCGTCGCGCTGCGCGCCGCCGCCCCGCTGCGTCCAGTCCTCGCGGGGCTGCGCCGCGGGCACGGGGCGGATCTCGGCCTGGTCGCCCGCCGCCGCGCCGTCCTGCGCGCGGATCGAGACGCGCTCGCCCGGCAGCCGCGGCTCATCGTCGCCGGAGCAGCCCGCCAACGCGGCGACCAGCGCCGCGGCCAGCCCGGCCCGAAGCGCCCGCCGGCTCATGCCCCCTCCTCCGGAAGCAGCCGGCTCATCTCGTCCAGCCTCTGGCGCAGCGCCTGGCTCAGCATCGGGTCGGCCAGCGCCGTCTCCAGATCGGCGCGCGCCCCGGCCAGGTCGCCCGCCTCCAGCCGCGCGGCCGCGCG
>JBNJGE010000250.1:0-4971 GCA_051747505.1 Pseudomonadota bacterium | reverse complement strand
TAGGTGTCGATCAGCACGATGTTGTTGTTCACCACGATGCCGGCGAGCGCGACGATGCCGGTGCCGGTCATGATGATCGAGAAGGGCTGGCCCATGACCACCATGCCCACCAGCACGCCGGCCACCGACATGACCACGGCCGAGAGGACGAGCACCGAGTTGTAGACCGAGTTGAACTGCGCCAGCAGGATCACGAACATCAGGCCGAGCGCGCCGGCGAAGGCCTTCATCAGGAACTGCTGGGATTCGGCCTGCTCCTCCTGGTCGCCGGTGAAGGTCCATTCGACGGAGGCGGGGAAGGGGGTTTCGGCCTCGATCCAGTCGCCGATCTCGGCGATCTTCGCGTTGGCGTTCACGCCGGCGGCGACGTCGGCCTTGATGTCGAAGAACCGCTCCCCGTCCACGCGGTTGATCTCGCCGAGCCTGGGGACGGCGCGGCGCTCCACGAAGTTTTCCAGCGGGATCAGCCCCTCGGTCGTGCGGATGCGCATCGTGTCGAGGGTGGAGATGACGCGGTCCCGCTCGGGGTAGCGCACGCGGATCTCGATCTCCTCGTCGGAGTCGTCGGGGCGCATGGTGTCGAGCAGGATGCCGCGGGTGATCATGGAGACCATGGGGCCGATCTGGGAGACGTCGGCGCCGAAGCGGCCGGCCTGGGCCACGTCCACGTCGAGCTCCCAGTCGATGCCGGGGAGGGGGCGGGTGTCCTCGATCTCCTGAAGGCCCTCCAGGCTTTCGAAATGGCCTCGGGCCGCGGCGGCGGCGTCCTGCAGGGCCTGCCAGTCGTCGCCCTTGACGCGGAGCTGGACGGGCTTGCCCTGGCGGGGCCCCTCCTGCTGCTGGGCGATCTCGGCGATGACGCCGGGATAGCCCTCGATGCGGCGGTCGATCTCGGCGAGGATCTCGTCGCCGGGGGGGCGGGACCGCCAGGGGGAGAGCTCGATCTGGATGCGGCCGACGGCGTCCTTGGGGGCGTTGCCGCCGCGGTCGTTGAGCCCGCCGTCGCCGGCGAAGGCGAAGACGGAGTCGACGCCGTCCACCTGCAGGACGATGTCCTCCACGTCCTTGAGCAGGCGGTCGCGCTCATGCAGCGAGAGATTGCCGCGGGCGCGGACATAGACCACGGCGCGCTCGGGCTCGGTGCTCACGAAGAACTCGGTGCCGAGGTTGTTGGCCGGGTACCAGACGGTCATCACCCAGCCGACGGCGAAGAGGGTCGCGGCGATGGCGAGGAAGGGCGTGACCGGGTTGCCGGTGTGCAGACGGATGACGCGGCCGAAGGGCGTGCGGCGGTAGCCGGCGCGGGCCGGGGGGGGCGGGCCCTGGTCGCGGAAGGAGGCGGCGATCACCGAAAGGGCGACCCAGAGAGCGACGGCGGCCAGCGCGGCGGCGACGGAGGCGGCGGTGGTCGGGGCCTGGGCGATGGCGGCGGCGGCGCCGACGACGCCGACGGCGAAAGCCGCGAAGAGGGCGGCCCGCAGAAGGCGGGGCAGGGCGCGCTGAAGGGCGAGGGCCCCGCGCTCCGTCATGCGGGTGAAGCGGCCGGCGACGCCGCCGACCACGGGGAGGTAGATGAGGGCGACGACCAGCGAGGCGGAGAGGACGAAGATCAGGGTGACGGGCAGGTTGCCCATGAACTCGCCCGGCAGGCCCGGCCAGAAGAGCATGGGAAGGAAGGCGCAGAGCGTGGTCGCGGTGGAGGAGACGATGGGCCAGAACATGCGCTTCGCCGCAGCGGCGTAGGCGCGCATGGGCCCCTCGCCGTCGCGGATGCGCTGGTCGGCGTATTCCACCACCACGATGGCGCCGTCCACCAGCATGCCCACGGCCAGGATCAGGCCGAACATGACGATGTTGGTGATCGACATGTCCATGACCGCCAGCAGCCCGAAGGCGAGCAGGAAGCTGGTGGGGATGGCGAAGCCGACCAGGAAGGCCGAGCGCAGGCCGAGCGCGGCAAGCACCACGATCATGACCAGCGCGATGGCGGTGAGCACCGAGCTTTCGAGCTGGCCGACCATTCCCTCGACCTGCTCGGACTGGTCCATGGAGTAGTCGACGCGCACGGCCTCCTGAAGGGGCTCGGGCCAGCGGGCGCGTTCGGCGGACACCGCCTGCTTGACCGTCTCGACGGTCTGGATGACGGGCTCGCCCTTCCGCTTGACGACCTGCAGCGCGATGGTGGGCGAGCCGTTGTAGCGGGCGGTGCCGCGGGCGTCCTCGAAGGTCAGGCGGATGTCGGCGATGTCGCCCATGGTCACGACGCGGTCGCCGTTGACCTTCACGGGCAGGCCATAGACGTCGCCCGCGCTCTCGAAGCTGCCGGGGAGCTTGAGGGAGAACTGGCCGGAGCCGCTCTCGACCGCGCCGGCGGCCACCAGGCGGTTGTTGTTGACGACGACGTTGACGAGCTCCTGGCCGGTGATGTCGTAGGCCTCGAGCCTGAGGGGGTCGATGACGACCTCGAGCATCTCCTCACGGTGGCCGGCGAGGCCGGCCTCGAGCACCGGGCGCAGGCCCTCCAGCTCGCGCTGCATGTCCTTGGCGAGGTCGAGCAGGGTGCGCTCGGGGACGTTGCCCGACAGCGAGACGACGAGGATGGGGAACTCGGAGAAGTTGAACTCGTCGACCGAGGGCTCCTCGTAGCCGTCGGGGAACTCGCCCTTGGCCTTGTCCACGGCCTCGCGGACCTGGGCGAGGGTGGCGGGCTTGTCCCAGCCGAACTCGAACTCCAGCAGGACGCCGCCATAACCCTCCGAGGCGAAGGAGGTCATGGTGTCGAGGCCGTCGACGTCGCGCAGCTCCTGCTCCAGCGGCTTGACCAGCAGGCGCTCGGAATCCGCGGCGGAAATGCCGGGGAAGGGGGCGGAGACGAACACCATCGGAATGTCGATGTCCGGCTCGCCCTCCTTGGGCAGGCCGACATAGGCGAGCGCGCCCGCGCCGATCGAGAGCAGGATGAAGGCGAAGATCATCCGCGCGCGATGGGTGGCCCAGTCGATCAGGCCGGTCATTGCGCGGGGCTCCAGGGCTTGAAGACGGGATCGACGGCGCGGCCGTCGGAGACGAACTCCTGGCCGACATAGATGATGGCCGCCTCCGGCGGCAGGCCGGAGAGGAAGACGCCCTCGCGCTCCTCGCGCAGGATCTGCACGCGGGCGAAGCGGGCGCGGCCGTCCTCCACCACGCGCACGCCCATGTCGCCCGCGTCGTTGAGGGTGAGGGCGGCCTGGGGGACCAGGTGGCCGCGGTCGGCGGCGAGCGGGATGGCGATCTCGGCGGTCATGCCGTCGCGGATGGCGCGGTCGGGGTTGGGGGCTTCGATTTCCACGCGGAAGGTGCGGGTCGCGGGGTCGGCGGAGCGGGCGACGAAGGCGACCTCGCCGGTGATCTCGCGGCCGGAGACGAGGCGGGCATGGGCGGTCATGCCGGCCTCGAGGCGGTCCACCTCGGCCTCGGGGACGAAGCCGACGATCTCGATGGGGTCGAGGGAGATGACGCGCGCGCAGATGTCGCCCATGCGCATGAAGGCGCCGAGCTCGGCCGTGTCGCTTTCCAGCACGCCGTCGAAGGGGGCCCTGATCTCGAGCCGCTCGATGTCGAGGCGGATGCGGCGGAGCTGGGCGCGGGCGGTCTCCAGCGCGGCGCGGCGGGCCTTGGCGGTGTTCCGCGCCGTCAGGCCCTGCTCGGCGAGGCGGTCGGCGGCCTGCGCGTCGGCCTCCGCCTGGGCGAGGCGGGCCTGCGCCTCGCTGAGCTCGGCCTCGCGCGAGCCCATGTCGAGGCGGCAGAGGATCTGGCCGGCCTCGACCTCGGCGCCGGCGCGCAGGGGTTCGGAAGCCACGAGGCCCTCGGTCTCGGCGCGCAGGTCCACGAGGCGGTGGGCGTCGGTGCGCCCGCGCAGGAGGATGGCGCTGTCCACGGGCTGCGCCTGCGAGCGGAAGGCGACGACGCGCACGGGCTCGGGCGCCGCGGCCTCGGCCGCGCCAGGGCCGGGCGGGGGCGTCTGGTCCCGACCGCCGGAGCCGGGGACGATCCAGAAATAGAGGCCGGCGAGCACCGCCAGGGCCATCAGGACCGGAATCGCCTTCATCTCGCCGCCTTTCGGGGGCCGCCGGGGCGGCCGCGCAGAACCCGTGGAACAGGCGCGATAGATGACCCTCGCGCCCCGCGCGCGCAACCTTGCGCCGCGCCCTGCCCCCAAGTATACGCGGCAGGACGCCGATCCGGTTGACCGGAGAGGGAAAATTCGCCGCGTCGCGGGGGGCCGGAAGGCCGGTCGCGGGCGGCGCCGGCAGACCTGACGCCGCGGCGGACGGGGGGCGGCCCCCGGGTCGCGCGGCGCGTTTTTCGCGGGGAGCGGCCGTGTCGGACAGGGACTCGTTCATCGAAGAGGTCTCCGAGGAGCTTCGGCGCGACCGCATGCTGCGGCTGTGGAAGCGCTGGGGGCCCTGGGTGATCGCGGGCGTGGCGCTGGCCGTGGCGGCCGCGGGCGTGGCGAGCTGGATGGAAAGCCGGGAGCGCGCCGAGGCGCGCGAGGCGGGCGCGGCGCTGATCGCGGCCGGCGAGGCGGCGAGCCCGGAGGCGCGAGCGGAGGCCTTCGCCGAGGTGGCGGCGGCGCGCGAAGGCGGCCCGGCGCTGGTGGCGAGGCTGTCGCGCGCCGCGGCGCTGGCCGAGGCGGGGGCGCGGGACGAGGCGGTGGCGCTTCTGGAGGAAATCGAGAGCGACGGGAGCGCGCCGGAGCTCTATCGCGAGCTGGCCGGGTTCAAGGCGGCGATGCTGCGCGCGCCCGATCTCGATCCGCAGGCGCGGGCCGAGGCGCTGTCGGCGTATGCGCAGGAGGGCGCGCCCTTCCGCCTGCTGGCGCTGGAGCGTCGCGCGGCCGCGCGGCTGGAGGCGGGCGACCTGGCCGGGGCGCGCGCCGATCTGGAGACGGCGCTGGCCGACCCGATGCTGAGCCAGGCGCTGCGCCAG
>JBNJGE010000249.1:0-5007 GCA_051747505.1 Pseudomonadota bacterium | reverse complement strand
GTGCGATGTGACGGCGCAGGTGCTCAACGACCGCGAGGCGCTGGTGGACTGCGTGAACGCGATGCTGGGGCAGGCGGATTACGGGGCGCTCGTGGTGCCGCATCCGATGGCCTATCCGTTCTCGGTGCCGCGCATCGGACTGTTCGACCGGCTGGCGGCGGAGGCGGGCAAGCCGATCGTGCTGGTCTGGAACTCCGGCTGGCTGGAGGGGCCGGGGGCCTGGGAGGCGGAGACGGCGCAGAACGTGGCGCTGTTCCGCTCCACCCGGGTGTGCTTCGAGACGCTCGCGGCCTGGGCGCGCTGGCACCGCAGGCTGGTGGTGGAGCGGGAGAGGCCGCGGCTGACGAAGCCGGACGCGAAGGTGGCCGGGCGGATCTCGGCCGCGACGGGCGCGGTGACGGAGCGGGAGGCGAAGGCGATCCTCTCGGGCTACGGCGTGCCGGTGATCGAGGAGCGGCGCGCGACCACGGCGGCGGAGGCCGGGGAGGCGGCGGCCTGGCTGGGATTTCCGCTGGCCATGAAGATCGACAGCCCGGACCTGCCGCACAAGACGGAGGCCGGGGGAATCGCGCTGGGGCTCGACTCGGTGGAGACGGTGAGCGCCGAGTTCGAGGCGATGATGGCGCGCGTGAAGGGGTTCGCGCCCGACGCCCGGATCGAGGGGGTTCTGCTGCAGCGGATGGCGCCCAAGGGGCTGGAGATGGTCGTGGGGGCGCGGTTCGACGAGGCCTTCGGGCCGCTGGTCGTGGTCGGGCTCGGCGGCGTGATGGTCGAGCTGATGAAGGACACGGTGGTGGCGCCGGCGCCGGTGACCCCGCGGGAGGCGGAGGACATGCTGCGGCGGCTGCGGGGGGCCTCGGCCCTGTCGGGGTTCCGGGACCTGCCGGCGGTGGACGTGGCGAAGCTGGCCGAGGTCGTGGCGCGGGTGTCGGAGTTCGCGGCCGACGCCGGCGAGGCGCTGGCGGAGCTGGACGTCAACCCGCTGATCTGCCGGGGCTCGGACCTGGTGGCGGTGGATGCGCTGATCATTCCGAAAGGGGGCTGAGATGGCGGTGGGCTTCGTCGGGCTGGGGGTGATGGGGGAGCCCATCTGCCGCAACATGCTCAGGAAATCGGGGGAGGACTTCGTCGTCTTCGACCTCGATCCCGCGCCGCTGGAGCGGATGCGGGAGGAGGGGGCGCGGGTGGCGGAGTCGCTCGCGGAGGTGGCGCAGGCGGACCTGGTCTTCCTGTCGCTGCCGGGCGGCGCCCAGCTGGAGGAGGTGATCGCGGGGCCGGGCGGGCTGCTGGAGCAGGCGCGGCCGGGCCAGGTGATCGTGGACACCACCACCGCGCCGGTGGGGCTGACGCGGGAGCTGGCGGGGCGGCTGGCGGAGAAGGGCGCGCGCTACGCCGACGCGCCGGTGGCGCGGACGCGGCAGGCGGCGATCGACGGCACGTTGTCGATCATGGTGGGGGCGGACGAGGCGCTGTTCGCGGAGATCGAGCCGATGCTGCGGCACGCGGCCTCGGAGGTCACGCTGTGCGGGGGCGTGGGCTGCGGGCAGGTCGTGAAGATCATGAACAACATGGTGCTGTTCGAGACCGTGGTGGCGCTGTCGGAGGCGCTCGCGCTGGGCGAGGGCGCCGGCGTGGACCGGCGGGTGCTGTTCGAGACGATGAGCAAGGGCTCGTCCGACAGCTTCGCGCTGCGCAATCACGGGATGAGGGCCATGATCCCGGACGAGTTTCCGGAGGCGGCGTTCCCGACCGAGTATGCGCTCAAGGACGTCTCCTACGCGCTGGATCTGGCGCAGGAGCTCGGCGTCGGGGCGCCGGGGGCGGAGCTGGCGCGCGCGCGGATGGAGACGGCGAAGGCGGCGGGGTTCGGGAAGAACTACTTCCCCGTGCTTGCGCGCGTCGTCGATCGCAAGGGGTGAGCGCGGGCGGCGGAATGAGCGATCCGCTCTCGCGAGACTGGGACGTTCTGGTCGCCGGCGGGGGGAACGCGGCGCTGTGCGCGGCGATCACGGCGCGGCGGGCGGGGGCCCGGGTTCTGGTCCTGGAGGCGGCGCCGAAATTCTATCGCGGCGGGAACACAAGGCACACGCGCAATTGCCGGCTGGCGCATGACGAACCGAACGAGGTGCTGACGGGGCCCTATCCGGAGGCGGAGCTGTGGGAGGACCTGCTGCGCGTCACCGGGGGGAAGACGGACGAGCAGCTGGCGCTGTTCATGATCTCCGAGAGCAAGGGGCTGTGGGAGTATCTGCACTCGCTGGGGGTGCGGTTTCAGCCCTCCCTCACGGGCTCTCTGAGTCTGGGGCGGACGAACGCCTTCTTCCTCGGGGGCGGGCGGTCGATGCTCAACGCGCTCTACCGGACGGCCGCGGCGGAGGGGGTGGAGGTCCTCTACGAGGCGGAGGTGACGGGGGTTGCGATCGAGGACGGGGCATTCCGGTCGGCGACCGTGACGCGCGACGGCGAGGCGCATGAGCTGCGGGCGCGGGCCTTCGTGGCGGCCTCGGGCGGGTTCGAGGCGAATATCGAGTGGCTGGAGGAATCCTGGGGGGAGGCGGCGCGGAACTTCCGCATCCGAGGGACGCCCTACAACCGGGGCTCTCTGCTGCGGGCGATGCTGGATGCGGGCTGCGCGCAGGTGGGCGAGGCGGACCAGTGCCACGCGGTGGCGCTGGACGCGCGGGCGCCGCGCTTCGACGGGGGGATCGCCACGCGGCTCGACTGCATCCCGTTCGGGATCGTGGTGAACCGGGAGGGGGCGCGGTTCTACGACGAGGGCGAGGATTTCTGGCCCAAGCGCTACGCGATCTGGGGGCGGCTGGTCGCGGCGCAGCCGGGGCAGATCGCCCATGCGATCATCGACGCGAAGTCGGCGGAGCTGTTCATGCCCTCGATCTTTCCGCCCGTGGAGGCGGACTCGCTGGACGAGCTGGCGGGGAAGCTGGAGCTGGATGCGCAGACGCTGCGCGGCACGGTGGATGCGTTCAACGCCGCCGTCGAGCCGGGGGACTTCGATCCCGCGGCGCTGGACGGCTGTCGCACGCGTGGGCTGAGCCCGGAGAAGACCAACTGGGCGCGGCGCATCGAGGAGCCGCCCTTCTTCGCCTATCCGCTCAGGCCCGGGATCACCTTCACCTATCTGGGGCTGCGGGTGGACCGGGAGGCGCGGGTGGCGATGGCCGGGGGCGGCCGCTCGGAGAACATCTACGCCGCCGGGGAGATCATGGCGGGGAATGTGCTCGGGCAGGGCTATCTGGCCGGGATCGGGATGACGATCGGCTCGGTCTTCGGGCGGATCGCGGGCCGGGAGGCCGCGAAGCACGGGGAGGGGGCGGATGGCCTTCGATAGGGATCCGCATGAGGCGCCGCTGAGCCAGCTCCTGAACGGGGAGGAGCTGGGGGAGGCGGAGCGGATCATGCGCATCTGCAACGCCTGCCGCTATTGCGAGGGGCTGTGCGCGGTGTTTCCGGGGATGGAGATGCGGCGGGACTTCGCGGCGGGGGACCTGAGGCACCTGGCCAATCTCTGCCACAACTGCGGGGCCTGCTATCACGACTGCCAGTACGCGCCGCCGCACGAGTTCGCGGTGAACGTGCCGAAGACGCTGGCGAAGCTGCGGGCGCGGTCGTGGAAGGACTATGCGTGGCCGCGGGCCTTCGCGCCGCTCTACGAGCGGAACGGGGCGAAGGTGATGTGGCTGGCGGCGTTGTCGGTGGCCGTCTTTCTGGGCGGCTTCATGTGGGCCGCCGACCCCGGGGTGATGTTCGGGGTGGTGACCGGGCCGGGGGCGTTCTACGCGATCATGCCGCATTCGGCGATGGCGGGGGTGTTCGGGGCGGCGTTCCTCTGGGCGCTGGTCGCCTTCGCGATGGGATTCCGGAATTACTGGGCGGATGTCGAGGCTGGGCGGGGGCCGCGGCTGGGACGCGGGGCGCGGATTGCGGACTGGCGGCGGGCGCTGGGGGAGGCGGCGGGGTTGCGTCATCTGGACGGCGGCGGGATGGGGTGCGGGAAGGACCTGGAGACGACGCGGGACCCCCGGAAGCTGTGGCATCACATGACCTTCTACGGGTTCCTGCTGTGCTTCGCGGCGACCTGCGCGGCGACGGTCATGCATTACGGGCTGGGCTGGGAGGCGCCCTATTCCTGGGGCTCGGCGCCGGTGCTGCTGGGCTTCGTCGGCGGGCTGGGGATCACCTTCGGGCCCATCGGGCTGATCGCGGCGCGCAAGGCGCGGCCGGAGGCGCTGGGCGACGAGACCGGCGGCGGGGGGATGGACGCCGCGTTCTCCCACATGCTGGCCGCGGTGGGGGCGACGGGGCTGGCGCTGCTGCTCCTGCGCGAGACGGCGGCGATGGGCACGCTGCTGGCGCTGCATCTGGGATTCGTCTTCGCGTTCTTCGTTACCATGCCCTACGGGCGGTTCGTGCATGGGCTCTACCGGCTTGCGGCGCTCGTCCGGCATGCGGCGGAGGCGCGGGGCGGCTGACGGGGGCGTTGATCTGCGACAAAGCGCTGAGGCGCCTGAGGGCCTAGACGGGTTGTCGGGGGGCGCATTTCGCTTTGGAGAGCGCCATGAGACGTCGCCATTTCCTGCTGCCCGCCGCCGCGGTCTGCCTTGCTGTCACGGGCCCCGCTTTCGCGCAGGGTCAGGACCGCGACCGCGACCAGATGATGATCGAACAGGACGACCGGCTGCGCGAGATCGAGAGGCTGCGCGAGCGCCTGCACCTTCTGGAGGAAGAGCACGACCTGATGCGCGAGCGCATGCGCCTGCAGGACCGCCGTCACGAGACGATGATCGAGACTCTGCGGCGTCGCGAGCGTGAGCGCGACCGCGTGCACGAGCCGGCGTGGGACCGCGAGCGCGAGCCGCAGCGGGGCGGCTCGGGCTCGGGCGGAGACGGGCGGAACGGGGCCGGCGGCGGCCGCAACTGAACCCCTGCCGCGCGGCGCCGCCGGCGCCGCGCGGGCTCAGGCCGCCGCGCGGCCCCTCGCGGCGGCGC
>JBNJGE010000248.1:0-5008 GCA_051747505.1 Pseudomonadota bacterium | reverse complement strand
TCTCCGGCTATCTCGCCTGGTTCATCGCCCGCCAGCATCGAGAGGACCCATGGCCCGACATGCTCGCGGCATGACCAACACGCAATGCGGACATGGCCGAAATTGGCGCGCGGGCGCCGGGGGTTCCGAATTTCACCTTTGATTGGAAGTATGCTTGGGGAAATACTTTCCGCGCGCGCGGAAACGGGGGTGGGGGCGGCGGCCCCTGATGCGATCGGGGCCGGCCCGCGCGCCGGGCGGCGGACGCGAAAAGGGCCGCGCCCGGCGAGGCGCGGCCCTTTCGTTCCGGCGCGGGGCCGGGATCAGTTCTGGGCGTAGAACTCGATGACCAGGTTGGGCTCCATCGTCACCGGGTAGGGGACGTCGCCCAGCGCGGGGGTGCGCACGAAGCTGGCGGTCATCTTGTTGTGGTCCACGTCGAGATAGTCGGGCACGTCGCGCTCGGCCGAGTCGACGGCGCCCATGACGAGCTCCATCTGCCGCGACTTCTCCCTGACCGAGATCACGTCGCCCTCCTTGACGGTGTAGGAGGGGATGTTCACGCGCTTGCCGTTCACCTCGACATGGCCGTGGTTCACGAACTGGCGGGCGGCGAACATGGTCGGCACGAACTTGGCGCGGTAGACGACGGCGTCGAGGCGGCGCTCCAGCAGGCCGATGAAGTTCTCGCCGGTGTCGCCGCGGCGGCGCTCGGCCTCGGCGAAGATGCGGCGGAACTGCTTCTCCGTCATGTCGCCGTAGTAGCCCTTGAGCTTCTGCTTGGCGCGGAGCTGCAGGCCGAAGTCGCTGAGCTTGCCCTTGCGGCGCTGGCCGTGCTGGCCGGGGCCGTACTGGCGGCGGTTCACCGGGGACTTCGGGCGGCCCCAGATGTTCTCGCCCATGCGGCGGTCGATCTTGTATTTCGCGGCGGTGCGCTTGGTCATGGCGCCCTCTCCTTTTCCATCTCTCGCATTCGCGCGTCCTCCTGCTCCCCTTTCGGGCGACAGGGCCCCGCCGCTGGTCGGCGGGCCCGCGGACGCGGGTCGCTGGCGAGGCGCGGGTCGCGCGTCGCCGGACGGGGGCCTTCTACGCGCATGGGCGGCGGAGTCAAGAAACCGCGGGGCCCCGCAGGGCGTGACATGGATCAAGGCGCGGGGGCAGGGTGCGGGCGAGGGAAGGACTGAAACGCGATCTGAGGGAGCGTCCGATCATGGCCATCCGCAACATCCTCGTCTCCTACAACGGGCTCGCGGCCTCGGATTCGGCGCTGGGCGTCGCGATGCTGATGGCGCGCAAGCACGACGCGCATCTGACGGGCGTCGTCTCCCACGGGCCGAGCCGGATCAGCGCGGCGCTGGGGCCCTGGATCACGGCGGACCTGATGGAGCAGGTGGTGGCCTCGGAGCGGGAGCGGCGCGAGGAGATCGCCAAGCGCTTCCGCGAGAGCACGCTGGAGCTGGAGAAGGAGCGGCCGGGGAAAGTGCATTTCCTGGACCTGGCGGGGGACGCGGACGAGTCCCTGATGGAGGCGGCGCGGGTCTATGACGTGGTGGTGATGGGCCGCCACGAGAGCAGCCCGGATGTCGAGCATCTGGCGCCGCATGCGGATGTGGTCGCGCTGCGCTCCGGCCGGCCGGTGCTGATCGTGCCGAAGGGCTACCGCACCGACCGGCTGGGCGAGCGGGCCGTGCTGGCCTGGGACGGCGGGCGCGCGGCGGCGCGGGCGATGTCGGACGCCATGGGGATCCTGGAGGGGCTGCACCACGTCACCGTCACCACGGTGGGCGAGTCGGAGGCCGCGCAGCGCCACGAGGGGCGCGACGTGGTCGCCCATCTGGCGCGCCACGGCGTCCAGACCGACTGGCTGCAGGTGAAGAAGCCCAAAGGCGGGGTGCCGGCGGCGCTGCTCAACGCCGTGGAGGACCGGGCGGCGGGGCTGCTGGTGATGGGGGCCTACGAGCACTCCAAGTTCTCCGAGGACCTGATCGGGGGGACGACCAGGGCGATCCTCGCGGAGGCGAAGGTGCCGGTGCTGATGGCCCATTGAGGCCGCGGCCCGCCCGCCCCCGCCCCGGCGCGCGCGGGGGCGGGCGGGCGGGGCGCGCGCCGGGGCGGGGGCGGCGGGCTCAGATCTGGGGGGCGTATTTGTCGCGCAGCTTTTCCAGCCCCTCGCGCATGCCGTATTCGTTCTGCAGGCGGGTGAGCTCGGCGTCGCGGCGGCGGAACTCCTCGATCAGCTCGTCGGCGACCTTGCCGTCGCCCAGATGGATCAGGCCGCGGCGGCCGAGCTCCACGGCCGATTCGAAGGTCTCGCGCACGACCTCGTGGGCGCCGGCCTCGCGCAGGTCCCACTCCGAGAAGCGGTCATAGGTGTCGGCGAAGATCGCCGCCTGGGGGAAGGCGTGGCGGATCTTCTCCACCGCCGCCTTCGCGCCGTCGCGGTCGTCGATGCACAGATAGATGATGGCGGCCTCCGCGGCGCCGGCGGATCTGAGGACGTCCACCCGGCGGGCGTCGCCGTAATAGACCTTGGTGCCGAAGATCTCGCCGCGCCGGATCGGGCGCAGGGACTTGTCGATCAGCGTCACGTCGTAGCCGCGCAGGCGCATGATGCGCGCCACCACCTGCCCCACGCGCCCGAAGCCCGCCACGATGATGCGCGCGGGCGGAGCCTTCGAGGCGTCCTCCAGATCGGCCACCTCCTCGCGCTCGCGCGGGCGGGCGCGCTCGGCCAGGCGCAGGGCGAAGGGCGTGAGGATCATGGAGACGGTCACCAGCGCGCCAAGCGTGGACTGCTGGGAGCCGCTCAGCAGCCCCCCCGCCCCGGCCGCGGAGAACATCACGAAGGCGAACTCGCCCCCCTGCCCCAGCGTGGCGGCGATGCGCAGGGCGTCGAAGTTATTCGAGCCCATCAGCCGGGCGAGCGCCCAGAGGATCGCGGCCTTGAGCCCGAAGAGGCCCAGCGCGCCGCCCAGCACCAGCCACCAGCTTTCGGCGACCAGGCGCCAGTCCACGGTCATGCCGAAGCTCATGAAGAACAGGCCGAGCAGGAGGCCGCGGAAGGGCTCGATGTCGCTCTCGAGCTGGTGGCGGAACTCGGTCTCGGCCATCAGCAGGCCGGCGATGAAGGCGCCGAGCGCCATGGACAGCCCGACGGCGTCCATCAGCAGGGCGGAGGCGATGACCACCAGCAGCGCGGCGGCGGTGAAGACCTCGTCGGCGCGGCTGCGCGCGATGAGCGCCAGGAAGGGGCCGGCGCCGAAGCGCATGGCGATCACCAGGGCGGCCACGGCGCCCAGGGCGAGGGTGATGTCGCGCCAATCGGCCGTCCCCTCGGCGTTGCCGGGGGCGAGGAAGGCGACCATGGCCAGCAGGGGCACGATGGCCAGGTCCTGGAAGAGCAGGATGGAGAAGGCGCGGTCGCCGTAGGGGCGGTTGAGATCGCCGCGTTCGCGCAGGATCTGCACGCCGAAGGCGGTGGAGGAGAGCGCCAGCGCCGAGCCGACGACCAGCGCCGCCGACCAGCCCAGCCCGGCGAACTGGCTGAGGGGCACCAGCGCGGCGGCGGTCACCGCGACCTGGGCGAGGCCGAGGCCGAATATCTCCATGCGCAGGCGCCACAGACGGGCGGGGCGAAGCTCCAGCCCGATGACGAAGAGGAGCAGGACCACGCCGAACTCGGCGAAGCCCATGACGGTGTGCACGTCGCTGATCATCGCGAGCCCGAAGGGCCCGAGAGCCGCGCCGGCGGCGAGATAGCCGATGACCGAGCCCAGCCCCGCGCGCTTGAAGGCGGGCACGGCGACCACGGCGGCGCCCAGCAGGACGGCCGCCGTCTCCAGAAACCCGGTCTCGCCCCCTGCGGCCATGCGCCGTTCCCCTTGCCTCGCCTTCGCCTGATCCCGCGCCCGGACGGGCGTCTTCCTTTCATATCGGCAAAATCCGGCGCATGCGACCGCCGCGCCGGGGCGGTTTCGGGGAGCGGGCGAGGGCCGGGCGGCGCGCTCCGCTTGCGTCATGCGCAGGCGCCGTTATAACCCGCGCGACCGCAGCCCAGAGACCGGACGACCGGACCCCGCCCGCGCGCCCGCGCGGTCCGAGGAGGACACCCCATGCCCAGACGCGACGACATCTCCTCGATCCTGATCATCGGGGCCGGGCCCATCATCATCGGGCAGGCCTGCGAGTTCGACTATTCCGGCGCCCAGGCCTGCAAGGCGCTGAGGGAGGAGGGCTACCGGGTCATCCTCGTCAACTCCAACCCCGCCACGATCATGACCGACCCGGAGATGGCCGACGCCACCTATGTCGAGCCCATCACGCCCGGGGTGATCGCGCGCATCATCGAGCAGGAGCGGCCCGACGCGCTGCTGCCCACCATGGGCGGGCAGACGGCGCTGAACGCCGCCTTGGCGCTGGACGACCAGGGGGTGCTGGCGGCCTTCGGGGTGGAGCTGATCGGCGCGGACCGGCAGGCGATCGAGATGGCGGAGGACCGCAAGCTCTTCCGCGAGGCGATGGACCGGATCGGGCTGGAGAACCCGGCGGCGACCATCGCCTCGACCATCGAGGAGTGCCGGGCGGCGCTGGAGCATGTGGGGCTGCCGGCGATCATCCGGCCGGCCTACACGCTGGGGGGCACCGGCGGGGGCGTGGCCTACAACCGCTCGGACTACGAGCGGATCTGCCAGGCGGGGCTCGACGCCTCTCCGGTGAGCCAGATCCTGATCGACGAGAGCCTGCTGGGCTGGAAGGAGTTCGAGATGGAGGTGGTCCGCGACAAGGCGGACAACTGCATCATCGTCTGCTCCATCGAGAACGTGGACCCGATGGGGGTGCATACTGGGGATTCGGTGACCGTGGCGCCGGCGCTGACGCTGACCGACAAGGAGTATCAGCGCATGCGCAACGCCTCGATCGCGGTGCTGCGCGAGATCGGGGTGGAGACGGGCGGCTCCAACGTGCAGTTCGCCGTGCAGCCCGAGACGGGGCGCATGGTGGTGATCGAGATGAACCCGCGGGTGTCGCG
>JBNJGE010000247.1:0-5021 GCA_051747505.1 Pseudomonadota bacterium | reverse complement strand
ATCGGCGCGAGGACCGGCGGGCCCGGGTCGGGCTGGAGCGTGAGGGCCTCGGCGCCCGCGGCGGTCCGGCCCGGCGGGCCGTCCAGGGCGAACTCGGTGACGCCCAGCCAGCCCTCGCCGCGGACGACCTCGGCGCCGAGCTCCACGGTCAGGAGCCAGGAGCCGGGGGCGACGAGGCCGCGGGCGGCCAGGGCGTCGAGCAGGGCGGCGAGGTCTATCTCGCCCGCGGGCCGCGGGCGGTCGGAGACGAGGGCCAGGTAGGTCCAGCCGGCGGCGTGACCCTCCCGCACATGGAGGGCGCCGGCGAGGTCGCCGGCCGCGAGCCGGGCGACGGGGGCGCCGGCGGGGTCGGCCTCCCCGCGCATGAGCCAGACCATGAGCTCCTGGCGGATGCCGGCCGGGCCGGCGTCGGGGCGGTCGGCGATCCAGATGTCGAGGGCGACATTGAAGCCGGCCGTCTCGCCGCCCCGGGCGGTCTCGTAGCGCAGGGTCAGCCCCTCGGCGGCGACGGAGACAGGCAGGGGCAGCAGGTCGCCGCCCGCGGGACCGCCCCAGGGCTTGCGGCCGGCGTAGAGCTCGGGGAAGGCGCGCACGCCCTCGGCGGCGTCGGGCCAGGACCAGGCGAAGCGCACGCCCTCGGCCAGCGAGTCGCCGAAGGTGACGGTCTGCACGTAGTCGCGACCCGCGGCCAGATCGCCGCGGCCCCAGCTGTTGTTGGCCAGCACGACGCCGCCGAGCGTCGCGGTCTCCCCGTCGCGGGTCAGTCGGCCGCCCATGTCGCGCCTCCGAGTGCCTGCGCGGCAGGGTCTCCGGACAGGCTGAAGAGGGCGTTAAGGCCCCGCGGATCGCGGGACCCGGAGCGGACTGCGCGTTCCGTCGCAGGTCGTTGCGGCGGCGCAACCATCGGCCCAGATGGAAGCCTGACAGAATGAGTCAGGAGTTCGCCATGCTGTTCGCCGTCACCCTCGTCAAGCTCGCCGGGATCCTCAGCCTGCTGATCCTCGGATGGGTCGCCATCGCCGCCGCGCGGGCGCGGCGGGAGGAGGAGCCGGGCGAGGGGCCGAAGCGCGACCGGCTGGGCGAGGCGCTTCTGCGGGGCTTCACGCTGATGCTGGCGCTGGGCGTGGGCAGCGTCTTCGCGATCAGCTTCGGCGAGGTCTGGCAGGCGCTGTGACGGCGCCCGCCCCCGCCGCTCAGTGGCGGAAGTGGCGCAGGCCGGTGAAGACCATGGCGAGGCCGGCCTCGTCGGCGGCCTTTATCACCTCCTCGTCGCGCATGGAGCCGCCGGGCTGGATGACCGCGGTGGCCCCGGCCTCCGCCGCGGTCAGCAGGCCGTCGGGGAAGGGGAAGAAGGCGTCGGAGGCGACGACGGAGCCCTTCGCGGGGCTTTCCGGCAGGCCCTCGGCGCGGGCCATGTCCTCGGCCTTGCGGGCGGCGATGCGGGTGGAGTCCACCCGGCTCATCTGGCCCGCGCCGATGCCCACGGTGGCGCCGTCGCGGGAATAGACGATGGCGTTGGACTTGACGTGCTTGGCCACGCGCCAGGCGAACATCAGGTCGGCCATTTCGGAGGGCGTCGGGGCGCGCTGCGTCACCGTCTTCAGCGTGTCCGGGTCGAGGCGGCCGGAGTCGCGGTCCTGCACCAGGAAGCCGCCTGAGACCTGGCGGAAGACGCGGCCGGGCTCGGCGGGGTCGGGCAGGGCGCCGGTCACCAGCAGTCGGACGTTCTTCTTCGCGGCGAAGACCTCGCGGGCCTCCGCCGTCGCCTCGGGGGCGATGACGACCTCGGTGAAGATCTTCGCGATCTCTCGCGCCGTTTCGCCGTCCAGCGGCTGGTTGAGGGCGACGATGCCGCCGAAGGCGGAGGTCGGGTCGCAGGCCAGCGCGCGCGCCCAGGCGTCCACGGGGCTGTCGCCCTGGGCCACGCCGCAGGGGTTGGCGTGTTTGACGATCACGCAGGCGGGGCCTTCCTCGGGGTCGAACTCGGCCACGCACTCGAAGGCGGCGTCGGTGTCGTTGATGTTGTTGTAACTCAGCTCCTTGCCCTGGAGCTGGGTGGCGGTGGCCACGCCGGGGCGGGAGGAGCCGTCGCGGTAGAAGGCCGCCGACTGGTGGGGGTTCTCGCCGTAGCGCAGGCGCTGGGCGAGGGTTCCGGCGAAGGCGCGGCGGCGCGGCGTCGCCTCGCCGGCGTGGTCCGCCATCCAGGTCGATACGGCGGCGTCGTAGGCGGCGGTGCGGGCGTAGGCCGTGGCGGCGAGGCGGGTGCGGAAGGCCTGCGTCGTGCCGCCGGCCTCGAGCTCCGCCAGCAGGGGGGCGTAGTCCTCGGGGTCCGTGACCACGGCGACATGGGCGTGGTTCTTGGCGCCGGCGCGGATCATGGCGGGGCCGCCGATGTCGATGTTCTCGATGCAGTCGGCGGGCGAGGCGCCGGAGGCGACGGTGGCCTCGAACGGGTAGAGATTGACGATCAGCAGGTCGATGGCGGGGATGTCGTGCGTCTCCATCGCCGAGGCGTGCTCGGGGTCGTCGCGCAGGGCGAGCAGGCCGCCATGGACCCGCGGGTGCAGGGTCTTCACGCGGCCGTCCATCATCTCCGGCCAGCCGGTGAGCTCGGCGACGTCGCGCACCTCCAGCCCGGCCTCGCGGATGGCGCGGGCGGTGCCGCCGGTGGAGACGAGCTCCACCCCCTGTCCGTGCAGGGCGGTCGCGAGCTCGGCGAGGCCGGTCTTGTCGGAGACGGAGATGAGCGCGCGGGCGGGCTTGAGGCGGGTCTCGGTCATGGGCGGGCGGCCTCCGGTCGGTTGCGCGCCGGGCGGCGCGGGTGACGGGTCAGGCGGGGTCGGCGCGGCGCAGGCCCCAGGAGACGCGGCCTGCATACTCCACGGCCCGGGCGGTGACCACGATCTGTTTGGTCGCGCGCGGCTCGGGGCGGTCGGGCTCGAACCAGACGCTGTCATGGAGCTCGGGCGCGCCGCCCAGGCAGGTGAAGCGCCAGGTCAGGCCCTCGAGCGTCAGGGCGACGGCGTCGCCGTCGGCGGTCGCCTCCGCCCGGGGGTGGAGGTGGAAGTGCAGCGCGAAGGGCAGGCCGGCGCGGGCGTCGCCCTGGCGGGCCCGCAACGCGCGGTCGAAACGGGCGCGGGCGCGGGAGTCGGGCGCCTCGAGCACGTCCTCGCCGCGGAAGTCGCGGCCGTCGAGGGACAGGAAGAGGCGGCGGCGATGGATCAGGCCGTGGGAGTCGAGGTAGCCGTCATGGGCGCCGAGGAACCAGTTGCCTTCGCCGTCATGGGCGGTCTCGGAGGGGACGTCGCGCGGGGCCTGGACGAAGGGGTGCGGGCCGCGGCCCTTCGCCGAAGGGGAAATACGGGCCGACGAGACGCCCTCGAGCGAGAGGGCGGACTGGGCGGCGGTGGCGCGGCAGGCGTCGGCCCAGTCGGCCAGCCGGGCGCCGGGGCCGCAGTTGGCGATCAGACGGCCCGCGCCGCAGGCGAACTCGAAGGAGAGCGTGGAGGCGTGGGCGCCCGGCGTGGGCGGCGGGGGCGCGGCGTCCACGACGGCGCTGGCGCGGCCGGCGGCGAGGCGGACATAGCCCATCGCGCGCTCCCGCGGGGGGGCGCCGCGGCGGGGATGGGCGAGGGAGAGGGCGTGGTCCAGCCGGCCCGGGGCGCCGGGGCCGCCGCCGTGGAAGCGGGGCAGGGCGCCGTCGCGCATGCGCAGGGCGCGCAGGGCGGACTGGGCGCGGGCGACGGCCCGGGCGTGGGCGGTCTCGGGCTCCAGCCCCGCGGCCTCCAGGTGGCGGGCGGTCGAGGCGAGGAGGATGAGGCTTTCGCACAGCGCCTCGGGATTGCGGGAGACGAGGCCGCCCTCGGCGTCGATGGCGGTCTCCGCGGCCTCGGCCAGGCGGCGGGCGGCGGCGCGGCGGGGGCGCTCGCCCGGCTCGGTCGCCATGACGGCGAGAAGCAGGCCGGAGGTCGCGCGCAGGCGGGGCAGGCCGGCGGGGACGGAGTCGGCCTGCCGGCGCAGGCGGCGGGCGTGCTGGGCCAGCGCGCGGAGGAAGCGGCGCTCCAGGTCGGCGTCGGCGTCGTGCAGGACGAGGTCGGCGCGCTCGGCCCAGTGGAGGGCGCGGCGGCCGGCGGTCTCCGGCGCCCAGCCGGGGCCGGCGCCCTCCCCGTATTGCGCGATCCAGCCGAACAGCCAGGACCGGGCCACGCCCCGGGCCTGGCGGGCGCCGGCGGCGGCGAGGTCGTCGAGCCAGGCGAAGGCGTGGAGCTCCTCGGCGAAGGCGGGGGTGGGGGGCGAGACGCGCCAGGGGCCGAGCTCGCGCGCCTGCACCTCGCGCCCGGCGAAGCGGAAGCGGCCGGCCAGCAGGCGGCGCGCGGCGGCGGCGTCGCCGATCCACATCGGCTCCGCCCGGAAGGCCAGCGCCTTCGGGGTGCGGACCGGGAGGCCGAGCCAGTCGATCAGTCCGCTCAACACATCCTCTCTTCGCCCAATACGCGACAAGGCGGGCGGGCGAACCCGCCCCCCGCGCAATGCGGCGCAACATAGGCGCCGCGATACGGCAATGTCACGTCCGGCGGATGAAGGAAGCGGCGAAAAATCCGTCGAGTCCGCCCGAATCCGGCCAGAAATCGGGCCGGGTGCGCAGGTTTCCGGCGGAATCGAGCCAGTCGGGGGGGATGCCGAAGCGCTCCGGCTCGGGAGGAAGGGGCGCGAGGCCGGACTCCCGCTGAAGGAGGGCGGCTGCGCGCTGCTCGCCTTCCTCGGGCAGGAGGGAGCAGGTGGCGTAGACCAGCCGCCCGCCGGGGGCGAGCCAGGCGGCGGCGCGGTCAAGCAGGGCGTCCTGGACCTCGACGAAGGGCTTGAGGTCCAGCGAGGCGCGCAGATGGGGGACGTCCGGGTGCCGGCGGATGGTACCGGTGGCCGAGCAGGGGGCGTCGAGCAGGATGGCGTCGAAGGGGGCCCCGGGCGCCCATTCGAGGGCGTCGGCGGAGACGAGCTCGGCCGTCAGGTCGGTGCGGGCG
>JBNJGE010000246.1:0-5055 GCA_051747505.1 Pseudomonadota bacterium | reverse complement strand
GCTAATTCGCGCCTCGCACGTCGGAGTGTAGCTCAGCCTGGTAGAGCACCGTCTTCGGGAGGCGGGGGTCGTAGGTTCGAATCCTGCCACTCCGACCATCGCGCCGCGGCCGTTGGCGCCGCCCCATGATCCGGATCAAGGCGCGCCCCCCCGTTCCCCCGCAGGCTGCCGCTTCTCAGGGCCGCTCCCGGCCCGGGGAGACGGACAATGCTTCGAACGCTGCTCCGCGCGATCGACTCCCTGCCGGCCGACGGCGCCGAAGTCGGAACCGCGCCCGACCTGCGCGCCCACCTGCTCAGCCAGACCGTCCACGGGGGCTGGCGCGGCGGCGACGCCCGCATGCGGGCCGAGGCCGCCCCGGGCCGGGTCGAGGCCGGCGTCCTGCAGGGCCGCGCGCGCCTCTGGCTCGACGGCGAGGAGGCCCGGCCCTTCGAGATCGTCTACGCCCCCTGGGGCTTTCGCATGATGGTCGGCAGCCTGACAGAAGGCGTCAGCTATGCCGTCGGGCTCGCGCCCCCCTCGGGCCCGCCCCGCCTGTCGGTGATGGCCTACGGCCCGGGCCTGACCCAGTTCGGCCCGCGCCAGCTCGTCCTGGGCGAGGCCCTCGCCCCCTGAGCGTTCAGCCCACGAAGGCCCGCTCCACCACGAACTCCGCCGGCCGGCTGTTGGAGCCCTCGGTCAGCCCGAACCCCTCCATCAGCGCCTTGGTGTCCTTGAGCATGTCCATGGAGCCGCAGATCATCGCCCGGTCGCGCCCGGGCTCGATGGGCGGAACCTCCAGCGCCTCGAACAGCGCCCCCGACTCCATCAGGTCGGTGATCCGCCCCATGCGCCCGGTCTCCTCGCGCGTGGTCGTCGCGAAGTGGCGCAGCTTGGCGCTCGCCTCCTCCCCCACCAGCGGATCCCCCTTCGCCAGATCCGCCAGTTCGTAGCCATAGGCCAGCTCCGCCGCCTCCCGGCAGGTGTGGCAGAGGATCACCTCGTCGAACTTCTCGTAGGTCTCCGGGTCCCGCACGATGGAGGCGAAGGGCGCGATCCCCGTGCCGGTGGAGAACAGCCACAGCCGCTCCCCGGGCGCCAGCGCGTCCAGCACCAGCGTGCCCGTCGGCTTCTTGCGGAACCACACCACGTCGCCCGGCTGTATCTTCTGCAGCTTCGAGGTCAGCGGCCCGTCCGGCACCTTGATGGAGAAGAACTCCAGCTCCTCGTCCCAGGAGGGCGAGGCGATGGAGTAGGCGCGCCAGACCGGCTTCTCGCCCGGCAGCCCGATCATCACGAACTCGCCGGAGCGGAAGCGGAAGCTGTCGGGTCGCGTCAGCCGGAACTTGAACAGGCGGTCGGTGTAGTGATGCACCGAGATCACCGTCTCGGCGAAGACGCCCTCGGGCGTCTCGAACTCCGCCTGCGCCTGGGTCGCGTCGTCCATCTGAGGATATCCCGCTTGCCTCGAGGTCGGGGCGCTCCTTACCAGCCTGCGCGCCCCGGGGCCAGCCGGCGCGCCCTCAGAACGCGGCGGCCAGCGCGCCCGCCTCCTCGCCCACGGTCTCCTCCAGCCGCCGGCGCATCTTGCGCAGCGCCTGCGCCTCCAGCTGGCGCACCCGCTCCTTGGACAGCCCTAGCTTGGTCCCGAGGCTCTCCAGCGTCTCCGGCTCGTCCTCGATCTTGCGGGCGATGATGATCATCTTCTCGCGATCGGTCAGCGCCGTCATGGCGTCCCTGATCCACTGGCGCGCCGCCGACAGGTCCCGCTTGCGCGCAACGCTGGCCTCGCTGTCGGCCGTCTCGTCCTCGAGGGTCTCCAGCCACTCGCGCCCATCCTCGCCCGCCTGCTGCGCGTTGAGCGAGAAGTCGGAGCCCGCGAGGCGGCCCTCCATCATCTCCACGTCGCGCAGCGGCGCGCCCAGGTCCTCCGCGATCCGCCGGCGGATCTCGTGGCCGCTCAGCGCCTCGCCGTCCTGCTCCATCTCGCGCTCAAGCCTGGCGCGCACCCGGCGCATGTTGAAGAACAGCGACTTCTGGGAGGAGGTCGAGCCCGTGCGCACCATCGACCAGTTGCGCATCACGTAGTCCTGGATGGAGGCCTTGATCCACCACACCGCGTAGGTGGAGAACCGCACCCCCCGGTCCGGGTCGAACTTCTCCGCCGCCTTCATCAGCCCGACGCCCGCCTCCTGCGTGAGGTCGTTCATCGGCGCGCCGTAGCGGCGGTATTTCGCAGCCATGGAGATTGCGAGCCGCATATAGGCGGTCACCAGCCGGTGCAGCGCCCTCTCGTCTCCGTCGTCGCGCCAGCGGCGGGCCAGCTCGAGCTCCGTCTCAGCGTCCAGAAGCTCGGCGGCCATGGCGGTCCGCGTCATCGAACTCGCCTGGGGCATGTCGAGGGGCATGTCGGTCTCCTTGCCGGGGGCCGCCCACCGTCAAAACCCGCGGCGGGCCCGTGACGTTCCGCGTCATCTGTGACTAGCTACGAGGGACGCCCACGAATGGTTCACCAACCCGCCCCCCGGAAACGTATTGTTTCCGTGAAAGCCGTTTCCGCGCACCGGATCGCCCGAAAGGACACCGCCATGATCGAGCTGGCCATCGCCGACCGCAGCTATTCCAGCTGGTCCCTGCGCGGCCATCTGCTGGTCGAGCTCGCCAGCGCCCCCTGCCGCCCCCGCTTCGCCGCCCTGCGCTCGGAGGATTTCGAGGCCCTGCGCGCCGACTTCGCGCCCGCCCGCACTGTCCCCGCCGCCCGCTTCGAGGACGGAACCCTGGTCTGGGACAGCCTCGCGCTCGCCGAGGAGCTCGCCGACCGCTTCCCCGACGCCGCCCTCTGGCCCGCGGCCCCGCAGGCCCGCGCCGCCGCCCGCGCCCTCTGCGCCGAGATGCACGCGGGCTTCCAGCCCCTGCGCCGCGACTGCCCCATGAACCTCCTGCGCCGCCACGAGGGCTTCGCCCCCTCCGCGGAGGTCGAGGCCGACCTGGCGCGCATCGAATCCCTCTGGGCCTGGGCGCGGGAGCGTTTCGCAGACGGCGGCCCCTGGCTCTTCGGCGCCCGCCCCACGGCCGCCGACGCCTTCCACGCGCCCGTCGCCGCCCGCTTCGTCACCTACGGGCTGGGACGCGACCCCGCCTCGCTCGCCTATGCCGAGACCATCTTCGCCTGGGAGCCCTTCCGCCGCTGGCGCGCCATGGGCGAGGCCGAGCATCGCGTGGTGGAGCGCCATGAGCGCGACCTCCCCCAGCGCCCCCGCTTCGGCCCCACGCCCCGCCCGGCCCGCCCGGTCACGGACGCGCAGCCGGTCAACGAAACCTGCCCCTATTCCGGCCGCCCGGTCGCCCCCGACTCGCTGGCCGAGATCGACGGCCGCGTCATCGGCTTCTGCAACCCGTTCTGCCGCGACAAGTCCGTGGCGGATGCGGAGGCCTGGCCGCAGCTCCGCCCGCTCCTGCCCTGACCCTCAGTCCTGGGCGAGAATGTCGAGCGTGATCGGCGTGCCGTGCGGCGTCGCCTCCGCCGCCCTCTGCCAGGCGTCCGCCAGCTCCACCACCCGCTGGCGCGGCACGCCGGCATGGGCGGCGACCATCTCCTCCAGCGTCTCCAGCCAGCAGAGCCAGTAGTCGTCCGGCGCCCCCGCGGCCTCCGCCGCCGCGCGCCGGCGGCCCAGCGCCTCGGCCCAGTCCGACCAGGCGAAGACCCCCGCCTCGTTGAGCGTCACCGCCATGGCGAAGGCCTGCGCCTGCCAGGGCGCCTCGAACACCTCCGGCTCCGGCCGCTCCCCGCTCATTCCGCCGCCTCCAGATGCGGATGCCACAGGTCGCAGGTCACCGAGGCGTCCGGCTCCGCCTCGTCCCCGAACAGCTCGCGCGCATCGAAGCGCACGCAATACAGGTGAGTCGGGTTCTCCCCCCGCCCCATCCCGTTGGTGTCCGCGAACACATGCACCCCGTGGCGGATTTCCACCGTGCCCACGCGCCCGCGCACATAGCGCGGCGCCCGGCAGTGCCCGCTGGGATCCTCGGTCATCACCCGCACCCAGGCCCCCACCTCGAACGGCGCCGGCAGCCCGTTCGGCGCCGGCCGCGTGTAGGGATGATGCTGCGAGAAGCGCGCATGCATCGCCTCGACCTTCTCCGGCTCGGCCGGGCGCTCCCAGTCGGTCCCCTCGGCGCCCATCCGCGCCTCGATCTCCGACTCCTCGATAAGCCCGCCATCCTTGAGCCGCAGCACCAGCCCCTCCAGCCAGCGCTGATAGTAGGAGGAGCCGAGATAGACGACCGGCTCCAGCCGCTCCCGCGTGTGCCGGCCCTTGTCGATGTTCCACCCCTCGGGGCCCTTCGCGACGAGGTTCATCGCCAGCACCCGCGCCTCCCAGGGCGCATGGAAGTTCGGCTCGTCCGCCTCGCGCTCCACCGGCCCGAAGCCCGACATGCCGCCCAGGTCGTGGATGCGCGTCATGCCGCCGCCTCCGCCGGCCGCGGCCAGCCCGCGCCGATCATGCTGTCGCGCGTGACCAGCTCCGCCAGCCGCGCCTCATCCCAGCCTTCCGTGCCCGCGGGCCGCTGAGGGATCACCAGGTAGCGGATCTCCGCCGTCGAGTCCCACACCTTCACCTCGACGTCGTCCGCCAGCTCCACCCCGAACTCCGCCAGCACCTTCCGCGGCTCCCGCACCGCCCGCGCGCGGTATTCGTTGGACTTGTACCAGGCCGGCGGCAGCCCCAGCACCGGCCACGGATAGCAGGAGCACAGCGTGCAGACGACGAGGTTGTGCACCCCCGGCCCGTTCTCCACGGCCACGATGTGCTCCCCCTGCCGCCCCGAATACCCCAGCTCGTGGATCGCCGCCGTCGCGTCCTCCCGCAGGCGCGCCATGTAGTCCGGGTCAGCCCAGGCCTTCGCCACCACGGCCGCGCCGTTGCGCGGCCCCACGCGGGTCTCGTAGTTCTCGATCACCGCGTCCATCTCGGCGGGATCGATCAGCCCCTTCTCCGTCAGAAGGGTCTCCAGCGCGCGCACCCGCGCCTCCGTGTCGGTCAGATGCGATCCGCCGTGGGGATGGTCATGCAT
>JBNJGE010000245.1:0-5066 GCA_051747505.1 Pseudomonadota bacterium | reverse complement strand
CGGGCAGGTCGGCGGCGTCGTCGGGGGTCACGGAGACGAGGTCGGTCGCCGGGCCGGAAATCGGCACGGCGCGCCCGCTGAACGGGTTGGCCATGATGCGCTCCTTCGGGGATGGGTCCGCCGGCGCGGCCAAGGCCCCGAAGGCGGGGCCGGCCGCCGCGGCGGGGCGCGACAGGTCTACCGGCTCGCGGTTAAGGCGAGGTTTACGCCGCCCGCCTCAGGCGACGCGGTCGCCCGTGCTCTCGCCCCGCAGCTCCAGCAGGCGGCGGTCCAGCTCGGTGGCCTCGCGCAGCGCGGCCCGGGCCTCGCCCCCCAGCGCGTCGGGCTCCGCCAGCGGCGGCGCCAGGCGCGCGGAGACGGGCTCCTCGGGCGCGGGCCAGCCGAAGACGCCGGAGAGGTATCGCGCGAAGTCGTCCAGCCCGGCCTCCTCGGCGACGAGGAAGTTGATCCGCCGCAGATTGGCCAGCGCGGCGCGGAGCTGGTCGCGCGCCTCCGGCCCGGGGGCCTGCAGGGGCAGGCCGGCGCAGAGCCGCGTCATGGCCCCCGCGCAGCGCGCGCGCGCCCGGGGAAGCTTCAGAAGCTGCAGGACAAGGCGGTCGGGGTCGTCCGGCGTCAACACCTCGGCCCCCTCCCCGGCCAGGCGCACGGCCTCCGCCTCCCCGGCGCGGGCGAGGCGGGCGGCGAAACGCAGGACCGCGCGCTCGGGATCGCTCAGCACGCCGACATGCACGGCGCGCCGGCCGGGATGATCCATGTAGCCGAAAGGCAGCGCACCGGAGACCAGCCGGATCTCCGGAGGAAGCGGATCGAGCTCCTCGGGGTAGCGGGCGCGCAGCGCGTGCATGGGGTCGTTGAGCAGCGCGCGCCGGTCCTGCGGCAGCGCCCGGGCGACCAGGCCCCGGTCCAGCGCCTCGCCCGCGCCCTCGGGGAAGCGCATGTGAACGACGAGAAGCCCCCTTGTCATGACATCCCCTTTTTCCCGGTTTCTTGATACAAGATGAACGGGAGTGGGGTTGTCAACCTGAGGTTGAATTTATCAAAGAGGTGCTCGCCTCGGGCCGGGCGTCGCTCGGCCCGACGGTCAGTTCCGGGCGAGCGCGTCCGGGATGCGGTAGAAGACATGCTCTCCGATCCGGGCGGTGCGCTCGAAGCGCCGCGCCCAGCGGGGGCGGACAGTCTCGGCGTGGTAATGGGTGGCCCCGCCGGTCAGCCCACGGGGCAGGCCGTCGATCATGCCCCGGGCCACGCGGCCAAGGCGCTCGAAGATGGCCGTGTCGGCGATGGTCTCGGGCTTGCCGTCGCAATTGTAGGAGAACTGGCAGGCGTGCAGCCGGCCGTCGTCGGCGCCCTGCCGGACGACGCCGCAGATGCTGTCGGGGTAGGCCGAGCTGTCCATGCGGTTGAGGATCACCTCCGCCACCGCGACCTGGCCCACGAGGCTTTCGCCGCGGGCCTCGAAATAGAGCGCCTCGGACAGGCAGCGCCACTGGGCGCCGCCCTCGGCCGGAGAGTCGGCGAAGGTCTCCCAGCTCAGCTGGCCGCCCTCGACCCCCATCCGCCCCAGCGAGGCCCGCGCCTCGCCCCGGCGCAGGGCGGCAAGCATGTTGCGGTCCTCCCGCGCCAGATGCTCGAGCGAGGAGGTCTCGCTGCGCGGGGTCACCCGGCCCTCGACGGCCTCGGTGTCCACGGCGCCGCGGCGGGCCATGACGCCGGCGAGCGCCTCGCGCTCGCCCTCCAGAGCGGCCACGACGAAGGAGGAGACATCCGCCGGCGCGGGCGCGGCCGCGGCCGCCGCGACGAACGCCGCCGCCAGCGTTCCCGCCGCGCGTCGAGCCGCGCGCCGGCCGCGAAGATCGGGCTTGCGCGTCATCGCTCCCTCCTGTGTCATCCTGCGTTTCCCAGCGCCTCTGACCACGAAGCGCGGGCGGGAATCCAGCGCGAAAGCGCGGCCTGCGCGCTCGCGCCGCCCCGGCGGCTCATTTAAAGACATGTTTTACCGGATTTTTCGCCTTATGCGTGAAAAGCGCGAGCGAGCGCGGAATCCAGCTCCGCCATGGCGCGGCCGGCGGCGGAGAAGGGCGCGCGGGCGAAATCGGGCGAATCAAGCGCCCCGCGCGCGGCCTCCAGCCCCCGCCGGCCGAACTGCGCGCGCAGGGCCAGCGCCGCCCAGTTGCGGGCGTTGCGAACGCGCTGGTCGCGCAGGGCCGCGTCGGGCGGCCGGGCGGCGCGCGCCTCCAGCGCCTCGACGAAAGCCGCCGCCCCGTCCGGCGCGCCGGCCGAACAGGCGAGCGCCTGCGCCTCGCTGCCGTCCGGGCGCGGGGGCGCGAGGCTCAGCGCGCCCCTGAGATCCGCGAGCGCCCGGCGGGCCGGGGCGCCGAGATCGGACTTGGTGACCACGATCAGGTGCGGGGCCTCCATCACGCCGCTCTTCATGAACTGCAGCGCATCGCCGGAGGCGGGCTGGACGCAGAGCGCCACGGTGTCGGCCATGTCAGCGATCTCGACCTCCGACTGGCCGACGCCGACCGTCTCCACCAGCACCCGGTCGTAGAGGGCGCGCATCAGCGTCAGGGCGGGAAAGGTCAGCTCCGCCAGCCCGCCGAGCCGGTCCCGCGCGGCCATGGAGCGGACGAAGACGCCGGCGTCCTCCGGGTCCGTGTCGATGCGGGTGCGGTCGCCCAGCAGCGCCCCGCGGGAGCGGCGGGAGGACGGGTCGACGGCGATCACGCCGACCGTCAGGCCGCGCCCGCGCCAGTCGGCGATCAGGCGGCTGGCGAGCGAGCTCTTGCCGACCCCCGGCGGGCCGGTGAGGCCGATGACATGGCCCACCGGCGCCTGGTGGGCGGCGTCGAGCAGCACCAGCGTCTCGGGCGCCTCGGGCTTCGCCTCAATCCGCGCCAGCGCGCGGGCGAGCGCGCTCTTGCCGCCCTCCCGCAGGCGGGCGAGAAGCGCGGGGCCGTCCGCCGGCGCGGTCCGGGTCCCCTGCCCCGCGCTCACGTCCCGGCCTCCGAGGCGAGCTGGCGCTGCAGGATCGTGGCCTGCGCGCAGGCGAGCCGCGCGATCGGCACCCGGAAGGGCGAGCAGGAGACATAGTCGAAGCCCGCGGCCTCGCAGAAACGGATTGAGGCGGGGTCGCCCCCATGCTCGCCGCACAGGCCGAGGGGGATGTCGGAGCGTCGCGCGCGGGCGCGGTCGCGGGCGATGAGCAGCAGTTCGCCCACCCCCTCGATGTCGAGGCTGTGGAAGGGGTCCTCGGGGAACACCCCGGCATTGACATAGTCGCGCATGAAGCGGCCCGCGTCGTCGCGGCTCAGCCCGTAGGTCATCTGGGTGAGGTCGTTGGTGCCGAAGCTGAGGAAATCCATGTCGCCGGCGAGGTCGCCAGCGCGCAGGGCGGCGCGGGGGGTCTCGACCATGACGCCGACCCTGTAGTCGAAGGCGCGGCCGGTCTCCAGCGCGACCTCGGCGGCCACGGCGTCGATGTTGGTGCGGATCAGGCTGGCCTCGCGGCGGGCGGAGACCAGCGGGATCATGATCTCGGGGCGCACCAGCGGGCCGTCGGCCCAGGTCTGGGCCAGCGCCTCGAAGATGGCGCGGGTCTGCATCTCGTAGATCTCGGGCAGGGTCACGCCCAGCCGGCAGCCGCGCTTGCCGAGCATCGGGTTGAACTCCTGCATGTCGGAGATGCGCCGGCGCAGCTCGGGCAGCGTCAGGCCGGCGGCCGCGGCGAGCTCGCCCAGCTCGTCATGCACATGGGGCAGGAACTCGTGCAGGGGTGGGTCGAGCAGGCGGATGGTCACCGGCAGGCCCTGCATGACCCGGAAGAGGTTGATGAAGTCGCCGCGCTGCATGGGCAGCAGCGCCGCCAGCGCCTCGCGCCGGGAGGACTCGGACTCGGCCAGGATCATGCGGCGCATGGGGGTGATGCGCCCGGGCTCGAAGAACATGTGCTCGGTCCGGCACAGGCCGATGCCGTCGGCCTCGAAGGCCAGCGCCACGCGCGCGTCCAGCGCGGTGTCGGCGTTGGCGCGCACGCGCAGGCGGCGCACGGCGTCGGCCCAGGCCATCAGCTCGGCCACGGCGCCGGAGAACTCCGGCTGCACGGTCGGCGCGGCGCCGGCCAGCGCCTCGCCCGAGGCGCCGTCGATGGTGATCTGGTCGCCTTCGCGGAACTCTCGGCCGTCGGGCGCGGTGAGCTTTCGGGTCTCCATGTCCAGCTGGAGGCCCGAGGCGCCAACCACGCAGGGGGTGCCGAGCCCGCGGGCGACCACCGCGGCGTGAGAGGTCATGCCGCCCCGCACGGTCAGGACGGCGGCGGCCGAGTGCATGCCGCGGATGTCCTCGGGGCTCGTCTCCACGCGCACCAGCACGGCGGGGACGCCGCGGGCGGCGGCGGCGTCGGCCGCGTCGGCGGTGAAGACGAGCGGGCCGGAGGCGGCGCCGGGGCTGGCGGGCAGGCCGCGGGCGAGGACGTCGCGCGGGGCGTCGGGGTCGATGGTCGGGTGCAGAAGCTCGGAGAGCAGGCGCGGCTCGATGCGCAGAAGCGCGTCCTGGCGGGTGATGGCGCCGGCCTCGGCGAGATCGACGCTGATGCGCACGGCGGCCTGGGCGGAGCGGCGCAGCGGCTCGGCAGCCAGCACCCAGAGGCGGCCGTCCTCGATGGTAAACTCCAGCGCCATGGCCTCGGCGAAGGCGCGCTCGGCCCTCTCCCCCAGCCGGCGGAGCTCGGCCGCGAGACCCGGTTCGGCCTCCTCCAGCGCGGGGTCGCGCTGGCCCGCGGCCTCCCGCTCCTTCGCGCCGACGAGGCGGGGGGTGCGCAGGCCGGCGTAGGCGTCGGCGCCCTGGGCCTGCCAGAGCATGCGGCCGGTCAGCTCCCGCTCGCCCGTGCGTTCGGAGCGGAAGGCCGCCCGCCCGGCGCCGGAGCGACCGGGGCCGAGGCCCAGCGCCATCTCCTGCACGATCAGGGCGAGGCCGCCAGTCTCCGGCCCCCCGCGGGAGGCGCGCAGCAGGCGGGCGGAGACGGACTCCCAGGCCCGGGCCATGGCGCCCATGGCGCCCATGAGCTG
>JBNJGE010000244.1:0-5077 GCA_051747505.1 Pseudomonadota bacterium | reverse complement strand
CTCTACAAGCTGCGCAAGTCGGGCGAGACGCATGCCTGGGGCGCGCAGCTGATGCACATGATGCAGTCGGCCTGCGACACGGGCTCCTACGAGCTGTGGCGC
This sequence comes from Pseudomonadota bacterium, assembly GCA_051747505.1. GTDB lineage: Bacteria > Pseudomonadota > Alphaproteobacteria > Rhodobacterales > Rhodobacteraceae > Albimonas. The sequence goes on along the minus strand of JBNJGE010000244.1, from coordinate 4,975 downwards.
AAGTACAGCAAGGGGATGAACGGGCAGGCGCCGATCCATCTGCGCGATCTGCTGGACTTCAAGCCCAAGGGGCCGCCGGTGCCGCTGGAGGAGGTCGAGAGCATCACCTCCATCCGCAAGCGGTTCGTGACGCCGGGGATGTCGCTGGGGGCGCTGAGCCCGGAGGCGCACAAGACGCTGAACATCGCCATGAACCGGATCGGGGCGAAGTCCGATTCCGGCGAGGGCGGCGAGGACCCGGCGCATTTCGAGCCGATGCCGAACGGGGACAACGCCTCCGCGAAGATCAAGCAGGTGGCCTCGGGGCGCTTCGGCGTGACCGCGGAATACCTCAACCACTGCGAGGAGCTGGAGATCAAGGTCGCCCAGGGCGCCAAGCCCGGCGAGGGCGGGCAGCTGCCCGGCTTCAAGGTGACCGAGATGATCGCCAAGCTGCGGCATTCGACGCCGGGGGTGATGCTGATCTCGCCGCCGCCGCATCACGACATCTACTCGATCGAGGATCTGGCGCAGCTCATCTACGACCTGAAGCAGATCAACCCGCGCGCGAAGGTGTGCGTGAAGCTGGTGAGCTCCACCGGCGTGGGCACCATCGCGGCGGGGGTGGCGAAGGCGAAGGCCGACGTCATCCTGATCTCCGGCCACAACGGGGGCACGGGAGCCTCCCCGCAGACCTCCATCAAGTATGCGGGGCTGCCCTGGGAGATGGGGATCACCGAGGCCCACCAGGTGCTGGCGCTCAACAAGCTGCGCGAGCGGGTGACGCTGCGCACCGACGGCGGGCTGCGGACCGGGCGCGACATCGTGATCGCGGCCATGATGGGGGCCGAGGAATACGGCATCGGCACCGCCGGGCTGATCGCCATGGGCTGCATCATGGTGCGCCAGTGCCAGTCCAACACCTGCCCCGTCGGGGTCTGCACGCAGGACCCGCGCCTGCGCGAGAAGTTCACCGGCACGGCGGAGAAGGTGGTCAACCTCATCACCTTCTACGCCCAGGAGGTGCGGGAGATCCTGGCGGAGATCGGGGCGCGGTCGCTCGACGAGGTGATCGGGCGGGCGGACCTGCTGTCTCAGGTCAGCCGAGGCGCGGCGCATCTGGACGACCTCGACCTCAACCCCCTGCTCATCAAGATCGACGAGGGGCGGGAGGCGGCGCTCGACCACATGAAGCCGCGGGTGGAGGTGGACGACACGCTGGACGCCCAGATCGTCGCCGACGCCCAGCCCTTCTTCAACAAGCGCGAGAAGATGGAGCTGTCCTACACCGTCGAGAACACCCAGCGGACCATCGGGGCGAGAGTGTCGAGCCATATCGTGCAGGCCTTCGGCCAGCGCGAGAACGGGCTGACCGAGGGGCATCTGACGGTGAAGCTGAACGGTTCGGCCGGGCAGTCGCTGGGCGCCTTCGCGGCGCCGGGGCTGAAGATCGAGGTCAGGGGCGACGCCAACGACTATGTCGGCAAGGGGCTGTCGGGCGGCGTCGTCGTGGTGCGCCCGCCGCTGGGCAGCCCGCTCAAGCCCGAGGACAACACCATCGTCGGCAACACGGTGCTTTACGGCGCAACGGCGGGCAAGCTGTTCGCCAACGGGCGCGCGGGCGAGCGTTTCTGCGTGCGCAATTCCGGCGCGCATGTGGTGATCGAGGGCTGCGGGTCGAACGGCTGCGAGTACATGACCGGCGGCGTGGCGGTGATCCTGGGCTGGGTCGGCGACAATTTCGGCGCCGGCATGACCGGGGGCATGGCCTATGTCTACGACGTGCATGGCGACTTCGAGGCCCGCTGCAACGGCGAGACGCTGACGGTGCAGCCGCTCGACTCCGAGCACTGGGAGGGCGAGCTGACCGGCCTGATCCGCGAGCATCTGCGTCAGACCGGCAGCCCGCTGGCCGAGCGGCTGCTGCGCAACTGGGACGTGGAGCGGGAGAAGTTCCTGCAGATCTGCCCCAACGAGATGATCGGGCGGCTGTCCCAGCCCCTGTCGGACCGGGAGGCGGCGGCGACGGCCTGAGGCCCCCTGCCCCTTCGAGAGCCTTGCGCGGCCCCGCCCCCCGGCGGGGCCGTTTGCGTTGGCGGCTGGACGGGGCGCGGGGGCCGGGGCAGGCTGCGCCGCGGGAGGTGAGCCATGCCCCAGCATCCCTGTCTGCCGCCCGGCGTTCGGCCAGGCCTTTCGGAAATCCTGAAGCCGTATCGTCCCTGGGCGCTGTGGGCGCTGCTGGCGCTGCCGGCGCTGGTCTGGGCGCCGACGCTCGCCGGGGGCGAGCGGGAGGCGTTGTTCGGGCTCCTCTCGCCCACGGGCCTGCTGGCGGCAGCGCTGCTGGCGCTGACTCTGCTGGCCACGCCGCTCAACCGGCTGCTGCGGGGCTGGGCGGGGCCTCGGGCGCTGCGGCGCAACCGGCGGTATTTCGGGCTGGCGGCCTTCGGCTACGGGGCGCTGCATCTGCTGGCCTACGCGCTGGCCCGGGGGGATCTGGGCTGGATCGTCGATAGCCTGCCGCGCACGCGGATGTGGACGGGCTGGGCGGCGATCCTGGTGATGGCGGCGCTGGCGGCGACCTCGAACGCCTTCGCCATGCGGCGGATGGGCGTGACGCGCTGGCGGCGCCTTCAGAAGGGGGCGCATCTGGCCGCGGCGCTGGTCTTCCTGCACTGGGCGGCGCCAGGAGGCTGGTCGGGGCTCGGACCGGCGCTGGCGCTGTTCGGGCCGCTGGCGGCGCTGCAGGTCCTGCGGCTGCGGGCGGAGGCGCGGATGCGCCGGGCGCGCGGGCGGTGAGGCGGCTGGCGCGGCGCCTCGGCCGCCTGCTGCTGGGGCTGGCCGCGGTCGTGGTCGGCTGGGTGGCGCTTTACGGGCTGATCCCGCCGCCGACCACCGTGCTGATCGAGGCGGAGCGGGCCCGGCTGGGCGGGGTGCGGCGCGAGGCGCTGGACTTCGACGCCCTGCCCGAGCTGGTGCGGCTGGCCTTCCCGGCCGCGGAGGACGCGCGCTTCTGCGAGCACTGGGGGATCGACCCGCAGGCGGTGCGCGCGGCGCTGGGGGAGGACGGACGGCTGCGCGGGGCCTCCACCATCACCCAGCAGGTGGCGAAGAACGCCTTCCTGTGGCCGGGGCGGAGCTGGGTGCGCAAGGGGCTGGAGGCGGCCTTCGCCGGGCTGGCGGAGCTGATGTGGTCCAAGCGGCGGATCCTGGAGGTGTATCTCTCCGTCGCGGAGATGGGCGAGGGGGTGTTCGGGCTGGAGGCCGCGGCGCGGGCGCATTTCGGGAAGGGCGCGGCGGCGCTGAGCCCGCGGCAGGCGGCGCTGATCGCGGCGGCGCTGCCCGACCCGCGGGGGCGGGACCCGGCTCGGCCTTCGGGCTTCCTCGCCCGGCGGGCGGCGGCGATCGAGGAGGGGGCGCGGACGCTGGCGGCGACGGGGCGCGGGGATTGCGTGCTGTGAGCGCTCAGGCCGAGCGGGCCTGGGCGAGCTCCTCGGGCGGGCGGCCGCGGGCGACCTTGTGGGCAAGGTCGCAGGCGATGAGGGATTCGAGGACCATGCGCAGCCGGGGCGTGCGGTCGCAGGCGCGGCGCAGGGCGGCGTGATCCCATTCCACGAATTCGGAGTCGGGCTCCAGCACCACGGTGGCGGTGGCGGCGCCGCCGGTGAGCCAGGTGACCTCGCCCAGGAAGACGGGGCCGCGGAGCTCGGCCTTCTCTCCGTTCTTCTCGATGCGGGCGGTTCCGGAGACGAGGAACCACAGATGCTCGGGCGCGTGGCCCTGGCGGGTGAGGCGCAGGGGGATCTCGGCCGTGCGCAGGGCGCCCGCCGACATCAGGGCGCGGAAGAGGCGCGGCTCGACCCGGCCCAGGGTGAGCAGGACATGGCGCGTGGAGCGGGGCACGGAGAGGGGCGAACGCTCCCACGCCGCGAGGAGGGCGCCGGCGATGGCGCCGAAGCCCGCAATGGCGAGCGCGGCGAGGCCGGCGGCGAGCGGCGGCCCCGGGGGCGCGGCGAGGGCCAGCGCGGCCCCGGCCAGCGCAAGGGCGGCGAGCATCAGCGCGCGCAGGCGCATCGGGTCGCCCATGAGCAGGGCGACGGCCGCGACGACGCCGGCGGCGGCAGTCAGGGCGAGACTGACAATCGGACCATCCATTGGGGCCTCCCTTTCGCCCATTGCAAACATGCTAACCGACGGCTGCGTTCCAGGCGACGGGCGGGGCGACGCACGAGGCGGCGGGCGGGCGCTTGCATCGCCCGCGGCGCGCGGGCAGGTTCGCGCCGCCTCTCCTCGAGCCGGACGGGACCCTTGCCATGCGTCGCCTGCATCACATTCCCCTGTCGCCCTTCTGTCGGAAGGCGCGCCTCGCGCTCGCCGAGAAGCGGGTGGAGGTGGAGCTGGTGGAGCAGACGCCCTGGACGCGGGAGCTGGACTTCCTGCGGCTCAACCCGGCGGCGACGGTGCCGGTCTTCGAGGACGACGCCGCGCATGGCAAGGCGGTAATCTGCGATTCGGCGGCGATCTGCGAATACCTGGAGGAGACGCGGCCCGACAGGCCCCTGCTGCCCGGCGACGCGCGGGCGCGGGCCGAGGTGCGCCGGCTGGTGGCCTGGTTCGACGACAAGATGCACCGGGAGGTGACCGCCAACCTCGTCGAGGAGCGGGTGATGAAGAAGGTGCGCGGGGGCGGCCACCCCGACAGCGCGCGCATCCGGGCGGGGTCGCGCAACCTGCTGGTGCACATGGAGTATGTCGGCTGGCTGGCCGACCGGCGGCGCTGGCTGGCGGGCGAGGAGCTGACGCTGGCGGACTTCGCCGCGGCGGCGCATCTGAGCTGCCTGGACTATATCGGCTATGTGGACTGGGACGCCGCGCCTTCGGCCAAGGGCTGGTACCAGCGCATCAAGTCGCGCCCGGCCTTCCGCACGATCCTCGCCGATCACCTGTCGGGCTTCCCCCCGCCGCCGCATTACGCGGACCTCGATTTCTGAGGCTGCGG
>JBNJGE010000243.1:0-5078 GCA_051747505.1 Pseudomonadota bacterium | reverse complement strand
GCGCCCGCAAGCTCGCGCGCAAGAAGGCGCAGCGTGAAGGGCTCCTGTAAGGGCGTCCGCCTGACGGAGACCGGGGCGCCGCGTCCCGGACACGAAAAAATCATGAACCCCCGGCCGGCGCCGGGGGTTTCGCCGTTAAGGCCCCTCCTGCGGGGCCGGGACCAATGGATGGGAGGAGCCTGAGTGCCGTTGTTCCGCCGATTCCTGGCCGCTCTGCTCGCCGCTGGTCTCGCCGCCGGCTGCGCAGCGCCCGGCGGCGCGCCCGGCCAGCCGGCCGCGGCGGAGTCCTCCGCCTCCGACCGGCGCGTGGAGTTCGCGCAGTCCCGCGAGGTGCTGAACGAGCTTCGCCGCAAGGACATGCTCTGGCAGGACGCGCGGCTCGATCGCTATCTCTCCGGCGTGGCCGCGCGCATCGACGCCCAGCGCCCGTCCTCCGCGCCCGATCTGCGCGTGCATGTGCTCAAGGATCCGGAGGCCAACGCCTTCACCACGGGGGCGGGATACGTCTTCGTCAACGCCGGGATGCTGACGGTGATGGAGAACGAGGCGCAGGTCGCCATGATTCTCGCCCACGAAGCCGCGCACATCGATGACGGCCATGTCGTCGAGGGGATGCGCCATCGTCAGCGGGTCGGCCTGCTGGGGGCGCTGGCCGGCATGGCCGGGGCCGTCGCCGGCCTGCCGGAGGAGATGCTGCGCCTCGGCGTCGGGCTGGGCCAGCAATACGCGGTCGCCGACTTCTCGCAGGAGCACGAGAGCGAAGCCGACCGCATCGGCCTGCAATACCATGTCGGTGCCGGCTACGACCCGGTGGAGGGCGCCCGCTCCTTCGAGGTGCTGCGCCGGCTCTATGGCGAGCAGTCGGGGCTGGGTGTCTTCCTCTCCAGCCATCCCCGCAGCTCGGAGCGGCAGGCGGAGCTCGTGGCGCGCGCCGCGCGCATGGGCGCGAATGACGGCGGGCGCGTGGGCCGAGCCGAGTATCTGCGCGCCACTGAGGACCTGCGCCGCAAGGCGCTGGACTTCTACGAGCGGCGGGACCGCCCGACCTTCGCCGCTCAGGCCCGCCGAAACCTGCGCTGACCCGGACATGGAAAAGGCGCCCCGCGGGGCGCCTTTTCCGTCTCCCCCCGGTCCCCCCGGCTCAGGCGTTCACCAGAGCCAGGAAGATCAGGATGATCGCGATGATGACCACGCTGATCATGATCACGCGCAGGAAGCCCGCGAAGGTCTGCTCCTGCTCGGTGATGTCCATCTTGCCGTGCTCGTGATGCTGCTGCTCGGCCATGCCTCGCCTCCCTCTGTCTCGCCGTCGCCCGGGAACCTGCGCGTGACCTAGCCGCGCCGGGCGCGGGGGTTCAAGGCGGAAAACGTCGCGGCCCGTCCTCTCAGCGAGCGAGGCGGAAGCGCCAGGCGCCGTCCTCGCCGGTCTCGCGCTCCGCCTCGCCCAGGCGGTGCACGTGGTTCAGGTGGCCCAGCGCCTCGTTCATGGCAAGGCCGTAGACCGGCGGACCCACCTGCCGGCCGAAAATCGGGACGAAGCATTCGGCGGCGGTGCGCCAGTCCGTCAGATGGCCGCGCAGGCGCTCGATGGCCGTGTGGTGGTTGGCGATCAGCTGCTCGAAGCGCAGCGGCAGGCCGGTGAAGACCATCTTGTGGCCCGGCAGGGCGAGGTGCTCCTCCCGCGCGTGGCGCAGAAGGCGCTCGCAGCTGGCCAGCCAGTCGCCGACCGGGTCCGCCTCCGGCTCGGTCGGCTGGACGCCGAGATTGGAGGAGATGCCGGGAATCGCCTGGTCCCCGACGAGCACCAGATGGTCGTCGCGCGACCAGAAGGTGGCATGCTCCGGCGCGTGGCCGTCGCCCATCCGCACATCCCAGTCGCGGCCGGCCATGCGCACGACCTCGCCCTCGACCAGACGGCGGTAGCCAAGCGGCAACGGATCCACGGTGCGGGAGAAGTTGAAGGGCGTCTCCTTGGAGAACTCCTCCACCAGCTCGGGCGGCGTGCCGCCCCGTTTCCAGTGGGCGATCTGCTCGGGCGGATGCGAGTCGTGATGGTCGAGCTGGAGCATCCGGGCGAGGATGTAGGCGGTGCGGGTGGTCCAGAACTCCGCGCCGTCCTCGCGCATCATGCGCCCGACCAGGCCGATATGGTCCGGGTGGTGATGGGTGCCGATCACCCGGCCGATCGGCTTGCCCTTAAGCGGCCCCGCGCGCAGGGCGTCCCAGTGCTCCAGGCACAGCTTGTTGCGGAAGCCGGTGTCCACGACCGTCCAGCGGTCGCCCTCGTCCAGCAGGTAGATGTTGACGTGGTTGAGCCGATTGGGGAGGCCGATCCGCGCCCAGAGCACGCCCTCGGCCAGCTCGATCGCCTCCCCCGGGCCGGGCGGTTCGGCCCAGGGGAAGCGCACGCCCGCGCGGGTCCGCGTCGGGGCGGTCACGAGGCCAGCTCGTCCGCGCTCAGCGCATAGAGGCTCTCCTCTCCGCCCCGCGCGGCGGCGGCGTGGGCGGCGGCCAGGGGCAGCTCGCGCTCGAAGAAGAAGCGGGCGAGGCCTGCGCGACGGTTCGCCTCATGCGCCTCGGCCGCCCGCGCGCCCTTGAGCAGGTAGGCGCCGCCCAGCGCCAGCGCCCAGGCGCGCAGGTAATCGACCGAGCCGGCCGCGCGGGCGTTGGGCTCGGCGTCCAGCATCCAGTCGGTCGCGCCGGCCAGCGCGTCGGCGGCCTGCGACAGCCGCGCGCCAAGCTCGGCGAGCTCGCCGCCTTCGGTGGCCGCCGCCTCCTCCCGGATGCCAGCGATCAGGGCGCGCGCGGTCTCGCCCCCGTCGGCGAGCTTGCGGCCCACGAGGTCCATCGCCTGGATGCCGTTCGTGCCCTCGTAGATCGCGGTCACGCGCACGTCGCGGCAGAACTGGGCGGCCCCGGTCTCCTCGACATAGCCCATGCCGCCATGAACCTGCACGCCGAGATCGGCGACCTCGTTGCCCACATCGGTGCCGAAGGCCTTGGCGATGGGAGTGAGGAACGCCCCGCGCGCCTTCCAGGCCTTCGCGTCCGCGTCGTCCGTGCGCGCCATGTCGAGGGAGAGCGCGCAGTCCAGGCAGATGGCGCGGGCGGCCTCCGTGAGCCCCTTCATGCGCATCAGCATCCGGCGCACATCGGCGTGGCCGATGATCGTCTTCGAGCCGTCGGACGTGCGGCCCTGCACGCGCTCCTTCGCCCAGGCCAGCGCCTGCTGGTAGGCGGCCTCGGCGATGCCCACGCCCTCGACGCCGACGCCGAGGCGGGCGTTGTTCATCATCGTGAACATCGCCGCCATGCCGCCGCCCTCGGCGCCGACCAGCCAGCCCGTCGCCCCCTCGAAGGACATCACGCAGGTCGGGGAGCCGTGAAGGCCCATCTTGTGCTCCAGGCTCACGACCTTGAGGTCGTTGGCCTTGCCGGGATTCCCGGCCTCGTCGGGGATGAACTTGGGCACGACGAAGAGGGAGACGCCCTTGGTCCCCTTCGGCGCGTCCGGCAGGCGGGCGAGCACCAGATGCACCACGTTGTCCGCGACGTCGTGATCGCCCCAGGAGATGTAGATCTTCTGCCCCGTGACGGCGTAGCTGCCGTCCCCGTTGGGCTCGGCCCGCGAGCTCAGCGCGCCGACGTCGGAGCCCGCCTGCGGCTCGGTCAGGTTCATGGTCCCGGTCCATTCGCCGGTGACCAGCTTGGGGAGATAGATGCGCCTGAGCTCCTCCGAGGCGTGGGCCTCCAGCGCCTCCACCTGCCCCTGGGTGAGCAGGGGGCACAGCGACAGAGAGAGATTCGCCGCCGAGAACATCTCGTTCACGCAGCTGTTGAGGATGCCCGGCAGGCCCATGCCGCCCAGCGCAGGATCGGCGGCGAGCCCGGTCCAGCCGCCCTCGGCGATGCGCCTGTAGGCGTCGGCGAAGCCGGGGGAGGTGCGCACCACGCCGTTCTCCAGCCGCGCCGGGTGCAGGTCGCCCTCGCGGTTCAGCGGGGCCAGGACCTCGGAGGCCAGCCGGCCGGCCTCCTCCAGGATGGCCGCGCGGGTCTCGGCCGTGGCCTCGGCGAAGCGGTCGGTGGCGGCAAGGCGGTCGGCGCCGACGACATGGTCGAGGCAGAAAGCCAGGTCGCGGACGGGGGCGTGATAGGTCATCTGGCGGATCGCTCCCTTGCGGCGCGGCGCGGTCGCGGCGGGGATGCGGTTCCCCTGCGCCCGGCCGTGGGCTAAATGACGTCCCAAGGATCGCGGGCCGGGGATCGCGGGCGGCGCGCGCCCCGGACGCAATCGCCGCGGAAGCTAGGCGACGCCCCGGCCGCTGTCCAGCGCGGACGCCGCGTCGCGCGAGGAGAGAAAGCCCCTGATGGCGCAGCGCACGCAGGACAGGCGCCGGCCGGCGGAGACCGAACGCCTCGCCCCCGACCCCGCCGGCATCGCCCGCGCGGCGGCGCTGCTGCGTGCGGGGGAGCTGGTCGCCTTTCCCACGGAGACAGTCTACGGCCTCGGCGCCCGGGCCGACCGGGAGGAGGCCGCCCGGGCCATCTACGCCGCGAAGGGGCGGCCGAGCTTCAACCCCCTGATCGTGCATCTCCCCGACCTCGCCGCCGCCGAGAGGCTGGCGGAGTTCGCGGAAACGGCCCGCCGCCTCGCCCGCGCCTTCTGGCCCGGGCCGCTGACGCTGGTGCTGCCCCGCCGGCCGGACTCCGGCCTCGCCCCCTGCGTGAGCGCCGGCCTGCCCACCGTGGCCCTGCGCGTGCCCGCCCATCCGCTGGCGCGCGCCCTTCTGGCGGAAGCCGGCGTGCCGGTCGCCGCGCCCTCCGCCAATCCCTCCGGCAGGGTCAGCCCCACCACGGCCGACCACGTGGCCGAGGGGCTGGGCGGGCGCATCGCCGCGATCCTCGACGGCGGCCCCTGCCCGGTCGGGCTGGAGAGCACCATCCTGGGCTTCGAGGGCGAGACGCCGGTCCTCCTGCGCCCCGGCGGCGTGACGGCCGAGGCGGTGGAGGCGGGGCGCGGGCCCCCCCCCCCCGGCGCGCCGGGGGGGGGGGGGGGCCCCCGCCCCCGCGCGCGCCCG
>JBNJGE010000242.1:0-5118 GCA_051747505.1 Pseudomonadota bacterium | reverse complement strand
CATGTCGAGGATGACGGCCTCCAGCCTGCGGATGTCCGGCGCGGCCCCCCGCGCCCCGGATGTCGCGCTCTCGTTCATGCGCTTCCTCTGCCAGACGAGCGGACGGGCGCCCTCGTTCGGTGTTCCGCCATGCCATGGCCCCCGCCGGATCGCCGTCCATGATCTGCGTCATGGATCGGGCGCGCGAAAAGGGGCCCGCAGGCCGGGACGGGGCGGCCGGGCATGGCGAAGGCCCCCCGCGTCGCTTGCCGTTTGCAGGGGGGCAACGTGCGGGAGCGCCGGATGTTCCGGGCGCGGCGGCGCGCGTCTCATGCCAGGTCCCGATGAGCTGCGCTCGTCGGGCTTCGGCGTCAGCCGCGGCTCACCAGTCCTCCATCCGGTGGAGGCCGCGGGCGTAGGCCTGGGCGTTGCGCCAGTACCAGTCGGCGTTGGCGCGGTTGGCGGCGCGGTTGTCGCGCTCCCGGATCAGGCGGGCGGGGGTTCCGGCGATGACGGAGTTCTCGGGGAACTCCGAACCCTCGGTGACGATGGCGTGGCCGGCCACGATGCTGCCCGCGCCGATCTTCGCCCCGTCCATGACGGTGGCGTTGATGCCGATCAGGCAGTCGTCCCCGATCTCCGCCCCGTGGATGGTGCAGTGATGGGTGATGGAGCAGTTCGTCCCGATCAGCGTGGGCGTGTCGTAGCCCACATGGATCATGGCGAAGTCCTGGATGTTGCTCCCCTCGCCGATGGCGATCTCGTGCATCTCGGCGCGCATCACGGCGTAGGGCCAGACCGAGACCCGGGGGCCGAGGCGGACGCGGCCGTGGATCAGGGCGGTGTCGTGGACGACCGCGCCTTCGGCGATCTCCACCCGGGGGCCGAAGCCGCGGCCCGTGCGCATGCGGGGCGTGTCGCTCATGCGCCGTCTCCTGCCTGGGCCGCGCGCGCGGCGCGCCGGCGGCTGCGGGCGCGGCGGGCGGCGAGGTTGAGGCCCTCGACCAGCACCGAGAAGCCCATTGCGGCGTAGACGTAGCCCTTGGGCAGGTGGAAGCCCATGCCCTCGGCCAGCAGGGTCATGCCGATCATCAGCAGGAAGCTGAGCGCAAGCATGACCACGGTCGGGTTCGCCTCCACGAAGCGCGAGAGGGGGCCGGCGGCGACGAGCATGGTGATGACGGCGATGACGACGGCGGTGACCATGATGGGAACATGCGGGGTCATGCCCACGGCGGTGATGATGGAATCGACCGAGAAGACGACGTCCAGGATCAGGATCTGCCCCACGACGGCGGCGAAGCCGACGCGCTCGGCGCGCCCGCGCATGAAGTCGCCCTCCGGGTCGGGGTCCACCTGGGTGTGGATCTCGTGCGTGGCCTTCCAGACCAGGAACAGGCCGCCGGCGAGCATGATCAGGTCCTTCCAGGAGAAGGCCTGGCCGAGAAGCTCGAACACCGGCTCGCTGAGCTGAACGATCCAGGCGACGCCGGCCAGCAGGACGAGGCGCAGGACCATGGCGAGGCCGATGCCCAGGCGCCGTGCGGCGGGGCGGCGCTCTTCCGGGAGCTTGTTGGTCAGGATGGAGATGAAGAGCAGGTTGTCGATGCCCAGCACCACCTCCATCAGGATCAGGGTGGCGAGGGCGATCCAGGCCTCGGGGCTGACGAGAAGGGCGGGGATCTCGGACATCTGGGCGCGCTCCGGGCCGGTGTCGGGCGGGGGCGAGAGTGGCCCGGGCGCGGCAGGCGGGCAAGGGGGAAGCGGGCGGGCCCTGGGCGTCCTTCTTCGCAAACCATGACGGCCGTGCGGGCGCGCCAGAAATTGGCGCGCTGGCGCCGGGGGGTCTGAATTTCACCTTTGATTGGAAGTATACTTGGGAATTGCCTTGCGCGCGCCCCCGGGGTCGCCGCCTCAGCGAAGACCTCGCAAGGGGCGCCGAGTTCGGTTGGCCCGGATGGTCGTGGAGGGAGACAGGACGCAGGCTTCGGGCGCCGGGTCCGCCCGCTCCCGCCGCCCTCAGCGAGGCTTCACGGAGGCGGTGACGTAGTTCACCGCGAGGTCCCGGGGGTGGATCTTCCAGCTCCAGCGCAGGGGGTCGAAGACGAAGCCCTTGCGGTCCGCGGGCTCCAGACCGGCCTTGCGCAGCATGGCGAAGAGCTCGTCGGGGGTGATGAATTTCGACCACTCGTGGGTGCCCCTGGGCAGCCAGCGCATGATGTGCTCGGCCCCGAGGATGGCCATGGCGAAGCTCCTGGCGGTGCGGTTGATGGTGGAGCAGATCATCAGGCCGCCGGGCTCGAGCAGGGCCGCGCAGGCGTTCAGGTAGGCCTGCGGGTCGGGGACATGCTCGACCACCTCCATGTTGAGCACCACGTCGAACCGTTCGCCGGCGGCGGCGAGCGACTCGGCGGTGGCGACGCGGTAGTCGATCGCGAGGCCCATCTGCTCGGCATGGACCTGGGCCACGGGGATATTCCGCTCGGCGGGATCGACTCCCACGACGTCGGCGCCGAGGCGGGCCATGGGCTCGCACAGCAGGCCGCCGCCGCAGCCGATATCGAGCAGGCGCAGGCCCTTGAAGGGCGTTTCGTCGGCGGGATCTCGGGCGAATTCGGCGGCGATCTGCTCGGTTATGTAGCCCAGACGACAGGGGTTGAGCATGTGCAGCGGGCGGAACTTGCCGTTGGGGTCCCACCACTCCGCGGCCATGGCCTCGAATTTCGAGATCTCGGCGGGGTCGATATTCGCGCTCGGGGCGGTCATGCTGCATCAGGTCCCTTGTGGTCGGCGATGGGCATGACATAACTCCGCCATGCGCGAAAGCGAGCACGAACGAGCCATACGACGGGCCCTCTACCCGGCCGTCGAGCCCTACGCCCGCCTGCGGCTGGAGGTGCCCGGCGGGCACGACCTCTATGTCGAGCAGTGCGGCAACCCCGACGGCCGGCCGGTGCTGGTGCTGCACGGGGGGCCGGGGGGCGGGTGTTCGCCGGGGATGCGGCGTTTCTTCGACCCCTCCGCCTACCGGGTGGTGCTGTTCGATCAGCGGGGCTGCGGGCGCTCGCGCCCCCATTCCTCGCTGCAGGCGAACACCACCTGGGACCTGGTGGCCGATATCGAGCGCATCCGCGAGCGGCTGGGGATCGACAAGTGGATCCTGTTCGGCGGCTCCTGGGGAGCGACGCTGGCCCTGCTCTACGCCGAGGCGCATCCCGAGCGGACGGCGGCGCTGGCGCTGCGCGGGGTGTTCCTGATGATGCGCCGGGAGCTGGACTGGTTCTACGGCGGCGGCGCCGGGCTGTTCCGCCCGCGCGAATGGGCGCGTTTTCGCGACGCGATTCCCGAGGGGGAGCGCGACGACCTGATTTCGGCCTATTACCGCCGGATGACCTCCGACGACGTGATGGAGCAGACGCGCCACGCCCGCCTCTGGGCGGGGTGGGAGGCCGCCTGCGCCACGCTCGCCGGCGGGGGCGGGGCGGGGCCCGACGGGGCCTATGCCCGCGCCTTCAGCCGGATCGAGAGCCACTACTTCGCCCATCGGGGCTGGCTGGAGGCCGACGGCCAGATCCTGCGCGACGCGCACCGGCTGCGGGGGATCCCGGGGCATATCGTCCAGGGGCGCTACGACCTGATCTGCCCGCCGCTCTCGGCCGTGCAGATCCACGAGGCCTGGCCGGAGTCGGAGCTGCACATGATCCAGGAGGGCGGGCATGCGCTGTCCGAGCCCGGCATCGCCGCCCGGCTGGTCGAGGTGATGAACGGGCTGCGCGGCTGAGGCCCGCCGCCCCCGGCCGGCGCGCGCCCCAGCCCGCCCGCCCCGCCGCGCGCCGGCCGGGGGCGGCGGGCCTTTCGCCTGCCGGCGCGGGCGGGCTAGACAGGCGCGGGTCCCGAGACAAGTCACAGAAGGAGCGCCCCATGACCGCCGCGGATCGTCCCAACACGCGCCATGGCGGGCGCGTGCTCGCCGACCAGCTGCGCCTGCTGGGCGCGGAGATGCTGTTCTGCGTGCCCGGGGAGAGCTTCCTCGGCCTGCTGGACGGGCTGCACGACCATAAGGACGCGATCCGCACCATCGCCTGCCGCCACGAGGGGGGCGCGGTGAACATGGCCGAGGCGCATGCCAAGCTGACCGGGAAGCCGGGGCTGGCCGCCGTCACCCGCGGGCCGGGGGCGACGCATGGCTGCAACGGGCTGCACACGGCCTATCAGGACTCCACGCCGCTGATCCTGTTCGTGGGCCAGGTGGCGCTGGCGCACATGGACCGCGAGGCCTTCCAGGAGATCGACTATCGCCGGATGTTCGGCGAGGTGGCCAAGTGGGTGGCCCAGATCGAGGACCCCGAGCGCATCCCCGAATACGTCTCCCGCGCCTGGGCGACGGCGCTCGCGGGCCGGCCGGGGCCGGTGGTGCTGGTGCTGCCGGAGGAGACGCTGGCGGCGGAGGTCTCGGTCGGCGACGTGCGGCCGCATGTTCGCCAGTCGGCGGCGCCGGCGTCGGCGGAGCTGGCGCGGGCGAGCGCGCATCTCGGCGAGGCGCGCAATCCGCTGATGATCGTCGGCGGGCCGGGCTGGAGCGCCGAGACGGCCGCGGCGGCCGCGCATTTCGCGGAAGGGCAGGGGCTGCCGGTCGTCACCTCCTTCCGGCGGCAGGACTACATGGACAACGCCCACCCGAATTTCGCGGGAACGCTGGGCATCGGGGCGAACCCGGAGCTGGTGCGCTGGATCCGGGAGGAGTGCGACCTGATCCTCAATCTCGGCTCCCGGCTGGGGGAGATCGCCTCGCAGGGCTACGAGCTGCTGGACATCCCGAACCCACGGCAGAGCTTCATCCATGTCCATCCCGGGCCGGAGGAGCTGGGGGCGGTGCATCGCCCGGATCTCGCCTTCGCCTGCACGGCGGACGCCTTCCTGGAGGCGGCGGCGACGCATTTCCCGCCGCGGGGCGAGCGGCCCGGGCGGGCGGCGCTCCGCGCGGCCTACGAGGCGTTCTCGCAGCCGCCGCGGAGCGCCTTCGCGCTCGACATGGGGCGGGTGGTGCAGGCGCTGAACGAGACGTTGCCGCAGGACGCGATCGTGGCCAACGGGGCCGGGAACTACACGGTCTGGCTGCATCGCTTCCGCACGCACCGG
>JBNJGE010000241.1:0-5139 GCA_051747505.1 Pseudomonadota bacterium | reverse complement strand
GCGAAGCTGCGCTGGAAGGCGCCGTAGCGGCGCTCCGAATAGCGCATGTTCTTCTCCTCCTTCTCCTCCTCCTCGCGCTTCTCGCCGCGGATGGTGAGCGTGTCGCCGGTCACGCGGATGTCGATATCCTTCTCCGACAGGCCGGGGATCTCGGCGGTGATCTCGTAGCGGTCGCCCTTCTCGACCATGTCGATGGCGGGCGCGAACTCCCAGGACGAGATGCGGCGCATCATCGAGCCCGGCCCCTCGCGCCACATGCGGGGGGAGAAGGGGTCGAAATCGTCGAAGATGCGGTCGATCTCGCCGCGCAGCGCCGTGAAGGGGCTGCGGCGGCTCTCGGCCGGGGCGGGCGCGTCGTGCTTCACCTCCATGGGGGTCTTGTTCTTGGCCATGGCTTGCGTTCCTCCGGTATCCTCTGGGTGCGAAAGCCCGAAGATCGCGGCCGGCGCGGCCGCCGGTCGGCTCCGGCCTCTCGCGCCGGAGCGGGGTCAGGCTAGCGCGCGCCGGACCGGCGGCATTGACGCAGGTTAAGTTCGCGGCCGGCGAAGGGGCGCCGCGCTGTGGCTTGCGGGGCGTCGGGCGGGCATAGTGCGGGGAAACCGGGCCAGCGGGGGAGACGACATGAAGAGCGGACGGGTGGCGTTCTCGAAGCAGGACGAGGTGGTGTTCGGCCGGCCGGCGGCGGAGGCCGTGGCGGAGCTGGCGGAGCGCTGGGGCGCGAAGCGGCCGATGATCATGGCATCCGGCACCCTGCGGCGGGAGACGGACGTCGTCTCCGGCGTGGCGGACGCGCTGGGGGCGGGCTGCGTCGGGATCTTCGAACGGATGCCCGCGCACACCCCGCGCGAGGCGGTGCTGGAGGCCGCGGAGATGGCGCGCGAGGGGGGCGCCGACCTCATCGTGACGGTCGGGGGCGGCTCGGTCACCGACGGGGCGAAGGCGGTCTCGCTGTGCCTGGCCAATGACATCCGGGACGCGGCGGCGATGGACGGGCTGCGCGCGCCGGGGCCGGAAAAGGCGCCGGCGGTGCGGCAGGTCTCCGTGCCCACGACGCTGTCGGCGGGCGAGTTCAGCGCGCTGTGCGGGGTGACGGACGAGCGGACGGCGACCAAGGAGCTGTTCACCCACCCCCTCGTCGTGCCGCGGGCGGTGGTGCTGGACCCGCAGGCGACGGTGCACACGCCGGAATGGCTGTTCCTGTCCACCGGCGTGCGGGCGGTGGACCATTGCGCGGAGGGCGTCTGCAGCTTCGAGGCGCACCCCTATGGCGACGCGCAGGGGCTGAAGGGGCTGGAGCTGCTGGCCGGCGGGCTGGCGCGCGTGAAGGCGGACGCGGGCGACCTGGAGGCGCGGCTGGACTGCCTGATCGGCGCCTGGCTGAGCATGGGGCCGCTGGCGAGCGGCGTGCCCATGGGGGCGAGCCACGGCATCGGCTACGTGCTGGGCGCGCGCCACGGGGTGCCGCACGGGCATACGAGCTGCGTGATGCTGCCCGCCGTGATGCAGTGGAACCGGCCTGCGAACGCGGCGCGGCAGGAGGCGGCGGCGCGGGCGCTGGGGCGGACGGACGGCGACGCGGCGGCCGGGCTGGCCGAGCTGATCGCCGGGCTGGGCATGCCGCGGCGGCTGGCGGATGTGGGCGTGGGTCCCGACGACTTCGACGCCATTGCGGAAGGGGCGATGAAGACGCCCTGGGTCCCGCGCAACCCCCGGCCGATCGAGGAGCCGGCGGAGGTGCGGGAGATCCTGGAGATCGCGGCCTGAGGGCGGGGCGGCGCATGACGGCCGCGCGCCAGTTTCCGGCGCGCCGTCACTGCCGTCGTCGTTTGCGACGCGGAACGGCGATGGTCCGAAGGACGTCGCCGATCCGCGCCGCGCGGGCGCCGGGTCAGGCGGCGGGGTTGTCGCGGATGCCGCCCTCGGAGGCGGAGGTGGGCACGAGGGCGCGGACGAGCTCCTGCATGTCGAGCACGCCGACCGGCTCGCCGTCCTTCATCACGCGGTAGGCCTGGGAGGTGTCGCCGCCCGAGCGGGCGATGACCGATTCCAGGTTGTCGTCCCAGTCCACGTCGCCGGCGATGTTGTCCGGCGTGGAGGCGTCCTTCTCCATGATCGAGCGCACGCGCAGCACGCGGGCGCGATTGATGTCGGAGATGAAGTCCACGATGTAGGGATCGTTGGGGTGCATCAGGATCTCCTGCGGCTCCCCCTGCTGGACGACGTAGCCGTCCTTCAGGATCACCAGGTGGTCGGCGAGCTTCAGGGCCTCGTCGAGGTCGTGGCTGATGAAGACGATGGTCTTGTGCAGTTCCGACTGCAGATCCAGCAGCAGGTCCTGCATGTCGGTGCGGATCACCGGGTCGAGGGCCGAGAAGGCCTCGTCCATCAGCATGATCTCGGAGTCGGCGGTCAGCGCGCGGGCGAGGCCGACGCGCTGCTGCATGCCGCCCGAGAGCTCGTGCGGGTAGCTGTCGCCGTAGCCCTCCAGCCCGACGCGGGCGAGCCACTTGCGCGCGTCCTCCGCGAACTCCCCCTTCGCCCGGCCGCGCACGGCGAGCGAGAGGCCCGCGTTCTCCAGCACCGTGCGGTGGGGGAAGAGGGCGAATTTCTGGAAGACCATCGACATCCGCTCGCGGCGCAGCTTGCGGAGCTTGTCCTCGCCGTAGGCCAGGATGTCCTCGCCGTCGATCTCGATCTCGCCCGCCGTGGGCTCGATCAGGCGGTTGAGATGGCGGATCAGGGTGGACTTGCCGGAGCCCGACAGCCCCATGATCACCGTGATCTCGCCGGAGCGGATGTCCACGTTGATGTCCTGCAGGCCCAGGACGTGCTGGTGCTCCTCCAGAAGTTCGGTCTTGCCCATGCCCTCGCGCACCTGCGCGAGCGCGGCCTGCGGGTCCGATCCGAAGATCTTGTAGAGATTCCGGATCGCGATCTTGACGTTGTCGCTCATGTCTCCGCCCTCCTCAGGACTTCTGGGCGGCGTTGATGCGCGCCAGCGAGGCCTTGGTGACGCGGTCGAGGATCACGGCCAGCAGGACGATGCCCAGCCCGGCGACGAGACCCACGCCCAGCTCCAGGTTGCGGATGCCGCGCAGGACCAGCACGCCGAGGCCCGGCGCCGAGACCAGCGAGGCGATCACGACCATGGCGAGGCTCATCATGATGGTCTGGTTCACGCCGGCCATGATGTTGGGCAGCGCCAGCGGGATCTGCACGCCGTAGAGCTTCTGGCGGTCGGTCATGCCGAAGGCGTCGGCGGCCTCGATCACCTCCTTGTCCACCATGCGGATGCCCAGATCCGTCAGCCGGATCACGGGGACGATGGCGTAGAGGATGATGGCGATGCCGTAGAGCTTCGATTCGGTGACGCTGAACAGGAAGATCAGCGGGATCAGATAGACGAAGGGCGGCAACGTCTGCAGCATGTCCAGGATCGGGATCGTGCCGCGCTGCATGGTGTCGGAGCGTGACATGGCGATGCCTATGGGCACGCCCAGAAGCACGCAGATGAAGGCGCAGACGAAGATGATCGACAGCGTCTGCATCGCGTAGTCGTAGTGGTCGATGAAGGCCAGCAGGCCGATCGTGAAGCCGACGAAGACCACCAGCCCGCGGGAGAAGGTGACGAGATAGACCACCAGCAGCAGGACGGGGATGACGACCCACCACGGCGCCTCGAGCATGCCGTAGAGGGCGCCGTCCAGCGCCCAGCTCAGCGGCTGGGTGACCGGGTCGAGCACCACGCTGAGGCTGTCCTTGATGTCGAGAAAGCCGCGCTCCAGCCCCAGCGTGACGTCCCGCGACTGGGGAAAGGCGGGGCAGGCGTCGTTGAGGGCGTCCATCGACGGGAAGGGGATCTCCCAGATCGAGGGGGCCGCCGCGGCGTCCTCGCCCTTGGCCTGCGCCGTCAGGTCGGCCATCGACATGGGCGCGCCGCCGCCCTCGCCGGCCTCGCACCAGTCCTGGAGGCCGAGCCCCGAAAACACGAAATCATAGGTCGCCATGACCGTCCTTCTTCGTCTTCTTGTCGCGGGGAGGAATGGGCGCGGCGCGCCGGGGGAGGCGGGGCCGCCGCACGCGGCCCCGCCTTGAGGTCAGATCACTTCTCGAGCAGCGCCGAGAGGTTGGCGCGGGCCTCCTCGGAGATCCACTCGGACCAGACATCCGTGTTCTCCGTCAGGAAGCGCACGGCGGCCTCCTCGCCGGTGGCGTTGTTCTCGTCCATCCAGGCGATGATGCCGTTCATGGTGTCCACGTCGAAGGTGACCCTGGACATCAGCTCGGCGATCTCGGGCTCGCGATCGCGCAGATCGGTGGTGATGGCGGTCACGATCGGCGCGTCGGGGAAGCCGGAGACGCCCGGGTTCGGGTTGTCCGGGTTCTGGTTGGCGGCATGGATGTCAGGCTTCACCTCGCCAAGGTCCACCTTGACCATGTCGTACTTGCCGAGCAGCGGCGTCGGCGCCCAGTAGTAGCCGAACCACGGCTCCTTGTCCTCGTAGGCCGAGGCCATGGAGGTGGCCAGCGTCTCGCCCGAGCCGTGGTTGAAGACCTCGATGCCGTGGTCGGGCAGGTCCAGGGCGCGGATCAGGTTGTCGCTGACCACGCGGCAGCCCCAGCCGTCGGGGCAGTTGTTGAAGCGCCCGCCGACCAGCTCGGGGTTCTCGAGCACGCCCTCGATGGTCTTGAGCTCGGGGTGCTCCTCGGCGAGGTAGGCGGGGATCCACCAGCCCTCGACGCCGCCGGGATCGAGGACCTTGCCGACCTCCTCCAGCTTGCCCTCGTCCTTGAGGCGGTCATAGACGTCGCCGGTGGAGTTCAGCCACAGTTCGGTGACGATGTCGGGCTCGCCGTTCTCGGCGACGGAGGTGACGGCCGGCACCGTGTCCGAGGGGACGATGGTGACGTCGCAGCCGTAGCCCTGCTCCATCAGGAAGGCGGAGACGCGGGTCACGACCTCGGCCGAGGCCCAGTTCATCTGCGTGATCGAGACCTCGCCGCATTCGGCCTGCGCGGCCGCGGGGGCGGCGAGCGCCGCAAGCGTCGCTCCGAAGAACATCTTTCGCATGGCGGTCTGGCTCCTTGCTGATTTCGGCATGATCGGCCGGTCCCACCCGGCCGGGGCCGCTTCGCGGC
>JBNJGE010000240.1:0-5156 GCA_051747505.1 Pseudomonadota bacterium | reverse complement strand
GAGGACACCCGCCCCTATTTCGGCGAGGGCGACGAGTGCCACATGGGCTTCCACTTCCCCCTGATGCCGCGCATGTACATGGCGCTGGCTCAGGAGGACCGGCACCCGATCACCGACATCATCCGCCAGACGCCCGAGCTGCCCGAGGGCTGCCAGTGGGCCATCTTCCTGCGCAACCACGACGAGCTGACGCTGGAGATGGTCACGGACCGGGAGCGCGACTACCTCTGGGAGACCTACGCCGCCGACCGCCGCGCGCGCATCAATCTCGGCATCCGCCGCCGCCTCGCGCCGCTGATGCAGAACGACCGGCGCAAGATCGAGCTGCTGAACTCCCTGCTCCTGTCCATGCCCGGCACGCCGATCCTCTATTACGGCGACGAGATCGGCATGGGCGACAACTACTATCTCGGCGACCGCGACGGGGTGCGCACCCCCATGCAGTGGTCGCCCGACCGCAACGCCGGCTTCAGTCGCGCGGTGCCCCAGAAGCTCTACCTGCCGCCCATCCAGGACCCGCTCTACGGCTTCGCGGCGGTCAACGTGGAGGCCCAGCAGGGCGACCCGTCCTCCCTGCTCAACTGGATGAAGCGCATGGTCGCCGTGCGCCAGAACCACCACGCCTTCGGCCGGGGGGAGATGACGCTGCTCTACCCCGACAACCGCAAGGTGCTGGCCTATGTCCGCAGGCACGAGGGCGAGGTCGTGGTCTGCGTCGCCAACCTCTCCCGCTCCGCCCAGGCCGCCGAGATCGACCTCACGCCCTGGCGCGGCCGCGTGCCGGTGGAGCTGTCCGGCCAGTCGGCCTTCCCCCCGATCGGGGAGCTGCCCTACCTCGTCACCCTGCCCGCCTTCGGCTTCTACTGGTTCCTGCTGGCCGACGCCTCCGAGGCGCCGGACTGGCATCGCCCGATGGCCCCCGTCATGCCCGATTTCATCACGCTGACCACCCGCGACGGCCGGCTGGCCACCGCGCTCGCCGGGCGCGAGGGCCGCCAGCTGGAACGCGAGACCCTGCCCCGCTTCCTGCCGCTCCAGCGCTGGTTCGCGGGCAAGGACCGCCGCATCGGCGAGGTGCGCCTCGCCCTGCTGGCCGAGCTCGACGACGCGCGCGCGCTGGTCGCCCTCGACGTGGATTATGACGGCGTGACCGAGCGCTACTTCCTGCCGCTCGCCGCCCGCTGGGGCGACGAGCACCTGATGCACGGCGCCGCCACCCTGACCCACACGCTCGCCAAGCTGCGCCGCGGCCCGCATATCGGCGCGCTGATGGACGGCGTGGCCGCGCCCGAGCTGCCGGAGGCCCTGCTTGAGATGATGCGCGAGAACCGCCGCATCCCCGCCGCGGGGGGCGAGATCCTCTTTCAGGGCGCCGACCGCCTGCGCGCCACCGAGATCACCGGCCCCACCCGCCTGCTGTCGCTGGAGCAGTCCAACGCCTCCGTGCGCTTCGGCGACGAGGTGATCCTGAAGATCTACCGCCGCCTGCGCCCGGGCGTGCAGCCCGATGTCGAGGTGCCCCGCTTCCTGACCGAGACCGCCGGCTTCGCCCACACCCCCGCCCTGCTGGGCGCGATCGAGCTGCGGGCGGAGGGCGAGCCCCCCACCTCGCTCGCCGCCGCCTTCGAATACGTCGCCAACCAGGGCGACTGCTGGACGGCGATCACCGACGCCCTCCACCGCGACCTGGAGGACCATGCCATCGCCTCCGCCGAGGAGGCCGGGGTCGAGCCCGGCGAACCCGGCTTCGCCCCGCCCCTCGATCTCGCCGCCCTGCTGGGGACCCGCACCGCGGAGCTGCACTGCGCGCTCGCCTCCGACCCGTCCGACCCCGAGTTCGCGCCCGAGCCGATCACGGCCGACGATCTCTCCGGCTGGATCTCGGAGACGGAGGGCGAGCTGGGCGCCGTGCTGGAGGACCTCTCCGCCCGCTTCCGGGAGCTGCCCGAGGCCGCCCGGCCCTTCGCCGCCGCCATCCTGGACGGGCGCGAGACGCTGCGCGCGCGGCTGGAGGCCCTTCGCGCCATGGCCCCCTCCGGCGCGCGGACGCGGATCCACGGCGACTACCACCTGGGCCAGGTCCTGCTGGTCAAGACCGACGTCATGATCATCGACTTCGAGGGCGAGCCCGGGCGCGGGCTGGAGGCGCGGCGCGCCAGGACCTCCCCCCTTCGCGACGTCGCGGGCATGCTGCGCTCGCTCGACTACGCCGCCTGGTCGGCGCTGGAGCATCAGAGCGGCCTGGGCGCCGACCCCGAACGCGCCGAGGCGCGCCTCCGCCGCTGGCGCGCGCAGGCGGTCGCCGACTTCCTCGCCGCCTACGAGGCCGGCATGGAGGGCTGCCCCACCCATCCCGAAGACCCCGCCTTCGCGCGCGGGCTGCTGGAGCTGTTCCTGATGCAGAAGGCCGGCTACGAGGTCGCCTACGAACTCTCCAGCCGCCCGGCCTGGGTGGGCATCCCCCTGCGCGGCCTCGCCGCGATCCTGGACCAGGGAGGGCAGGAGTGACCCGACCGACCCCCCGCCTGCCCGAGCACGCCCCCGCCCCCTCCGACATGGAGGCGCTGGTGCGCGGCGCCCATGGCGCGCCCTTCGCCGTGCTCGGCCGCCACGAGACCCCGGAGGGGCGCACGGCCCTGCGCGTCTTCGCCCCCGACGCGGCCGAGGTCGCCGCCCTCGACCCGGCCACCGGCGAGGAGCTCGCCCGGCTCGAGCGCGTCCACCGCGAGGGCGTGTTCAGCGCCCTGCTGCCCGGCGGCCGCGTTCCCTACCGCCTGCGCCTGACCGCCGGCGAGGCGGTCTGGGAGAAGGACGACCCCTACGCCTTCGGCCCCATCCTCGGCGAGCTGGACGAATACCTGCTTGCCGAGGGCCGCCACGAGGACCTCTACCGCCGCCTCGGCGCCCACCCCTGCGCGCATGAGGGCGTCGAGGGCGTCTCCTTCGCCGTCTGGGCCCCCAACGCCCGGCGCGTCAGCGTCGTGGGCGACTTCAACGCCTGGGACGGCCGGCGCCACCCGATGCGCCGGCGCCTGGGCGGCGGGGTGTGGGAGATCTTCCTGCCCGGCCTCGCCCGCGGCACGGTCTACAAGTACGAGATCCTCGACGCCTACGGCCACATGCTGCCGCTCAAGGCCGACCCCTTCTCCTTCGCGCAGGAGGCGCCGCCGGCCACCGGCTCCATCGTCCACGGCCTGCCCCGCCACGACTGGCGGGACGGCGACTGGATGGCCGCCCGGCGCGCGCAGAACCTCCGGCGCGAGCCCGTCTCCGTCTACGAGGTCCATCTGGGAAGCTGGCGGCGCGACGAGCGCGGAGAGCCGCTCGACTACGCCAGCCTCGCCGACCTGCTGGCCGAATACTGCACGGAGATGGGCTTCACCCATGTCGAGCTGCTGCCGATCACCGAGCACCCCTTCACCGGCTCCTGGGGCTACCAGCCCATCGGCCTGTTCGCCCCCACCGCCCGCCACGGCGACCCGGAGAGCTTCGCGGAGTTCGTGGACCGCCTCCACCGCGCCGGGATCGGCGTCATCGTGGACTGGGTCCCCGCCCATTTCCCCGCCGACACGCACGGCCTCGCCCGCTTCGACGGCACCGCCCTCTACGAGCACGAGGACCCGCGGCTGGGCTTCCACCGCGACTGGAACACGCTGATCTACAATTACGGGCGCACCGAGGTCGCCAACTTCCTGCGCGCCTCCGCCCTGTTCTGGCTGCGCGAATACCATGTGGACGCCCTGCGCGTGGATGCGGTCGCCTCCATGCTCTACCTCGACTACTCGCGCGAGGAGGGGGACTGGATCCCCAACCGCTACGGGGGCAACGAGAACCTCGACGCCATCGCCTTCCTGCGCGACGTCAATTCCACCATCCACGCCGCGGGCGACGGCGCCGAGACCATGGCCGAGGAATCCACCGCCTTCCCCGGCGTCTCCCGCCCCGTCGAGGACGGCGGGCTGGGCTTCGGCTTCAAGTGGAACATGGGGTGGATGCACGACACGCTGGAGTACATGCAGCAGGACCCGCTCTGGCGAAAGCACCACCACGACCAGATGACCTTCGGGCTGGTCTACGCCTTCTCGGAAAACTTCGTCCTGCCGCTGAGCCATGACGAGGTTGTGCACGGCAAGGGCTCGCTCCTGACCCGGATGCCCGGCGACCGCTGGCGGCAATTCGCCAATCTGCGCGCCTATTTCGGCTTCATGTGGACCCATCCGGGCAAGAAGCTGCTCTTCATGGGCGGCGAGTTCGCGCAGGAGCGGGAGTGGAACCACGACGCCTCGCTGGACTGGCACCTGCTGGGCGACCCGCTCCACGCCGGCGTGCGCGACGTGGTGCGCGACCTCAACCGCCTGATGCGCGAGGAGCCCGCCCTGCACCGCCTCGACTGCTCCCCCGAGGGGTTCGAGTGGATCGACGCCGGCGACGTGGACGGCAACGTCTATGTCTATCTGCGCAAGGGCGCGGACGGCGACCGCCCCGTGGCTGTCGTCTGCAACATGGCCCCGCTGGCGCGGGAGAACTACCGCATCGGCCTGCCGCTCGAGGGCCCCTGGCGCGAGGCGCTGAACACGGATGCGGAGCGTTACGGCGGCTCCGGCGTCTCCCTTGGCCCGACCGTGCAGGCGACGGCCGAGCCCTGGCACGGCCGCCCGGCCTCCGCCGTTCTCACCCTGCCCCCGCTCGCGACGCTGGCGCTGGTTCCGGAGTCCTGACATGGCGCATGGCGAAAATCCGCCCCTGCCGGGCGCCGACTACCCGCTCGGCGCCCACTGGGACGGCTCGGGCGTCAACTTCGCCCTCTACTCCGCCAACGCCACGAAGGTGGAGCTGTGCCTGTTCGACACCTCCGGCCGCCGGGAGCTGGAGCGCATCCCCCTGCCCGAGTTCACCCACGAGGTCTGGCACGGCTACTTCCCGCGCATCCGCCCCGGCCAGGTCTACGGCTACCGCGTCCACGGCCCCTACGCGCCCGAGGAAGGCCACCGCTTCAACCCCAACAAGCTGCTGCTGGACCCCTACGCGCTGGCCCTGAAGGGGAACCTGCGCTGGCACGACGCGCTGTTCGGCTACCGCATCGGCCACCGCCGGGAGGACCTCTCCTTCGACCGGCGCGATTCCGCCTTCGTCATGCCCAAATGCGTGGTGGTGGA
>JBNJGE010000239.1:0-5175 GCA_051747505.1 Pseudomonadota bacterium | reverse complement strand
CAGCATGCCGTCGTATCCGCCATGCTCCCCCCCGGCGCCGAAACCTTCGAGGCGCTGGGCGCCGCCGCCCGCGTCCAGCAGATGGCCGGCGCGCTGGAAACCTGCCTCCACCTCTCCACCGCCTACGCGCGCGAGCGCGTCGCCTTCGGCCGCCCCATCGCGAAGTTCCAGGCCGTCCAGCAGGCCCTCGCCCGCCTGGGCGGGGAGGTCGCCGCCGCCCTCACGGCCGCGGCGTCGGCCGCCGACACCTTCGCCGAGCACGCCTTTGGCGGCGACGTCACCGAGGGCGACCTGTTCCTCGAGATCGCCGCCGCCAAGATCCGCGCCGGCGAGGCCGCGGGCGAGGGCGCCGCCATCGCCCATCAGGCCCACGGCGCCATCGGCTTCACGCTCGACTACCAGCTCCAGCGCTTCACCCGTCAGCTCTGGGGCTGGCGCGACGATTTCGGCGCCGAGAGCCACTGGGCCCTGCGCCTCGGCCAGCGCGCCTGCGCCGAGGGCGCCGACGCCCTCTGGCCCGCCCTCACCCGCCGCTGACCGGGGAGCCTGTCATGCAGACCGCCATCCGCTTCGACCCCGAGCGCCTGCCCCCCGAGACCCGGGATCTGCGCAAGGAAGTCCGCGCCTTCATCGCCGAGGAGATCGCCCGCGGCACGATCGACCCGACCCGCTCATACAAGGGCCGCGGCTTCGACCGCGAGTTCTCCAAGCGCGTCGCCGCGAAAGGCTGGATCGGCCTCACCTGGCCGAAGAAATACGGCGGGCAGGAGCGCAGCTTCCTCGACCGCTACGTCGTCACCGAGGAGTTCGTCGTCGCCAACGCCCCCACCGGCGCCCATTTCGTGGCCGACCGCCAGTCCGGCCCCGTGCTGATGCGCTACGCCGCCGACGAGATCAAAGACGAGATTCTCCCGAAGATCACCCGCGGCGAGCTCTGCTTCTGCATCGGCATGTCCGAGCCCGGCTCCGGCTCCGACCTCTTTGCCGCCCGCACCAAGGCGGAGAAGGTCGCGGAAGGCTGGAAGATCAACGGCACGAAGATCTGGACCTCCAACGCCCACAACGCCGACTACATGATCGGCCTGTTCCGCACCTCGCCCCCGACCGAGGACAACCGCCGCCACGGCCTCACCCAGTTCCTGGTGGACATGCGGACCCCCGGCATCTCCGTCTCCCCCATCCGCCAGATGAGCGGCGGCCACGAGTTCAACGAGGTGCATTTTTCGGACGTCATCCTCCCCGAAAACGCCGTGCTCGGAGAGGTCGACGCCGCCTGGAAGCAGGCCACCTCCGAACTGGCCTATGAGCGTTCCGGCCCCGAGCGCTTCCTCGACACCTATTTCGTCCTCCACGCGCTGCTGCGCGTGCTGGGCGACTCCCCCGACCCCCGCGCCGCGGAGGCCGTGGGCCGCCTCACCGCCCAGCTCCACACCCTGCGCCGCATGTCGGTCTCCGTCGCCGGCATGCTGGAGCAGGGCAAGGAGCCCGTGCTGGAGGCCTCCATCGTCAAGGACCTCGGCACCGTCTGGGAGCAGGCCCTGCCCGCAAAGGCCCGCGACATCGCCGCCTTCGCCGAGGGGACCTCCGAGCCCTCCGGCAACCTCCCCGCCTTCGAGGACATTCTCGACTACGCCACCCTCATCGCCCCCAAGCTGACCATCCAGGGCGGCACGACCGAGATCCTGCGCGGCATCATCGCCCGCGGCCTCGGCCTGCGCTGACACCGCGCCCCTCCGCGCCTGCCGCACGGGCGCCAGGACCCCGAAGGACGAGCATGACCCCGCCTCTGAAACCCGACCTCTCGAAGCTCTTCGACCCGAAGTCCGTCGCCGTCATCGGCGCCTCCAACGACATCGGCAAGCTGAGCGGACAGGCGCTGGCCACCCTGCTCAAGCACCCCTTCGACGGCCCGGTGTATCCCGTGAACCCGAAGGCGCCCGAGGTGCAGGGCGTGAAGGCCTACCCCTCCGTGGCCGACATCCCCGAGCCCCCTGACATGGCGATGATCGCCATCCCCGCCGCGCTGGTCCCCGACGAGCTGGAGCGCTGCGTGCAGGCCGGCGTCCGCGCCGCCGTCATCATCACCTCCGGCTTCGCGGAGGAATCGGGCGAGGCCGGCGCCGCCCTCCAGGCCCGCCTGCAGGACACCATCCGCCGCCACGGCCTCGCCGTCCTCGGCCCCAACGCCCAGGGCTTCGCCAATTTCGCCCGCTCCCTCTGCGCCACCTTCTCCGTCGCCCTGCGCCTGGCCG
Source organism: Pseudomonadota bacterium (assembly GCA_051747505.1). Taxonomy (GTDB): domain Bacteria; phylum Pseudomonadota; class Alphaproteobacteria; order Rhodobacterales; family Rhodobacteraceae; genus Albimonas. The sequence continues at coordinate 2,923 of JBNJGE010000239.1, read as the reverse complement.
AGGCCCCGCTCCTGCCCGACTGGCACGCCGCCGAGGGCGGAACCGGGCGCCTCTCCGTCATCGCCCAGTCCGGCGCGCTGGGCTTCGCCCTCTACGACACCGCCCGGCGCCGCGAACTCCCCGTCCGTTCCGTCATCACCACCGGCAACGAGGCCGGCGTCACCGCCATGCAGGCCGCCGACTACCTCCTTGACGAGGGCGGCACGGAAGTCCTGGTGATGTTCCTCGAAGCCATCCGCGACCCGCAGGAATTCGCCCGCGTCGCCGAGAAGGCCCTGCGCCAGTCCAAGCCCCTCGTCGTCGCCAAGGTCGGCCTGACCGAGGCCGCCGCCCGCTCCGCCGCCTCCCACACCGGCGCCATGGCCGGCGCCTTCCGCGCCAACAAGGCCATGTTCGACCACTACGGCGTCACGCTGGCCGAATCCCACGAGGAGCTCATCGACATGGCGGCCGTCATGCTCGCCAACCGCAGGCGCCTGCCCGCGGGCCGCCGCATCGGCATCTGCACCTCCTCGGGAGGCGCCGGCGGCTGGACCGCCGACGCCTGCGCCATGGCCGGCCTCCAGGTCCCGGAGCTGGAGCCCGAGGCCCGCGCCCGCATCGACGTCCACCTCCCCGCCTACGGCTCCTCCATCAACCCGGTGGACGGCACCGCCCAGGCCATCCACGAGATCGGCTCCGCCGAGCTGATCCGCCTGGTCTCGACCTCGGAGCGCGTGGACGGCCTGATCTCCATCTCCACCGGCATCCACGCCGAGGGCTTCCGCCGCGAAGGCCCCAACTTCGCGGATGTCGGCCTCAACCTGACCAAGCCCGTCGCCTGCTGGAGCTACACCCGGCCCTCGGCCGAGACCTTCGCCCTCTTCGCCGCCTCCGGCTACCCGCTCTCCACCAACCTGCGCCACACCACCCGCGCCATGGCCGCGCTGGCCGCCTTCGCCGAGGCCCACGAGGCCTTCTCCCCGCCGCTCTCCGCCCCGCCCCCGGCCTCCGACGCCCCGGCGGAGACCCTCACCGAGCGCGACGCGAAATCCTGGCTGGCCGAGCACGGGGTCTGCGCCCCACCGGGCCGGCTGGCCACCAGCCCCGAGGCCGCCGCCGAGATCGCCGAGAGCCTCGCCGCCCCCGCCGCCTTCAAAATCCAGTCCCCCGACCTGCCCCACAAGACCGACGCCGGCGGCGTCGCCCTGAACGTGACCCCCGAGCGCGCCGCCGCCGAATACGACCTGATGCTCGCCCGCGTGGCCGAGGCCGCCCCCCGCGCCCGCCTCGACGGCGTGCTGATCGAGCCCATGGCTCCCCCGGGCGGCTTCGAGATGATCCTCGGCGTCACCCGCGACGCCCTGTTCGGCCCCATGCTGCTGGTCGGCGCCGGCGGCGTCTTCGCGGAGATCCTCGACGACGTCGCCATGGCGCCCCTGCTGGGAGACCGCGCCGCCGTCCTGCGCCTGATCGCGGGCCTGAAATGCGCCCCCGTCCTGCGCGGCGCCCGCGGCCAGCCGCCGAAGGACATCGAGGCGCTGGCCGACACCGTCCTGGCGCTGTGCCGCTTCGCCGCCGCCCACGCCGACACGGTCGAGGAGATCGACCTCAACCCCGTCCTGGTCCACGATGCCGGCGCGGGCGTGTCCGTGCTGGACGCCCTGATCGCGCGCCGCGCGCCCGCCTGAACACCCATACCGAGGAGACAGCCCCGCATGAGCAGCAAGTACAGCCAGTCCGAGCTCGACGTCTCGCTGAAGGACTTCGTGGCGACGATGGAGATCCGGCGTCCGCCCAACAACTTCTTCGACTTCGCCCTGATCCGCCAGATCGCCGAGGCCTGCGAGGCGCTGGACGAGGACCCCGACTGCCGCGCCATCCTCCTCTGCGCCCAGGGCAAGAGCTTCTGCGCCGGCGCCGACTTCTCCGGCCGCCCCGAGGCCAAGGGCGAGAGCAAGGTGGACGACACCGGCATCCAGCACCTCTACCTGGAGGCCGTGCGCGTCTTCGCCTGCCGCAAGCCCATCGTCGCCGCCGTGCAGGGCGCCGCGATCGGCGGCGGCCTCGGCCTCGCCATGGCCGCCGACTTCCGCGTGGCCGCGCCGGAGGCCCGCTTCGCCGCCAACTTCACGCGGCTGGGCTTCCATCCCGGCTTCGGCCTGACCCACACCCTGCCCCGCGCCGTGGGCCAGCAGAACGCCAACCTCATCTTCCTCACCTCGCGGCGCATCAAGGGCGAGGAGGCGCTGAAGATGGGCCTGTGCGAGGAGCTCGTCCCCCTCGACCAGCTCCGCGACCGCGCCTGGGAGCTCGCCCGCGAGATCGCGACCAACTCCCCCCTCGGCCTCCTCTCCACCCGCGCCACCATGCGCGAGGGGCTGGCCGAGGCGGTGCGCAAGGCCACCGAGCACGAGCTGGCCGAGCAGACCCGCCTGCGCCAGACCGAGGACTTCAGGGAGGGCGTCGCGGCCACCTCCGAGCGGCGCATCCCCGAGTTCAAGGGCCGCTGAGCCCCGCCGCGCGGCCCCGGCTCACGGCCGAGGCCGCGCCCGTCCTCTCGCGGGCGAAGGGGTGTCGTGACGTCACCCGCCCCGCGGGTTGCCGGACGCAACGGCCTCCGGCACATTCCCCGACGACAGCGCGCCGCGGCGCGCGGGACAGACCCGGGGGGGACCATATCCATGAAAGCCACCGCCATCCGCGCGGCGACCGCCGCGGCCGCGCTCTGCCTCGCCGCGCCGGCGCAGGCGACCGTCGTCTATGACAGCGGCGTCGATTATGGGGACATGACCATCGGCATCACGTCCAACAGCAACCACGCCGCGCATGCGGACGATTTCTCGCTGACCTCGTCCGCCATGGTCGACACGCTCCGCCTCAGCGGCAAGAACAACTCCGGCGAGACGGTTCAGGGCTTCGTGATCAACTTCCACCGCGACAT
>JBNJGE010000238.1:0-5243 GCA_051747505.1 Pseudomonadota bacterium | reverse complement strand
GCGGCGGGCAGGGCGGCCGCGAGGGCCGCGGCGGCGAGCGCTTTGCGGATGATCATGGTCATCTTCTCCTTGGCCCCCGGGCTCACTCGGCCGGCGTCGCGGCGGCGTCGCCGGACCCGGACTTGGCGGCCTTCTCGGCCATCTGTCGGTCGAAATCCTCCTCGATGGTGGCCGGCTGCGGCTGCGGCCGCTCCATCAGGCCAAGCACCGGCAGCACCACCAGGAAGAAGGCGAACCAGTAGATGGTGCCGATCAGCGAAATGGTCGGGATCAGCCCCTCCGGCGGCTGGCTTCCCGCCCACATCAGCACGAAGAAATCGAGCACGAAGACCCAGAACCAGATCCTGAACTGCGGCCGGTAGCGGCCCGAGCGGACGCGGGAGGTGTCCAGCCACGGGGCCAGCGCCATCACCAGGATGGAGCCGAACATGGCCAGCACGCCGCCAAGCTTCGAGTCGATGAACCAGATGTCGAAGGTGATCGCGCGCAGGATCGCGTAGAAGGGCAGGAAGTACCACTCCGGCACGATATGCGCGGGCGTCACCAGCGGGTCGGCCTCGATGTAGTTGTCCGGATGCCCGAGATAGTTGGGCATGAAGAACACCAGGATCGCGAAGACCGCCAGGATCACGGCCAGCGCGAACAGGTCCTTGATCACGTAGTAGGGCCAGAAGGGGATGGTGTCCTTCTTCGCCTCCTCGATCGAGCCGCGACGCACCTCCACGCCCGTCGGGTTGTTGTTGCCCGTCGAGTGGAAGGCCCAGATGTGCACGATCACCAGCCCCGCGATCACGAAGGGCAGCAGGTAGTGCAGCGAGAAGAAGCGGTTGAGCGTGGGGTTGTCCACGGCGAAGCCGCCCCACAGCCACTGCACGATGCTCTCGCCCACCAGCGGGATCGCCGAGAACAGGTTGGTGATCACCGTGGCGCCCCAGAAGGACATCTGCCCCCAGGGCAGGACGTAGCCCATGAAGGCCGTCGCCATCATGGCCAGGTAGATCAGGATGCCGATGATCCAGGTGATCTCCCGCGGGGCCTTGTAGGAGCCGTAGTAGAGGCCGCGGAAGATGTGGAAGTAGACGGCTATGAAGAACAGCGAGGCGCCGTTCATGTGCAGGTAGCGAAGCAGCCAGCCCCCGTTCACGTTCCGCATGATGTGCTCGACGGAGGCGAAGGCCATGTCCACATGCGGCGTGTAGTGCATCGCCAGCACGATGCCGGTGATGATCTGCAGCGCGAGGCAGAAGGTCAGCACGATCCCCCAGATCCACATCCAGTTGAGGTTCTTTGGGGTCGGGATCATCAGGGTGTCGTAGATCAGCCCGCCGATCGGCAGACGGCTGTGGAGCCACTTCTCGAAGCCGCTCTTCGGCTGGTAGGGCTCGTGGGGAATGCCGGCCATCTCGCTCTCCTCAGCCCAGGGTGATCACGCCGTCGGCCATGGAGGCCAGGGGGATCGGCAGGTTTTCGGGCGCAGGGCCGCGCCGGATGCGCCCCGACTCGTCGTAATGCGAGCCGTGGCAGGGGCAGAACCAGCCGCCGAAATCGCCGGCGCCGTTGCCCAGCGGCACGCAGCCCAGATGCGTGCACACGCCGACCTGGACGAGCCACTCGCCCGCCTCGTCGAGCGTGCGGTTCTCGTCGGTGGCGGGAACTTCGCCGTCGAGGTTGTCGTTGCGGGCGACGGGATCCGGCAGGTCGTCCACGTTCACCGCGCGGGCGGCCTCGATCTCCTCGGCCGTGCGGCGGCGGATGAAGACGGGCTTGCCCCGCCATTTCACCGTCATCTGCGTGCCGGCCTCGAGGGCGCTGACATCCACCAGGATGGTGGCGAGCGCGAGGACGTCGGCGCTCGGGTTCATCTGGTTGATCAGAGGCCAGACGGCGGCGCCGGCCCCGACCGCGCCGGCGGCGGCGGTGGCGACATAGAGGAAATCCCGGCGGGTCGGTTCGTCGTCCGATTCTGCGTGGGCCACGAGGCAGTCCCCCTTCGCGTGCATTGTCCCTCCGCCGCCCATCTCGGCCCCGCGGCGCGACGCCGGTGGCGGGGGGCGACCGTCGATATCCCTAGAGTCTCTTCCCCGGCGGGGAAAGACCAAGCTGGCGGGGGAACTATCGCCCTCGGTCTCCCGCGTCCAGAGACAGGGCGACGCAGAGTCGACCCGCGGGCGGAAAGCGGGCGGCCTGCCGGTGGCCGGGAGGGGGGCTCGCTACTCCGCCGCGTCGAGGCCGAGGAAGCCGCCGGACTGGCGCGCCCAGAGATCCGCGTAGAGCCCGCCCTTCGCCAGGAGGGCGTCATGCGTGCCCTGCTCCGCCACGCGGCCCTGGTCCATCACCACGATGCGGTCCATGCGCGCGATGGTGGACAGGCGATGGGCGATGGCGACGACCGTGCGCCCCTCCATCAGCTCCTCCAGCGCGGCCTGCACCTCGGCCTCCGTCTCCGAGTCCAGCGCCGAGGTCGCCTCGTCCAGCATCAGGATCGGCGCGTCCTTCAGGATCGCGCGGGCGATCGCCACCCGCTGGCGCTGCCCGCCCGACAGCTTCACCCCCCGCTCGCCCAGATGCGCGTCGTAGCCGCGCCGCCCGCGATGGTCGCGCAGCTCCTCGATGAAATCGTGGGCGGCGGCGCGCTGCGCGGCGGCGATGGCGGCCTCGCGCCCCGCCTCCGGCCGGCCGTAGAGGATGTTGTCCAGCGCCGAGCGGTTGAACATCGCCGTGTCCTGCGTGACCAGCGCGATGCGCCGGCGCAGATCGTCCTGGTCGAGGTCCCGCAGGTCCTGCCCGGCCAGCGTCACGCGCCCCTCCTCCGGGTCGTGCAGGCGCAGGGCGAGCTTCATCACCGTGGACTTGCCGGCGCCGGAGCGGCCGACCAGCGCCACCTTCTCCCCCGGGCGGATGGTCAGGGAGAAACGGTCCAGCCCGCCGCCCTCCTCGCGCCCCTCGCCATAGAGGAAGGTGACATTCTCGAAGGCCAGCGGCCCGGCCGTCGCGGGCGCGGGGCGCGCGCGGTCGCGGTCGAGCAGCCCGTGGGGCGGCGTCAGCGTCCCGATGCCGTCCTCCACCACCCCGGCATTGGCGAACATGCCCATGGCGGTGAAGCTGATCCAGCCCGACATCTGCCCGATGCGCAGCGCCAGCAGCCCCGCCAGCGCCACCGCGCCGGGCGATCCGGTCCCCGAGGTCCACAGCCACAGCGACAGCCCCAGCAGCAGGACCGGCAGCAGCCCCGCCAGCAGCGCGATCACCGTGCGGTAGGTCCAGGCGATGCGCCCGAACTCCAGCTTCGCCCGGCGCAGGCGGTGCAGGGAGTCGCGGGCATGGTCCTCCTCCCGCCCCGCATGGGCGAAGAGCTTGACCGTCTCCATGTGGCTGATGGTGTCCACGAGCTGCCCCGACAGCCCCGACTGCGCGTCCGCCCGCCGCCGCGCCCGCTCCCGCAGGCGGGGCAGCATCCAGGCGAGCCAGGCGAGATAGACCGCCAGCCAGCCCAGGAGCGCGGCCATCAGCCGCCAGTCCGCCGCGCCCAGCGCCAGCAGCGAGGCGAGCATGGTCGCGAATGCGAAGGAGATCGCCTGCACGATCTCCGAGGCGAGCTCGGTCAGCGCGGTGCCGGTCTGCACCTGCTTGGTGGCGATGCGCCCGGCGTAGTCGTCCTCGAAATACTTCATGGACTGGCCGAGCGTGTGCCGGTGCAGGCGGAACACGGTCAGATGGAACATCCCCGGCTGCAGGGAGAACTGGAGCAGCGCGGCGGAGATCATCATGAAAAGCGGCCGGGCCAGGAACACGAACAGCCCGGCCGCGATCAGCCAGCCCCCGTGCTCAGCCAGGAAGGCGGCCCGCGCGGCGGGGTCCGTCAGCTCCCGCCCGCCCTCGGCGATCAGGTCCACCGCCCAGGAGATCACCCAGGCCACGCCGACCTCGGCCCAGGCCAGCGCCACGTTCGCGGCCATGGCGACGAAGAACACCGGCCAGGCCCCCAACAGCGCCCAGCGCACGAAGCGCAGGAAATCCCGCGGCGGCGGGCCGGAGGCCAGCGCGTCCGGGTCGATCAGGCCGGCGGTGCGATCGACGAGACGGTTCAGCATCGAGCTCCTTCTCTCGTCCGTGCGGCTCATTGCGCGGCCTCGCGCGGGGCGTCCGCCCCGATGAACCCGCCCGACTGGCGCGCCCAGAAGCCAGCGTAGAGGCCGCCGAGGGCGAGCAGCTCCTCATGCGTCCCGCTCTCGGCGATGCGGCCGTCCTCGAGCACCACGATGCGGTCCAGCCGCGCGATGGTCGAGAGGCGGTGGGCGATGGCAATCACGGTCTTGCCCTGCATCAGGTCCTGCAGCGCATCCTGGATGGCGGCCTCGACCTCCGAATCCAGCGCGGAGGTCGCCTCGTCCAGCACCAGGATCGGCGCGTCCTTGAGCACGACGCGCGCCAGCGCGATCCGTTGCCTCTGCCCGCCCGAAAGCTTCACGCCCCGCTCGCCCACGAAGGCGTCGTAGCCCTTGCGGCCCTGCGGGTCCTCGAGCTCCCGGATGAAGTCGTGGGCGCGAACGCGCTTTGCGGCCGCGATCATCTCCTCCTCCGTGGCCTCCGGCCGGCCGTAGAGGATGTTCTCGCGCACCGAACGATGCAGCAGCGAGCTGTCCTGCGTCACCATGCCGATGGCGTGGCGCAGCGAATCCTGCGTCACCTCGCTGACCGACTGCCCGTCGATCTCGATGCGCCCCGACTCCAGCTCGTGGAAGCGCAGCAGCAGGTTGACGAGGCTCGACTTCCCGGCGCCCGAGCGGCCGACCAGCCCCACCCGCTCGCCCGGCCGGATGGTCAGGTTCACCCCCTCGAGCCCGCCGGTCTCCCTGCCGTAGCTGTGGCGCACGCCGATGAAGCGGATCTCCCCGCCCGTCACCTCCAGCGGCTTCGCGTCCGGCGCATCCGTGATCTCGTGGGGGCGGGAGATGGACTCCATGCCCTCCCGGATCGTTCCGGCGTGCTGGAAGAGCTGCGAGGTCACCCACATGATCCAGCCCATCATGGAGTTGAGCCGCAGCGTCAGCGCCGCCGCCGCCGCCACTGCGCCGAGGCTCGCCAGCCCCTCGGACCACAGCCACACGGCCGCCCCGACGGTGGAGACGATCAGGAACCCGCCCGCCAGCGCCAGGCACAGCGACATCAGGGTCAGCAGCCCCATCTCGCGCGAATCCGCCTCGCGAAGCTCCTCGATCGCCTCGCGGGCGGCGGCCAGCTCC
>JBNJGE010000237.1:0-5251 GCA_051747505.1 Pseudomonadota bacterium | reverse complement strand
GAAGGTCTCCGCCATGCTGGAGGAGACGGGGATTCCCTACGAGGTCCACAAGATCAGCTTCGCCGACAACGACCAGACGACGCCGGAGTTCCTCTCCCTGAATCCCAACAACAAGATTCCGGCGATTCTGGACCCGGACGGCCCCCACGGCCCCCTGCCCCTGTGGGAGTCCGGCGCCATCCTCATCTACCTCGCCGAAAAGACCGGCCGCTTCATGCCCACCGACCCGGCGGAGCGCTACGAGTGCCTCCAGTGGCTGATGTTCCAGATGGGCGGCGTCGGCCCGATGTTCGGCCAGTTCGGCCATTTCCACAAGCACGCCGCCGACAAGGTCGTGGGCTGCCCCTATCCCGAGGAGCGCTACGCCAACGAGACCCGCCGCCTGCTCGGCGTCCTGGAGGGGCGGCTGGCCTCGCGCGACTGGCTGCTCGACCGGGGCTACTCCATCGCCGACATGGCGACCTGGCCCTAGGTCCGCACCCTCGCCGTCAGCTACGAGGCCGCCGACCGCCTCGGCCTCGACGTCGGCGACTGGCTCGAGCGCGCCCTCGAGCGCCCGGCGAGCCGGACCGCGATCAACGTCCCGCCCCGGGACTGAGGCCATTTCGTGATCACGAACGCCGCGCCGACCCTTCGGCGTCCGGCCAGCGGTCGTTCGTGATCACGCTCCTGCTGCCGTCAACCTTTTCGCAATGATTGTGCATACAGATCATGCACGCCTTGTGCACGGGTGGCGCACGCCCCTATCCTGCCCGTCATGATCCCCGCCGTCCGATCCGCCGCCGCCTCCGAGCCCGTCCTGACCCGCGAACGCTGCGCGATTCGCGAGCTCCACAACGACCCCTCGGACCCCGCCGTCTCCGTCGCCGAGGCCCGCGTCGAGGCCGGTGTGATCACGGAACGTCACACCCTCTCGGTCGCCGAGCGCTACGTCATCACCTCCGGCGAAGGCCGCATGGAGCTCAACGGCGACTGGAGCCCCGTCCGCGCCGGCGACGCCGTCCTGATCCCGGCCGGAACGCCCCAGCGCATTGAAAACACCGGCGGCGATCCCCTCATCTTCCTGTGCGTCTGCACCCCCCGCTTCACGCCGGAGGCCTATGAGAGCCTCGAGGAGACCGCATGAAGATCGACGGCGTCCCCTTCCGCACGATCTGGCCCAGCGCCGACGGCGGCGCGGCCGAGATCCTCGACCAGACCCTGTTCCCCCACCGCTTCGAGACCCTGCGCCTCGAGACGCTGGAGCAGGCCGCCCACGCCATCCGGGTCATGCAGGTCCGCGGCGCGCCCCTGATCGGCGCCACCGCCGCCTACGGCGTGGCGCTCGCCATGCGCGAAGATCCTTCGGAATCAGCGCTTTCTCTGGCCTGCGAGACCCTGCTCGCCACCCGCCCCACCGCCGTGAACCTCCACTGGGCGCTGGAGCGGATGAAGGCCGCGCTGCGCCCGCTGGAGGCCCATGACCGCCCCGCCGCCGCCTGGGCCGAGGCCGCCGCCATCTGCGACGAGGACGTCGCCATCAACTCTGCCATCGGCGACCACGGCCTGAAGATCCTTCAGCAGATCGCCGCGCGGAAGCCGGCCGGGGAGCCCTTGCGCGTGCTCACCCATTGCAACGCCGGCTGGCTGGCGACCGTGGACTGGGGCACCGCCACCGCCCCCATCTACAAGGCGCATGACGCCGGCCTGCCGATCGAGGTCTGGGTGGACGAGACCCGCCCGCGCAACCAGGGCGCCTTCCTGACGGCCTGGGAGCTCGGCCGCCACGGCGTGCCGCACAAGGTGATCACGGACAACGCCGGCGGCCACCTGATGCAGCGCGGCCTGGTCGACCTGGTCATCACCGGCACCGACCGCACCACCGCCCGGGGCGATGTCTGCAACAAGATCGGCACCTACCTCAAGGCCCTGGCTGCGAAGGACAATTCCGTCCCCTTCTATGTCGCCCTCCCCTCCCCGACCATCGACTTCGCCGTCGAGGACGGCTTCGACATCCCGATCGAGGAGCGCGACCCGCGCGAGGTCACCCACATTCCCGGCCTCACCGACGAAGGCGCCTACGAACAGGTCCGCCTCACGCCCGCGGACTCCCCCGCCGCCAACCCCGCCTTCGACGTCACCCCCGCCCGCCTCGTCACCGCCCTGATCACCGAGCGCGGCGTGTGCGAGGCGACGAAGGCGGGCATCGCCGCCCTCTTCCCCGACCGCGCGGCGGCCTGAGCGCGCCGATGCATCCCAACCCCGCCTTCCGCAAGGCCGACGAGGCCCGCAACCTGGCTTTCGCGCAGGCCCGCGGCTTCGGCGTGCTGACGCTCGCCGACCCCGAGGGCGGCTTTCCGCTGGCCGCGCATGTCCCCTTCCTGATCGCGGAGGACGGCGCCGAGGCGGAGATGCATCTGGTGCGCTCCAACCCCGTCGCGCGCGCCCTTCGCGACGGGCCGCTGAAGGCCCTGCTCGCCGTGTCGGGGCCGGACGGCTACATCTCGCCGGACTGGTACGGCGACCCCGGCCAGGTCCCGACCTGGAACTACGTCGCCGTGCATCTGCGCGGAACCCTGCGCCTCCTCCCGCACGCGGAGCTGCGCGCCCATCTCGCCCGCCTCTCCGCCCGGTTCGAGTCGGAGCTGGCGCCCAAGAAACCGTGGACGATGGACAAGATGACGGAAGAGGCCATCGTGCGGATGGAGCGCGGCATCGTCCCGGCCCGTTTCGAGGTGGCGCGGATCGACGGCACCTGGAAGCTCAACCAGAACAAGCCCGAGGAGGCGCGCCTCGGCGCCGCCGGGAACGTGCCCGGCTCTCTCGGCGCCGACCTGCCGACGCTGTCCGCCCTGATGAAGGACCCGCCGGCCTGATCACGCCGGCGCGGCCGGCTTTCGCGCGGCCCGGCGCTTCTTCTTCGGCTTGAAGGGGGCCATTCCCTCCCGCGCGAGCGCGTCCGCCCGCTCGTTCTCCTCATGCCCGGCATGGCCCTTCACCCACTTCCAGTGCACCTCGTGCCGGGCCTGCGCGGCGTCCAGACGGCGCCACAGATCCTCGTTCTTCACCGGTTTGCGGTCCGCGGTCTTCCAGCCGTTGCGCTTCCAGGTCCGCAGCCAGCTGGTGATCCCGCCCTTCACGTAGTTGGAATCCGTGATCACAGTGATCTCCGCCGGGCGCCCCAGCGCCTCCAGCGCCTGGATGGCGGCCATCAACTCCATGCGGTTGTTGGTCGTCTCCGCCTCGCCGCCCTTGAGCTCCCGCTCGCGCACGACCTCGCCGTCCTCCCGCGCCACCAGCAGCGCGCCCCAGCCGCCAGGCCCCGGATTTCCGGAGCAGGCGCCGTCCGTGTAGGCGAAGAATTCAGGCATGCTTCGTGATCACGAAGCGGCCGCCGCCGGCGCCAAGGCCTCGCGCAGCACCCTCGGCGGCTTGAACTCCACCGTCTCCACGGCGGTCTCGACCACCTCCAGCGTGACGTCGTAGCGCGCGCGAAAGGCGTCGATGACCTCCTCCACCAGCACCTCCGGCGCGCTGGCGCCGGCCGTCACCCCGACCGCGCGCACGCCCTCGATGGCGCGCCAGTCGATCTCCGCCCCGCGCTGGACGAGCTGGGAGTAGCCGCAGCCGGCCCTGCGCCCGACTTCCACCAGGCGCTTGGAATTGCTGGAGTTCGGCGCGCCGATCACCAGCAGCGCGTCGATCTTCGGCGCCACCGCCTTGACCGCCTCCTGCCGGTTCGTGGTGGCGTAGCAGATGTCCTCCTTGTGAGGGCCGAGAATGTCGGGGAAGCGGGCGCGCAGGGCTGCCACGATCTCGGCGGTGTCGTCCACGCTCAGCGTCGTCTGGGTGATGTAGGCGAGTTTTCCGGGGTCGCGGACCTCGAGCCGGGCCACGTCCCCGGGCGTCTCGACCAGCAGCACCTCGCCCTCGGGGAGCTGGCCCATGGTGCCGATCGTCTCCGGATGGCCGGCATGACCGATCATCACGATCTGCAGACCGCGGGCGTGATGACGCTCCGCCTCGATATGAACCTTGGAGACGAGCGGGCAGGTGGCGTCCACGAAGAGCATGTTGCGCGCCTGCGCCGCCTCGGGCACCGATTTCGGCACGCCGTGGGCGGAGAACACCACGGGGCGGTCGGCGGGGCACTCGTCCAGCTCCTCGACGAACACGGCCCCCTTCGCGCGGAGCGCATCGACCACGTAGCGGTTGTGGACGATCTCGTGGCGCACATAGACGGGCGCGCCCCATTTCTCGAGCGCCATCTCCACGATCTTGATCGCCCGGTCCACGCCCGCGCAGAAGCCGCGGGGGGCGGCGAGATAGACGGTCAGAGGGGGCTTCTTGGCCCCGTCGGCGGGGCGGGCGGCGTCCATGGCGGCCTCCGTCAGCGCGCGGCTCTTCTACGCGGTCCGTCAACACCTACGCGCGGCGCCGGGGCGCTTCAACCGCGGCGGGCCGGACACAGCGGCGCGGGGCGGGGCGGAAAAGCATCGCCCGGCGGCCCTGCGGCGCGTTATATGCTGGGGCGAAGACGCCCTGGGGAGAGGAGCCGGATGCGCTTTCTGGCGCGCAGCCTCGTCGGCCTGCTCCTGACCGCGCTGACGGTCGGGCTGATCGGCTATGGCGGCTGGCGGCTGACGGCGGCGCTTCAGGCGGAATCCGAGGGCGGGCCGCCGGGCGGCGGCGTGGGGGAGCGGATCTATGCGGTGACGGTGCTGCGCCCATCGCCACGGACCGTGCGCCCGGAGGTGCTGGCCTATGGCAAGATCGCCTCCGCCCGTCGGCTGGAGCTGCGCGCAGCCCGGGCGGGGAGGGTGACGGAGCTGTCGCCCGCCTTTCTGGAGGGCGGCGCGGTCGAGGCGGGGGAGCTGCTGTTCAGGCTCGACCCGGCGGAGGCGCGCTCGGACCTCGCCCGGGCGCGGATCGCGCTGGCCGAGGCCGAGGGGGAGCTGGAGGACTCGGTCCGGGGCGTGACGCTGGCCGAGCGGGAGCTTGCCGCCGCGCAGGAGCAGCGCCGCCTGCGGGAGCGGGCCCTGAAGCGCCAGGACGACATGCGCAGCCGCGGCGTGGGCACGGAATCGGCGGTGGAGGCGGCGGAGCTGGCTCTGTCGGCCGCCCGCCAGCAGGTTATCGCGCGGGAGAGGGGGCTGGCGGAGGCCGAGGCGCGCCGGGCGCGGGCGGAGATCGGCCTGCGCCTGGCGCGGCTGGCCGTCGACGACGCGGAGCGCGCGCTGGCCGAGACGGAGATGCGCGCGCCCTTCGCCGG
>JBNJGE010000236.1:0-5299 GCA_051747505.1 Pseudomonadota bacterium | reverse complement strand
CACCGCCTGCGCGGCGAAGTTCACGACCTTGTCGCCGGGCGCGACCTCGCCGGCGTAATCGGCGCCCTCCTGCGCGGGGCGCATGACCGAGCGGGCCGATAGCACCTTGGCGCGGGTCACGTCGGAGGTGAACTCGCGCACATAGTCGTTGACCGGGTTGACCACGAGATCCTCGGGGCTGCCGATCTGCACGATCTCGCCCGACTTCATGATGGCGATGCGGTCGGCGAGCCGGATGGCCTCGTCGAAATCGTGCGTGATGAAGATGATGGTCTTGTTCAGCATCCGCTGCAGGCGCAGGAACTCGTCCTGCATCTCGCGCCGGATCAGCGGGTCGAGCGCGGAGAAGGGCTCGTCCAGCAGCCACAGCTCGGGATCGGTGGCGAGCGAGCGGGCGATGCCCACGCGCTGCTGCTGGCCGCCCGACAGGCCGGCGGGATAGTCGTGCTCGCGCCCCGCGAGGCCCACGAGCTCGATCATGCGCTCGGCCTTCGCCTCGGCCTCGGCGCGGGCCACGCCCTGGATCTCCAGCGGGAAGGCGACGTTGCCCAGCACGGTCAGGTGGGGCAGCAGCGCGAAGTGCTGGAAGACCATGCCCATCTGGTGGCGGCGGATGTCGATCAGCTCGCTCTCGGTGCAGGCCAGCAGGTCGCGCCCGTCCAGCAGCAGCTCCCCCGCCGTGGGCTGGAGGAGCAGCGACAGGCAGCGGATCAGCGTGGACTTGCCCGAGCCCGACAGGCCCATGATGACGAAGATCTCGCCGGTGTTCACCTCGAAGCTGGCGTCGCGCACGGCCGCGACGAGATCCGTGCCCGCCAGCGGGTCGCCGCCCGCCTGCGTCCCGCCGCCCTCGATCGCGGCGCGGGCCCCGCCCTCCTCGCCGCCGAACACCTTCCAGAGCCCGCGGCAGGACAGCTTCACCTCGGGCGTCTCCGCGTCCTCGGCGGCCGGTCGCGCCGCCGCGTCTCCGTCAAGCTGGGGGGGTCGGGTCATCGGATGCCTTCCGGACTTCAAGATGAACGATCTCCGCCCGGCCCGAGGGTCCGGGCCGGGCGGCGCGGCTTCGCGGGGAAGCCCTCAGTTCTGGGGGATCCAGCTCCGCCAGGTGTCCTCGTTCTCGGCGAGCCACGCGTCCACCGCGGCCTGCAGCGGCATGCCCTCGAGATCGACCTGGCCGATCAGGCGGCCCATCTGCTCGTTGTCGATCTGGAAGTTCTCGATCGCCGTGTAGGCGGCCGGCCAGACCTCGCGGCCCCCGGCCCAGGCGGCGGGCTTGATCCAGCCGCGCGGCTTGCCGCAGTCATGCGTGGCGTCGGGGTTGGGGCCCCATTCCGGGTCCTCGTAGCAGGCGTCGGTGTATTCGGGGAACTCCACCCACTCGCCCTCGAAGCGGATCGGCGCCCAGTGCGGGGCGTAGACCCAGGCGATGATCGGCTGCTGGCGCTGGATCGCGGACTGCAGCTCGGCCATCAGGGCGGCGCCGGTGCCGGCGTGGACGACCTCGTAGTCGAGGTCCAGCGCCTCGACGCGCTCCTCGTCGCTGCCGCCCCAGGTGACGGGCCCGCCCAGATAGCGGCCCTTCGGGCTGGTCATCGGGGTGGAGAACTGCTCGGCGCAGTCGTTGAGCGCCTTCCAGTCGGGCAGGCCGGGGCACTTCTCCTTCATGTAGGCGGGGTACCACCACTCCTCGATCGCCTCCATGCCGGTCTCGCCCAGCGCGATGACGTCGCCGGTCTCGAGCGCGGCTTCCAGCGCGTCCTTGCCGGTGGTCTCCCAGATCTCCATGCCCACCGTAAGGTCGCCGGTCTCGAGGCCGGTGAACTGGGCGAGGTAGTCGGCCTGGACGTATTCGACGTTGTAGCCCATCTCCTCGAGCACGCCGCCCATGAGCCTGGTGGTGATCTCCTGACCGGTCCAGTCGTTGATCGTCATGCGGATCGGGCGGTCGGACTCGGGAAAGTCCGCGGCGGCCGCGGGCGCGGCGACGGCCAGCGCGGCGAGGCACGTGGCGACTCGCGGCAGGGCGCGCATCGATTGGCCAAGTTTCGGCATGTCTTGTTCGTCTCCCTCGGATAGCCGGTCTGCAGTCCGGTCCGGCGCGTCGGGCGGCCGGCTCACCGCCCTGCGGGTCTGCGACGCCCCGCGACGCTCGGCGCGCGCCCCGGTCTGCGGGGCGGCGGCCTGCGGCGGCGTCGTCGCTGCGACCTGACCGTTTCCACACGCAGCGACGCGAGTTGACGGATGAAAGCCACAAATGTCAACTGAGAACCCACAGATTTCCAACAGCGGGTCCCGGCCCGCGCTCATGCAAGGCAGCCGCATGATGCACAAGACGGCGAGATATTCCGCGATCATGTCCACCCTGCGCGCGGCGGGCTCCTCCAGCATCGCGGAGCTCACGCGCATCCTGGCGGTGTCCGACGAGACGGTGCGCCGGGACGTAAAGGTCCTCGAATCGCGGGGCCTGCTGGAGCGGCTGCACGGCGCGGTGATTCTCGCCGAGCATGCGGGCGAGCCCGAGTTCCAGAAGCGCATGGCCCAGAACGCCGAGGCCAAGCGCGCCATCGCCGAGGCCGCCGCGCGGGAGGTGCAGGACGGCGATTCCCTGATGATGGACAGCGGCACCACCACCGTCTACGTGGCCCGCGCCCTGCTGTCGAAACGCGACCTGTTCGTGGTGACCAACAGCACCGAGATCGCGCGCACGCTGGTGCGCGGCCCCGGCAACCGGGTCCACCTGCCCGGCGGCGAGATGCGGCTGGACGACTACTCGATCTGCGGGGAGACCTCGATCCAGTTCTTCCGCAACTTCCGCGCCAAGACCGCGATCCTCTCGATCGCCTCGATCCATCACGACGGCGGCTACATGGATTTCCACCTGCAGGAGGCGGAGATCGCCCAGGCGATGATCCGCCAGTCCTCGCAGGTCATGGTCGTGGCCGACCGGACGAAGTTCCACAACCAGGCGCCGGTCAGCGTCTGCGGGTTCGAGGATGTCGGCACGCTGATCTGCGACCGGGAGCCCCCCGCCCCGCTGCGCCGGCGGCTGGAGCACCACGACGTGCGCCTGATCGATCTCGGCGCCGGCGGGGCGGGCGCCAAGGACCCGGCGGCCGCCAGCTGAGGCGGCCGCCGGGGGCGCGCTCAGCCCCTGCGCACCGCGGCGACGTGGTCGGCGAAGGCCGGGTCGGCCATCAGCGCCCGGCAGCGCGCGAAACGCTCGGTCGAGTAGGCCCAGAAGTCCTCGGCCGGGTTGCCGTCGGCGTGCTGGATCAGGCCCCACAGCGTCCAGAGCAGGTCGCACATGGCCTTGTAGATCACCATCCGGCTGACCTGGGCGGGCGCGGGCTCGGCCCCGAAATAGGCCTCCAGCATCTCGCGATCCTTCGCCTCGTCGAAGCCGGCCTCCACCGACAGGTCGCCGAGGTCCCACAGCGGATCGTTCATGCCGGAATACTCCCAGTCCACGATCCACATGCTCTCGCCGTCGTCGAGGAAGTTCTCGCAGAGCGGGTCGCAGTGGCAGGGGGCGAGGGCGGCGGGACTGGCGGCCAGCGCCTCGCGCACCGTCTCGGCCTCCGCCACGGCGTCGTGGTAGCCCTCGGGCAGGGTCGCGTCCTTTTCGCCCAGCACGCGCAGGTATTCGTCGATCATCGCGAACAGCTCGAAGCGGAACTCGAAGGTCTCGCCGCTGTTGTGGAGCTTCGCGAAGGCCCGGCCGGCGCGCGCCGCCGCGCCCGGGGTCGTGCGGAAGCGCTCGGGGTCCATGGTCGGGGCGTCGATGTAGTCGGCCAGCATCAGGCCGCTCGATTCGTCGAAGTGCCGAACCTCGGGAGACACGCCCGCCCGCGCCGCGGCGCGGGAGTTGTGCGCCTCCACCTTGCGGTCGATGTAGTCCTCGGTGCCCGGACCGGCGATCCGCAGCAGGCGGTCGGCGCCGTCGCGGCGGACGCGGAAGACGATGTTGGTCAGCCCGCCCAGACGCTCGATCTCGACCTCGTCGGCCCCGGCATCGGCGAATCCGTCGATCTCGCGCAGGCGCTCCAGTGCGGCCTCGGTGTCCATGCTGTCCCTCCTGACTCGGCCCGCCAGCGGCGGCCTGATGGCTGCGGAAAGCCTGTGGATTTGCCAGCATCTCACGCAGCGAAATCCACAACCTTCCAAAATTTCCAAGATGCTGCTATCACCCCCGAACCCGACGATTCAAGCCGCCCCGCGCCAGAGGACGCCCCCTGCCCCGCGCCCGCCGGGCGCGGCGGGGCGGCCGCGCGTTCGGCGCGACTGGGCCCGCGAAGGCCCCCGGAAAGGAGGATTCGAGACCGCGATGAGCAGCACCGATCCCGCCAAGAGCCTCGACGTCGTCTACGCCGCCGAAGGCGTCGAGGACGTGGCGAAGCGCTACGACGACTGGGCCGAACGCTACGACACGGAGATGTCCTCGCTCGGCTACCGCCACCCCAACATCTGCCTGGCCATGCTGACCCGCCACCTGCCGAAGGGCGAGGGCCCGATCCTCGACGCCGGCGCCGGCACGGGGCTTCTGGGCGAGTGGATGAGCATCGTGGGCTACGACCGCTGCGAGGCGCTCGACATCTCCGAGAAGATGCTGGAGGTGGCCCGCGGCAAGAAGGTCTACAGCGACCTGCACGTCGCCGCCCTGGGCGACACGCTGCCCATGCCCGACGACCACTACGCCGCCGTCGTGGCGGCCGGCGTGTTCACCGTCGGCCATGTCGGCGCGGAGGGCTTCGACGAGCTGATCCGCGTCACCCGCCCCGGCGGCGTCCTGGTGCTGACCATCAAGGACACGCTCTACGAGGGCGAGGTCGGCCAGCGGATGCGCGAGCTGGCCGGCAAGGGCGTGTGGGAGATCGTGGAGGAGACGCCGTCCTACGTCTCCATGCCCGGCCGCCCGGACACGGTCCCCAGCCGGGCCGTGGTCCTGCGGCTGCGCTGAGCCCGCCCGCCCCCGCCCGCCGGGCGGGGGCGCGAGGGCCTTTCAGGCCGCCGCGCGCGCCAGCAGCGCCTCGAGCCGGTCGATCGACTCGATGACGTGATCGGCCGCCTCCGCCAGCTCCTCGCGCGTCGCCGTGCCCGTCAGCACGCCCACGCGCAGGGCGCAGCCGGCGGCGCGGCCCATCTCCATGTCGTGCAGGTTGTCGCCGACCACGGCGACCTCGCCGGGCGTCAGCCCGTAGCGGCGCATGAAGCCCTGCGCCATGCCGGCCTGCGGCTTGACGCCGTGGCCGCTGTCATAGCCGGCCACGAACAGGGAGCCGGCCTCCACGCCCAGCGCGCG
>JBNJGE010000235.1:0-5376 GCA_051747505.1 Pseudomonadota bacterium | reverse complement strand
CATCTTCGAGGTCACGCCCCATGCCGAGCACCGCGACCGCTATTTCGACATGGCCGCCGAGCTGCGCCCGCTGCTTTCGCAGGTGGACGGCTTCGTCTCAGTCGAGCGCTTCGAGAGCCTGACCCATCCGGGCAAGATCCTCTCGGTCTCGTTCTGGCGCGACGAGGCGGCGCTGGAGCAGTGGCGGCGCATGGACAAGCACCGCGCCGCACAGAGCGCCGGGCGGGGAGAGATGTTCGCGGACTACCGCCTGCGCGTGGCCGGGGTGATCCGCGACTACGGCATGAACGACCGCGAGCAGGCGCCGGAGGACAGCCGCGCCTGCCACGACATGATCTGATCGCCCCCCGCGGCGTCACGCCGCGGGCGGTTTCGCCCGGCGCCCCGGCGCCCCACCCTCGGGGAGCGGGCCGCGGCCCGCGCCTGAAACCGGATCGAAAGGATTCCGAATGACTCTCGTCAGCCTTCGCCGCGCCGCGCCCCTGCGCGCCGCCCTGATCGGCCTCGCCGCCGCCGCGCCTCTGGCCCTCGCCCCCGCGGCCGGCATCGCCCAGCAGAGCCAGCAGCAGCAGCAGTCCGCGCCCGCCGAGGCCGCCGATTTCTCCGACTCCGACCTGCGCTCCTTTGCGCTGGCCATGCTCGACGTGCGCGACATCGTCGAGGGTGTGCAGCCGAAGCTGGCCGAGGCCGAGGGCGAGGCCGCCAAGCAGGAGCTGCGCAAGAGCGCGACCGAGGACATGGTCAGCGCCGTGCAGGAGCGCGGCCTGTCGGTGGAGACCTACAACGCCATCGCCGAGACCGCGCGCCAGGACCCGGAGCTGGCCGAGAAGATCACCGGCTACGCCAAGGAGGAGTCCGGCGGCGAGTGAGCCGGCCCCCGCGTCCCGGACGGCCCCGCGCCGCCCGGGACGCATCCGCATTCCCCCGCGGGCCGTTGACAGGGCGCGGCGCGGCGGGAAGGTTCCCCCGGCGCTGACATGACCGGCACGGGAGGAGACCCGGATGAGCTTCAAGGCCCTGATCGTGGACAAGGACGCGGAGGGAAAGACCTCCGCCTCGATCCAGGAGATCGACGAGAGCCGCCTGCCCGAGGGCGATGTGACGGTGGCCGTCGAGCATTCCACGCTCAACTACAAGGACGGGCTGTGCCTGACCTCCGGCGGCGGGCTGGTGAAGACCTACCCGCATGTGCCGGGGATCGACTTCGCGGGCACGGTCGAGAGCTCCGACGACTCCCGCTACAAGCCCGGCGACAAGGTGGCGCTCACCGGCTGGCGCGTGGGCGAGGTCCACTGGGGCGGCTATGCGCAGAAGGCGCGGGTGAAGGCCGATTGGCTGGTTCCCCTGCCCGAAGGGCTGACCACGCGCCAGGCGATGGCCGTGGGCACCGCCGGCTTCACCGCCATGCTGGCGGTGATGGCGCTGCAGGACCATGACGTGACCGCCGACAAGGGCCCGGTGCTGGTCACGGGCGCGGCGGGCGGCGTCGGCTCGGTCGCCGTCGCGATCCTCGCCAATCTGGGCTACGAGGTCGCCGCCGTGACGGGCCGGCCGGAGACCGAGAGCTATCTGCGCGATCTCGGCGCGAGCCGCATCGTGCCGCGCGAGGAGATCAACGAGACCGTCAAGCGCCCGCTGGAGAGCGAGAGCTGGGCGGGCGCCATCGACGCCGTCGGCGGGCCGATGCTGGCGCGGCTTCTGGGGCAGCTCAAATACGGCGGCTCGGCCGCCGCGGTGGGGCTCGCGGGCGGGGCGGACCTGCCGGCGAAGGTGATCCCCTTCATCCTGCGCAGCGTGAACCTGCTGGGCATCGATTCCGTGATGCAGCCCTACGAGAACCGGCTGCGGGCCTGGAAGCGCATCGCCGCGGACCTGCCGATGGAGAAGCTGGAGGAGATGATCCGCCCGGCGACGCTGGCCGATCTGCCCGATCTGGGCCCGGCGATCCTCAAGGGCCAGGTGCAGGGCCGCGTGGTGGTGGACGTCAACGCCTGAGCGGGCCGCGCCCCGGCGCCCGGGGCTTGGCCGAA
Source organism: Pseudomonadota bacterium (assembly GCA_051747505.1). Taxonomy (GTDB): domain Bacteria; phylum Pseudomonadota; class Alphaproteobacteria; order Rhodobacterales; family Rhodobacteraceae; genus Albimonas. The sequence goes on along the minus strand of JBNJGE010000235.1, from coordinate 3,346 downwards.
TCGGGCCCCGGGGGTATGCTTACCCTACGTCAGATACAGGGGCGGAGCGTCGGCTTCCCCGGCCGGTTCCGCCCATGAGCCTCGCCGCGCCCGTCATGGCGCGGCGACGACGGGCCTCCGCCCGAGGCCCGAGGGCCGTTCCGCGCCGCTCCCCTCGAGGGGAGCGGGCGCGGGCGGCCCGGCGTTGTCGGCTACGGCTTCTCCCGCTCGTCCAGCAGGCCGTGGCGGCGGTGCCAGTCCTCCAGCGACTCGGACGGATAGGTCGCGTGGGTCTCCTCGCCCGGGCGGGCCTCGTCGCGCGCCCAGGCGGGCTTCGCCTCCAGCATCATGTGGACCTGTTCGGGCGGCTCCGGCAGGGGCGTGTCGATTGCGCTGGCGAAGGGGTGCACCAGTTCGGGCCAGCGCGGGTCATAGACCCACAGGGCGGAGCCGCAGCGGCCGCAGAAGCGGCGCTCGCCGGGGCTTTCGCGCCCGTCGATGACGGCGTGGAACATGGCGATCGCGTCCGCGCCCTGCACCTCCAGCGTCTCCGACCAGGCGCCGAGATTGATCGCGTAGCCCCCGCCACCGGCCGTCTTGCGGCAGATGGAGCAATGGCAGCGCAGATAGGGAACCGGCGCATAGGCCTCGACCGACAAGCGCACGGCGCCGCAATGGCAGGAGCCTTCGAGCTTCATTCTCGCCTCCCCCGGGCGGGCGCGCCGCCCGTCAGAAATCGTATTTCCAGTTCACCCCGACCGAGCTGCCCTTGTCGCCCCCGGTGCGCGCGTCCACGGTGACGTTGTCGCGCAGCTCGACCTCCACCTCCACGGCGCTGGAGCCGCCCTCCACCGGCTGCTCCACGCCGACGAAGACGCCCTCGGCCACGTTGCGCCCGGCCCGCACCGTGGCGCTTTCGCCCGAGGTGTCCACGCTGAGCACGTCGAGCCCCGCGGCCGAGCGCACGCCGCCCAGCGGCCCCTCCCGCCCGCTGAGAAGCGTGGCGACGCCGATGCCCAGCTGCAGGGCCTCGCCGGAGGAGAGGGACTGGCGGGAGCGGCCGAAGATGACACGGGGCAGCACCTCGCCCTCCGGAAGGGCGGGCTCGGATTCGAAGGTGATCTCGGGGTCGGAGGCCGGGCCGCGCACGGCGATGCGGCCGGTGATCTCCTGGCGCTGATGCTCCAGCGAGACGTCGAGATAGGGGTCGATGGGGCTGGCGCCCTGGAAGCGGACCTGCCCCTGCGCGAGCGCGAAGGCGCGGCCGAGGAAGTCGAGCTGCCCGCGCCTGCGCTCGATCGCGCCGGTGATGCGGGGGGCGGCGGCGGAGCCGGCGACCTGCAGGTCCATCTCCCATTCGCTCACCAGCCCCCGGCCGCGGACAAAGATGTCGCCGGGCGCGTGGACGCGGATGTCGAGCTGCGGGCCGCCCGCCTCGCCCGCCTCGGGCTCCGGCGGGGGCGGCGCGCCCTTCACCACGACGTCGAGCGTGGGCAGGGAGGGGGGCGTGGCGTTGACCAACCGAACCTCGGCGCGGTCGACGCGGATGTCGCCGCTGATCAGCGGCGCGGTCAGCGGCCCCTCGGCGCGCAGGTCGAGGGTGGCGGCGGCGGTGACGTCCTCGCGCCGCACCAGCACGGCCTCCTCGGAGGTGAGCGTCGCCTCCAGCGTCCGGCCCTCGAGCCGGATGTCGGCGCGGACGGGCGCGCCCGCGCCGTCGGTCGCCTCCATCCGCAGGACGAGGTCCTCGCCGTCCGCAATCTCGCTGGTCACGGTCATGTCGGCGAGGATCGTGCCGGCCTGGAGGTTCTGGTAGGCGCCCTCGCGCAGCGAGACCGCGCCGGAGATGCGCGGGTCCGTCAGCGCGCCGGTCGCGCGCAGATCGAGGTCCAGCTCCCCGCGCAGGTCGTGGTCGGGCAGCGGCAGCAAGGGCCAGATCGTCTCCACCGGGCCCTGCCACCGAACCCCGGCGTCGAGGGCGCCGTCCTCCGGCAGGCGCGGCAGCGGGCCGCCGGAGGGGACCAGCGGCAGGGTCGCGCGCAGGTCGAAGGGCCTGCCGAAGGGGCCGGAGAGCGTTCCCGTCAGCCGCGCCGCGCGTCCGTCCCAGCGCCCGGACGCGTCCAGGGCGAGCGCCCCGTCCTGCGCGACGATGTCGGAGAAGACGAGGTCGCGGCCCGTCAGGTCGATCGCCGCGCGGGGGCTGGCCGGGCGGGTGTCGAAATCGGCCGAGAGGTCGAGACGGCCGGAGTCCACCGGCGCCTCGGCCAGTTCCGCCAGCGCGGCGAGGTCGTCGATGGCGAGGCGAAGGTCCCCGCTGGCGCCGTCGGGGTGCAGGGCGGCGGCGCCGCGCAGGGAGCCCCCCGGCAGGGCGAGGTCCAGGCCCTCGGCCCGCCAGCTCTCGCCGTCGCGGCGCAGGGCCAGGGGCGCGCGCAGGCGCAGTGCGGCCTCGCCGGCGGCGGTCTCGAGGCGCGAGACGCGCAGGACGGGGGCCTCGCCCGCCACCGCGCCGGCGGCGTCGGCGGCGAGGCTGACGGGCTCGCCGCCCTCGGTCTCGCCCTGCCCGCGCAGGCGCAGGGTCAGGTCTCGGGCGCCGCCCTCGGCCGTGAGCGTGACGCGGGCGAGCCGGGCCGTGTCCTCCACGGCGAGGCCGCTGGCGACCAGCTCCGCCCGGCCGCCGGGGTCTTCGGCGAGATTCTCGCCCTGCGCCTCCAGCGTGAGGGTCTGCAGGGTGACGCCCTCGGCGAGCCGCAGGCCGGAGGCTTCGGCCTGGACACTGCCGCGCGGCGCCCCGGTCAGATCCTCGCCCTGCGCGGTGACGGTCAGGCGGGCGACGGAGGCGCCCCCGGCGCGCAGGGTTTCGGCCTCCGCCTCGAGCGTGCCGCGCGGGGCCTCGATCAGATCCTCGGCGGAGAGGTCGAGGCGCAGCGTCTCGACCGTCGCGGCGCCGTCGGGCGCCTCGATCCCGCGCAGGACGCCCTGCGCGGTGGCGGAGGGCGCGCCGGTCAGGCCGGCGGCCTCGCCGTCGAGCTCCAGCTCCGCCACCCGGGCGCCCTCGGCGGAGAGGCCGGAGGCGCGCAGCGAATACGTCGCGCTGGGCGCGCCCAGCGCGTCGAGAAGGACGGCCTCCAGCGCCGCGGTCTCCACCGCGGCCCCGTCGGAGCGGATCCCCTCCCCGGTCAGGTCGAGCGCCACCCGCTGGGCGTCCTCCGGCGCGTCGAGCCGGACCTCGCCGCGCGCGGCGCCGGCGAGGTCCATGCCGGCGAGGCCCGAGGCGGCGGCGAGGCGGGGGGCGTCGAGCCGAACGGCGCCCTCGGCCAGCATCGTCTCCAGGTCCACGGCCAGGGCGCCCTCGACGCTCGCCTCCAGC
>JBNJGE010000234.1:0-5377 GCA_051747505.1 Pseudomonadota bacterium | reverse complement strand
GCGCCGGCCTCGGCCAGCGTCAGCGCGGCGCTCAGGCCGGTGAAGCCGGCGCCGACCACCACGACATCGGGCCGCCCGGACAGGGCCGGGAGGCCGCGTGGGACCCGCGGCGGCGGCGGCGGCGCGCCGGCCTGCCACCAGGGCTCGAAGCTCAGCGGCATGGAAGGGCCTCCGGCTCGGGCGGGCGGGGCGCCCGCGGCCGACCGGATAGCCCGCGTCGGGGCGTGGCGAAAGCCCCCGACTGCGCCCACCCCCTCAGGCGCAGTCGGGGTCCCCGACGCCGAAGCGGTCGAGCGCCGCCAGATAGGTCTCGCGCCACCAGCGCAGGTCGTGCTCGACGACATCGGCCATCAGCTCGGCCTGCCTCGCCCGCCGCTCCTCCAGCGGCATGGACAGCGCGCGGGCCAGCGCCCCGGCCATCTCGGCGATGTCGTAGGGGTTGACGATCAGCGCCGCCTCCATGCGCTCGGCGGCCCCCGCGAAGCGCGACAGGACCAGCACGCCGGGGTCGTCGGGGTCCTGGCAGGCGACGTATTCCTTGGCCACCAGGTTCATCCCGTCGGCCAGCGAAGTGACGAAGCCGACATCGGCGCGGCGGTAGAGCGCGGCGAGCAGATCGCGCGCGACCGGCTTGTGGATGTAGCGCACCGGGATCCAGTCGATCTCGGAATGCGCGCCGTTGATGCGGCCGGTCATCTGCTCGATCTCGTCGCGGATCTCGCGATAGGCCTGCACCCGCTCGCGCGAGGGGGGCGCGATCTGCAGGAGCGTGGCGCGCGGCTCGTCCGGGCCGCGGGCGTCGAGCCAGGCCTCCATGGCCTTCAGCCGGCTGGGCAGGCCCTTGGAGTAGTCCAGCCGGTCCACCCCGATGATCAGCCGCTCCCCGTCGCCCAGACGCAGCGTGGCGTCGGCGCGCCGGGCGTCGGCGGCCTCGGTCATGGTCTCCACGTCGATGCCGACGGGGAAGCTGTGCACGCTGACATTGCGCGCCCCGTACTTCACCGTTCCGTCCAGCATCAGCTCCGCGCGCGGATCGGCGCGGAAGAACTCGAGGCAGGACGCGACGTCGCGCTCGGTCTGCAGGCCGACCAGATCATGGGCGGCGATCCATTCCCCGAAGACCTCGCCCCGGGGCAGCGCCGACAGGTCGGAGAGGTTGGGAAAGGGGATGTGCAGGAAGAAGCCGATGCGGTTGGCCACCCCGAGCTCGCGCAGGTGATGGGCGAGGGGGAAGAAGTGGTAGTCGTGGATCCACAATCGGTCGCAGGGCTCGAGGATCTCGGCGATGTCCCGCGCGAGCCGGCGGTTGACCCGCTCGTAGCCCTCCAGATGCGCGGCCTCGTAGTCGATCAGATCGGCGCGACGGTGACACAGCGGCCAGAGGACGGAGTTGGAGAAGCCCAGGTAGTATTCGGCCTCGTCGCGCGGGGTGAGGTCGAAGGTCAGCTTCTCGTAGCCCTCGGCCGGATGACGGCGAAAGCCGGGGCGGGGCTCGTCCCGCTCCACCGTCTCGGCCCCGATCCACAGTCCGCCGCGCTGGGCCAGCGCCTCGTGCAGGGCCACGACGAGCCCGCCCGATCCGGGGCCGTCCAGCGGGACCCGGTTCGAGACGACGATGAGCCTGCCCTGCATGGCGCGCCTCCTCCCCCGGGCCGTGGCGGCGTCTCGCGCGCTGCGTGCGATCCGGGCGGAAAACGCCGCGCGCGGGGGCGGGGTTCCGCGCCGCGCTTGACCGCCCCGCGCGCCGGGCCCAGTTTCGCGCGCCATGCGCGGAGCGCGGGAAGGAGGGACGGAAGACGAATGAGCGACCTGAACCTGGGCGTCATCGGCAACTGCGCGGTCGCCGCGATGGTGGACTGCGAAGGCGGGCTGGTCTGGTTCTGCATGCCGCGGCTGGACGGGGACCCGGTCTTTCACCAGCTTCTGGGCGCCCGCTCGGGCGACCCCGCCGACGGCGCCTTCCGCATCGAGCTGGAGGACATGACCTCCTGCGAGCAGAGCTATGACGAGAACACCGCCGTCCTGCGCACGCGCCTGCACGCCCCCTCCGGCGGCGTCGAGATCACCGACTTCGCCCCCCGCTTCGAGAGCCGCGGGCGCCATTTCCGCCCCCGCCTCCTCACCCGGCGCGTCGCCCCGCTGTCGGGCTGGCCGCGCATCCGCATCCGCATCCGCCCCCGCTTCGACTGGGGGAAGCAGTCGCCGCAGACCACGATCGGCTCCAACCATATCCGGTATGTGGGCCCCACCCAGACGCTGCGGGTGACGACCAACGCCTCGGTGGACCACATCGTGGCCGAGCGGGTGATCAATCTGGAGGGGCCGCTCGCCTTCTTCGTCGGGGCCGACGAAACCATGGAGACCGGCCCGGTGGAGACCTGCGAGGACTTCCTGTGGCGCACCCAGCAGTACTGGCGGGTCTGGGCGCGCCGCCTGGCGGTGCCGCTGGAATGGCAGGAGGCCGTGATCCGCGCGGCCGTCACGCTCAAGCTTTGCAGCTACGAGCCCACGGGCGGGATCGTCGCCGCCCTGACCACCTCCATCCCCGAGGCGCCGGAGACCGAGCGCAACTGGGACTACCGCTTCTGCTGGGTGCGCGACGGCTTCTTCACGGTGCGCGCGCTCAACAGCCTCTCGGCGATGCGCACGCTGGAGAGCTATTTCGGCTGGCTGATGAATCTGGTCAACGAAACGGCGGAGGGGCACATCCAGCCCGTCTACGGCATCGGGGGCGAGTGGGACCTGACCGAACGCATGGCGCCCGCCCTGCCCGGCTACCGGGGCCTGGGCCCGGTGCGGGTGGGCAACCAGGCCCACGAGCATTTCCAGCACGACACCTACGGCTCCATCATCCTGGCGGCGGCGCCGGCCTTCTTCGACCGCCGCCTGCTGATGAGCCCCGGCCGCGAGGCCTTCGAGCGGCTGGAGCCGCTGGGCGAGCAGTGCTGGCGGCTCCACGACGTCCCCGACGCCGGCATCTGGGAGCTGCGCACGCGCGCGCGCATCCACACCTCCTCCTCCGTGATGTGCTGGGCGGGCTGCGACCGCCTCGCCAAGATCGCCGCGCATCTGGGGCTGGTGGCGCGGGCGGCCTCCTGGCGCCGGCGCGCCGACCGGATCCGGGCGAAGATCCTTGAGCAGTCCTGGTGCGAGAAGCGCCAGGCCTTCGTCGAGAGCTTCGGGGGCCATACGCTCGACGCCAGCGTCCTGCTGATGAGCGAGGTGGGCTTTATCGACCCGCGCGACCCGCGCTTCGTCTCCACCGTCGACCGGCTGTCGGAGGTGCTGGGCCGCGGCCCCTTCATGATGCGCTACGAGGAGGCCGACGATTTCGGCCATCCCGCCACCGCCTTCAACATCTGCGCCTTCTGGCGGCTGGACGCGCTGGCGCGCATCGGGCGCGTGGAGGAGGCGCGCGAGACGCTGGAGGCCCTGCTGGCCGCCCGCACGCCGCTGGGCCTGATGTCCGAGGACACCGACATCGCCACCGGGGAGCCCTGGGGCAACCTTCCGCAGACCTACTCCATGGTCGGGATCGTCAACGGCGCCATGCGCCTGTCCGAAAGCTGGGAGGCGAAGCTCTGAGCGTCGGGGGCGTCCCCGGCGCGCCCGACGCTCAGCCGACCGGCCCGCCCGACCCGGCCGCCGAGCCGCCCACCGGGCGCAGGCCGGGCCGGCGCGGGGGCGCGGCCTGCTCCTCCCGTCCTCCCGCCTCGGCCAGCCGGTCCAGGAAGTCGCGCCGCCAGGCGTGGACGTCGTAGCGGCGCAGCCGGCTCATCATCCGCTCCCAGCGCTCGCGCCGTTCGGCCAGCGGCATCTCGAGGGCCTGGCGGATGGCGTCCGCCGTCTCCTCCCGGTCATAGGGGTTGACGATCAGGGCGTCGGCCAGCCCCTCCGCCGCGCCGGCGAAGCGGGAGAGGATCAGCACGCCCGGGTCCTCCGGGTCCTGCGCGGCCAGATACTCCTTGGCCACCAGGTTCATCCCGTCGCAGAGCGGCGTGACCAGCCCCACCCGGCAGAAGCGGAAGAGCGCGGCCAGCTGCTCGTGGCTGTAATAGCGGTTCATGTAGTGGACCGGCGTCCAGTCCACCGCGCCGAAGCGGCCGTTGATGTGGCCCGTCAGCGATTCCAGCTCGCTCTGCATGGCCTGGTATTCGGCGATCCCCTCGCGCGAGGGCGCGGCGATCTGCAGGAGCGTCACCCGCTCGCGGAAGCGCGGATGGTCCTCCAGCAGCCGCTCGAAGGCCTCGAAGCGCTCCACCAGCCCCTTGGTATAGTCGAGCCGGTCCACCCCGATCAGCAGGGCGCCGGCGCTCATTCGCCGGCCCAGCCAGCCCACGCGCCGCTCCCCCTGGGGGGAGGCCGCGCGCCGGGCGAAATCGGCGGTGTCGATGCCGATGGGAAAGGCCCCCGCCAGGGTGCGCGCGCCCCCCAGCGTGACGCCCCCGCCGGGGTCGAGCCGCGCGCCGCACAGCCGCGCCGCGGCCTCGCGGAAATTGTCGAGATGGCGCTGCGTCTGGAAGCCGAGCAGGTCGTAGCTGCAAAGCTGCTCGATCAGCTCGGTCGCCCAGGGCAGCGCCTCCAGCAGCTGGGCGGGCGGGAAGGGGATGTGCAGGAAGAAGCCGATGGGCCCGCGCACGCCCTCCCCGCGCAGCTCCCGCCCCAGGGGGACGAGGTGGTAGTCATGCACCCAGACCGTCTCGTCCTCGCCCAGCAGCGGCGCCAGCGCGCGCGCGAAGCGGCGGTTCACCGACAGATAGGTGTCGTGGGCCGCGTGGTCGAAGCTCGCCAGGTCCAGGCGGTTGTGGAACAGCGGCCAGAGCGTGCGGTTGGCGTGCTGCTCGTAATAGGCCTCGTGCTCGGCGGGGGAGAGGTCGAGGCGGGCGAACTCGTAGGGCCCGCCGGCCTCCACCCGCGGCTCGTCCGACGGCGCCTCCGCGATCTCGCCGCTCCAGCCGAACCAGAGGCCGCCGGCCTCCTCCAGCGCGGCGTCCAGCGCGACGGCCAACCCCCCGGCGCCGGCGCCCGCCTTCGTCGGAACCCTGTTCGAAACCACCACCAGCCGCGACATGGCGCGTCCTCCCCAATTCCTTCGCGGCGGCGCGCCCGCGGCGCGCAGACCCGGCGGGCCTCCCCGCGCCGCCGCCGCCCTTATTTATGGCGCCGCCTGCGCGAGCCAAGATGCCGCGCCCCCAGGACGGCCGCCTTGCCCTCGATCAAGCGGCGGGCCCGGGCGGTGCGGCGACAGGCCCGTTGAGACGGCCGCGCGCATCGTCACTCTGGGTCCGACAGCCGAAAGGAGCCCGCCATGCCCGACGCCCCCGCCCGCCCCGGCGAACAGCGCCTGCCCTTCGACCCGGCCGAGCGGACCGAGGCC
>JBNJGE010000233.1:0-5435 GCA_051747505.1 Pseudomonadota bacterium | reverse complement strand
GCGCGCCGCTACATGCGCGACATCGGCCATTACGAGTTCGGCGCCCTGCACCGCCCCCTCGCCTTCGAGGGCTTCGAGGCGCTCCGCGAGGGCCTGACGCCGCAGGACCTCGACTACTGGCTCGCCTGCTGGATCGCCGCCTTCGAGCATGTCGCGGCCCGCGCGGACTCCGTGCGCCTGGTCGATTACGAGTCCCTGCACGACCCGGCCGGCGCCTCCGCCGCCGCCCTCTGCGCGGCCCTCTCGCTGCCCGCCTCGCGCGCGGCGGACCTCGCCGCCCATTTCCGCGCGCCCCCGCCTGTGTCCGAGACCCTGCGCGATCACCCCGGCCCGCTGCGCGAACGGGCCGAGGCGCTGCACCGCCGCCTCCTCGGCCTCGCCGCTCGGTCGAGCGGGCCGTCCGCGCGCCCCGTCTCGACGTAGTCGTCGGCCGGCCTCGCGCCACCGCGCGAACCTCTCCGGGGCCGAAAGCCGGGGCTGCGGCGCGCGCGGATTGACCCTCCGCCCCCGTGTCCGCAAGCTCCCCGCCGGACCCGCCCGCAGGAGACCCGCCATGACTCCCTACCGCCCGCTCAGCCGCTCCATCGCCGGGCGCAAGGCCCTCATCACCGGCGCCGCCAGCGGCATGGGGCGGGCCACCGCCCATCTCTTCGCCCGCGAAGGCGCCGACGTGGCGATCACCGATCTCGACCAGGCCGCCTGCGAGGCCGTCGCCGCCGAGATCGACGCCGCCCGCGCCGAGCCCGGCGGCGAGTCGATCGGGGCTGCCCTGCCCCGCGCCCTCGACGTGGGCGACCCGGCCGCCATCGCCGAAACCGTCCCGCGGCTTGCCGACGAGCTCGGCGGGCTCGACATCCTGGTCAACAACGCCGGCTTCTCCGCCCGCACGCCCTTCGACGAGGCCGAGGCCTGGGAGGACGCCTGGCAGGCCTGCCTGAACGTGATGCTCTCGGCCCATCAGCGCATGGTCCGCGCCGCCCTGCCCCGGCTGCGCGAGAGCGACGCTGCGCGCATCGTCAACGTCGCCTCGACCGAGGGGCTCGGCGCCACGCGCGACAACGGTCCCTACGCCGCGGCCAAGCACGGCGTCATCGGCCTCACCCGCGCGCTCGCCGTCGATCTGGGGCGCGAGGGGATAACCGTGAACTGCATCTGCCCCGGCCCCATCCGCACCGGCATCACCGACCGCATCCCCGAGGAGCACAAGACCATCTTCGCCAAACGCCGCACCGCGCTCGGCCGCTACGGAGAGCCGGAGGAGGTCGCCCAGATCACCCTCTCGCTCGTTCTCCCGGCCGCCAGCTACCTGACCGGCGTCGCCATCCCCGTGGACGGCGGCCTGACCATCCGCAACGCCTGAGACGCCCGCAGGGCGGCCGACGCGCAGATCCCATCCGAGGGAAGACCCGAAATGACCGACTTCACCGACCTCTTCTCCGTCAAGGGCAAGACCGCGCTGGTCACCGGCGGCTCCCGCGGCATCGGCGAGATGATCGCCGCCGGCCTGCTTGCCAACGGCGCCCGGGTCTATATCAGCTCCCGCAAGGCGCAGGCCTGCGAGGAGACCGCGAAGCGCCTTGCCGAGGCCTATGGCGGCAAGTGCGTCCCCCTGCCCGCCGACCTCTCCGCCCTCGAAGGCGTGCAGGCCCTCGCCGACGAGCTCGCCCGGCGCGAGACGCAGCTCGACATCCTCGTCAACAACGCCGGCGCCGCCTGGGGCGCGCCGCTGGACGAGTTTCCCGAGAAGGGCTGGGACAAGGTGATGGACACAAACGTCAAGGGCCCCTTCTTCCTGATCCAGAAGCTGCTGCCCATGCTGCGGCGCGCCGGCGACGTCGAGGACCCCGCGCGCGTGATCAACATCGGCTCCATCGACGGGCTGAAGACGCCGAGCTTCGAGAACTTCTCCTACGGCCCCTCCAAGGCCGCCATCCACCACATGACCCGCGTCCTCTCGGCGAAGCTCGCGCCCGAGCACATCACGGTCAACGCCATCGCCCCCGGCCCCTTCCCCACCTGGATGCTGTCGACCGGCGTCGGCTTCGGCGGCGAGACCGAGGGCGTGGACTGGGACAGGGTCGGCCGCGAGAACCCCCGCGGGCGCGTCGGCACGCCCCAGGACGTGGCGGGGCTGACGATCTTCCTCGCCTCCCGCGCCGGCGCCTATGTCGTCGGCCAGGTGATCGCGCTGGACGGGGGCGTGGTCGCGGCCTCCTAGAGCGCCCTCATATCCCCTGGAAGGAGGGCGGGCGCTTCTGGACGAAGCTGCGCACGCCCTCCTGGAAGTCGTGGGCGGAGAAGCTCTTCTGCATCTCCGCGTCAGCCATGGCCAGCGAGTCCGCGAAGCTCTGCTCGCGCGCCGCGCGCACCTGCCGCTTCATGACGGCGACGGAGCGGGGCGAGACCTCGTGCGCCAGCCGGCGCGACATCTCCCCCACGCGATCCATCAGCCCGTCGCCGGGCAGGGCCTCGTTGACCAGCCCCATCGCCGCGGCCTCCGCGCCCCGGAACTTGCGCGCGGTCATCAGCAGGTCGAGCGCCTGCGCCTCGCCGACCATGCGCGGAAGGATCCAGGCGATGCCGTGCTCGGCCACCAGCCCGCGGGCGGCGAAGGAGGTCGTCATCACCGCGTCCTCCGCCGCGTAGCGCAGGTCCGCGAACAGCGCCATGACCAGCCCGATCCCCGCGCAGGGGCCGTTGATCGCGGCGATGATAGGCTTGGGGCAGGCGTAGAAATAGCCGAAGCGCCCGGGATAGAGCCGCTCCACCTCCGGCCCCGGCGCGGCGGGGAAGCCCGCCACCGAATGTCCCGAGGGCTCCTGGGGGGGCTCCGAGCCGGCGTCCGAGGCGGCCGAGAGCCGCTCCATGTCCGCGCCGGCGCAGAAGCCGCGCCCCGCACCCGTGATCACGATGCAGCGCGTGGCGCGGTCGTTGCCCGCCTCCGTCACCGCCGCGCACAGCTCCTGGGCCATGATGTCGGTCCAGGCGTTCAGCCGGTCGGGGCGATTCAGGGTGATCGTCGTCACCCCGTCCCCGGTCGCGACCGTGATCTCGTCGTATCCGCTCATCCCGCGTCTCCCTTCTCGCCGCTCACGCGGCGGCCTCGCGCCTGGCCCGCTCTTCGGCGTAGCCTTGGTAGGAGTCCTTCAGAACGGCGTGGTTGAGCAAGACCTCCGCCGCCGGCGCGTCATCGGCCGCCCGACGGATTCGGCTGCGCACCCAGCAGCTTTCCGTCCGCCGGCTCTCCGACAGCGCCACCACCTCGCGCGTGATCACATACTCCTCGCCCACCAGCAGCGGCCCGTCGATCATCCGGATCTCCAGATCCGCGAACAGCCCCACCGCCGGCCCCTTCACCGGAAATCCCGCCTCGCGGTTGGTGTGCTGCGCCAGCACGCTGACCATCTCCAGCGGGATCACCCGCCTGCCCCAGGGCGAGGCGGCCGGATCGCGCGACCACGAGGCCGCCTCCGTGATCCTCTCCAGCTTCTCGTCGAGCGAGAAGGGGTAGAGGTTCCCCATATGCTGTCCCGGCTGCATGCGCACGCGCTCCTCCGCGCGCCCCGTCATGCCGACTTCCAGATCCTCCAGAATCACCAGCGGCCCCGGCGGCGAGAGCTTCGCCATCCGCTCCTCCAGCAGCGTCGCCCCCTCCCCGAGGCTGGCCGAAGCCTCCAGCACCGGCGTCCCGTCCGCCTTCTCCGCCCAGGCGCGCGTGCGCGTCGCTCCCTCGGCGGGCATCTCGGCCAGCGCGCGCACCTCCTCGCCCTCGAAGACCATGTTGCGGAAATGGGCGGAGAGGCAGCCGCGCTCGAACCACTCCCGCCCCCAGATCCGCGCCATCAACGGCTCGAACTGCGAGAAATGCGTGGGCCCCTCGATCGGCCCGGCCGAGAATCCCAGCCGCTCGGCCATCGAATCGTCGTGCAGCGAGGCGTGGCCGTCATAGCTCTGCTCGGCCAGCATCTGGCGCGGCCGGCGCAGCGGGCCCGACAGGACGAGCGGCGTGCCGAAATCCATGATCTGCTCCCTTCCCGCGGCCCGCCCGGGGCCGTCGCGGGTCAGGATAGGGCGCCGCGCCGGGCGCGCCCAGCGCCGCGGCGCCCCCTGCGCGCCTCAGTCCAGCCGCAGGCCAAGCACGAAGTCGCGCACCGCCTCCGGCGGGGCCCCGCCCGTCAGCGGCGCCGCAAGCCGCGCCCGCGTCGCGTGCCCGAAGGCGGCCAGCCCCCGCAGCTTCTCCAGCGCGTCGCGCGCCGCCTCCATCTCCGGAACGGGGCGGAGCCTCTCCGCCTCCGCCATGTCGGGAAAGAAGGGCGTCCGCCCCGTCCGCTCGCCCAGCCAGTCATGGATCGGCGCGAAGTCCTCGACCAGCCGCGCGCGCGCCTCCGCCCCGAACATCTCCACCTCCCTGTTCGGGACCAGCCCCAGCTCCGGCCCGCGCCGGATCAGCAGCTCGCGCAGCGCGCGGGCGTCCTCGGGCGCCAGCGCCGCGTTGCCCCGCCGCGCGATCTCCATCGCCGCCAGCGGCAGCGAGGGGTTGGCGTCCGCCGGCTCCTCCAGCCCCTCGGGAAAGGCCAGCCCGGAGCGCGCCCGGAAATCGGGAACCGACCCCCCCGAGGCGAGCACGTCGCGGTAGTCGCGCAGATCGAACTCCGCCTCGGGGAAGGTCTCGAACCACCCTTCCAGCATGAGGCGATAGTCGAAGTGAATGCCGCCGCGATACGCCTCCGCCCCCCCGTCGCGCAGGGCCGCGGGCCGGTGCCCGAACTTGAGCCGCTGGTTGTGCCAGGAGGTCAGGTATTCGTCCGGCCGGCGCAGCGTGCACAGGATTCGCCGGCGCCCCTCGGGCAGCGCCTCGCGCAGCCGCGACAGGGCCGCGGGCGCCGAGGCCGCGAAATTCGCCATCACCTCCGAGCAGAAGACCATCGCCCGCGGCGCCAGCGCCTCCGCCTGGCGGCGGATCAGCAGCATCATCTGGCGCACCGCCGGCAGGTCCGGATGCCAGGGCGGCGCCTGGTGGCCGGAGGCCTCCGACAGCATCCTGAAGGCGAGCGCGTTGTGCGGCTCGCGGACATTCAGCCCGCCGTCCAGGGGCGCGTCCCGCCCTTCCAGCGCCCCGGCGAGGTTGCGCGTCATCCCCTGGCTTTCCACGCTGGGATACAGGATGCCCGCCCGCGCCAGCCGCAGCCAGTTGCAGGCCAGGAACTGCTGAAGAGAGCTCGACCCCACCTTGTGGTGGCCCATGAAGATGACGAGGTCCAAGCGCGCCTCCCCCCTTGCGCGGCCGCTCAGCCCGCCGCCCGCGCCCTTGGCCGGGCGCGCCGACGCCCCTGCGGCAGCTTCAGCCCGGCCTCATCGGCCAGCTTCCCCGCGAGGCCGGCGAAGGCGGCGATGCGCCGGCGCTCCCCGGCCGAAAAATGCATGTCGGCGTCAAG
>JBNJGE010000232.1:0-5557 GCA_051747505.1 Pseudomonadota bacterium | reverse complement strand
GTCGGTGCACAGCACGTCCAGCGTGGCGCCGGTGAGCATGGAGATGGGGTTGAAGCTGAGATTGCCCCAGAGCTTCACCCAGATCTCGTCGCGGATCTTCGGGCGCACGGGGGCCTTGAGGCCGGCGGCGCCGAGCGCCTTCGACAGCGCCTGCGCGCGCTCGGACTTCGAGCCGTCGGGCTCGCCGAGCGAGAAGCGGTTGCCCTCGATGTGGCGCACGACGCCGGGCTCGTCGACCTCGGCCGCGGGGTAGACGACGCAGCCCAGCGCCCGCTCCGGCCCGATCAGGTCCCACTGCTTGCCGCCGGGGTCCACCGTCTCCAGCCGGCGGCCGTCATGGGGGCCGCCGAGCTGGTGGAAATACCACCAGGGCACGCCGTTCACGCCCATCACGGCGCAGGTGTCCCTGCCGAAGAGGGGCTGCATGGCCTCCACCACGCCGGGCACGGAATGGGCCTTGAGGGTGATGACGACGTAGTCCTGCTCGCCCAGCTCGGCGGGGTCCTGGGCGGCGCGGACGGGGACGGTGGTCCGCTCCCCGTCCTCGATCAGGGTCAGGCCGCCCGCCTGCATCGCCTCCAGATGCGGGCCGCGGGCGACGAGCGAGACGTCGGCGCCGGCCTGGGCGAGCTTGGCGCCCATGTAGCCGCCGATGGCGCCGGCGCCGAAGATGCAGATGCGCATGTCAGCCTCCCAGACCCAGCTTCTCGGCCAGCCCGATGCGCTGGAGCTTGCCGGTGGCGCCCTTCGGGATCTCGTCGAGGATGACGATCTTGCGGGGCGTCTTGAAGTCCGCCAGATGCTCCCGCACGAAGTTGCGGATGGAGGCCTCGTCGGCCTCGGCGCCTTCCTTGAGGACCACGGCGGCGGCGACCTCCTCGCCCAGCTTGGGGTGGGGCATGGCGAAGGTCACGGCCTGGGCGACGGCGGGGTGGTCCATCAGGGCCTCGTCCACCTCCAGCGGGGAGACCTTCTCGCCGCCGCGGTTGATGATCTCCTTGAGGCGGCCGGTGATGCGCAGGAAGCCGTCGGCGTCGAACTGGCCCTGGTCGCCGGTGCGGAACCAGCGTTTGCCCCCGGCCTCGAAGAAGCTCTTGGCGTTGGCCTCGGGGTTGGCCTCGTAGCCGGGGGTGACGTTGGGACCGGAGATGACGACCTCGCCCAGCGCGCCCTCGGGCAGGAGCTCGTTGTCGGTCTCGTGCGCCGTGCGGACCTCGGGGCCCGCGGGCACGCCGACGGAGCCGGGCTTCTGCCGGTCCAGCGGGTTGGAGGTCATCTGGTGGGCGGCCTCGGTCATGCCGTAGCTCTCGATGACGGGGCAGCCGAAGGTCTCCGACAGGGCGGTCATCACCTGCGGGGGCAGGGAGGCGGAGGAGGAGCGGATCAGGCGCAGCCGGCTCTCCTTCACCGCGTCGGGGTTGCGCGGCGCGCGGGAGAGGATCGCCTGGTGCATGGTGGGCACGGCCGTGTACCAGGTCGGCTTCGCCTCCTGCAGCCAGGAGAAGACGCGCAGGGCGTCGAAGCCCGGCGCGCACCAGACGGAGCCGCCGGCGGCCAGCGAGCTGAGGGTCGCGGCGATCAGCCCGTGGATGTGGAACAGCGGCATCATGTTCATGCAGCGGTCCTCGGGCGTGAGCGCCAGCGCCTTGCCGATATGGCCGGCGGAGGCGGCGAGGTTGGACTGCAGCAGCGGCACGATCTTGGGGCGCGAGGTGGTGCCGGAGGTGTGCAGGACCAGCGCCTCGTCGCCCGGCGCGCAGGGCTCGCCCCCGCCGCCGGCGGGCAGGTCGAGCGAGAAGGCGCCGGCGGGGCCGTCGAGATCCGGCGTCAGGCGGCAGACCTTGAGGCCGTGCTTCTCGGCGACCTTGAGGGCGGGGCCGTCATAGTCGTCCGGCAGGATCAGCAGCTTCGCCCGCAGGTCGGAGAGGTAGAAGTCGAACTCGTCCTCCCGGTAGGCGGGGTTGAGGGGCGCGGCGGTGGCGCCGGAGGCGACGGCGACGAAGGCCGCGGCCATCTCCGGCCCGTTGGGCAGGACGATGGCGACCCGGTCGCCGGCGCCCACGCCCGCCCCGGCGAACTGGTCCAGCACCCGGCGCACCTGCGCGCGCAGGGCGGCGCAGGACATCCAGTCCCGGCCGGGCGCGCCGAGGGCGGGGGCGTCGTCGGGATGCGCGGCGATCAGGTCGAGGACGGCGTCGGCCATGGGCTGGGCTCCTGGGACTTGGGGCGCGCGCGCGATCCGCGCGGTCAGGCGAGGGAGTATCGTCGCGCCGCCCCCCGCGGCAACCGGATGGCGCCCTTTTATTTCGCTCTGCGGAAAGGCGGGACATGGCGCGGGGCGGCGCCGGCGGGCCTCCCGCGCCTGCGCGGGGCGTGCTAGCCTCCGCGCCGGGGGCGGCAGGAGCGGGGCTGCGGGATGGCCCCGGAAGGGAGTCGCCGAGATGCCGGAGACGGAGCCGCAGGGGGCCAGCCGCGAGGAGGTCGAGGCCGCGCTGGGGCTGGGCGAGCGCCGGCGCGGCTGGCGCCTTCTGGTCTGGCTCGCGCTGGCGGTCGTGGTCGCGGGGGCGGCGGCCTGGCTGCTGTCGCGCGACGAGGAGGGGCCGGTCTGGGTGACGCAGCCCGCCGAACGCGGGGATCTGACCGTGCTGGTGACGGCCACGGGGGCGGTGGAACCCACCAACCTGGTGGAGGTGTCCAGCGAGCTTTCCGGCATCGTGAAAAGCGTGCTGGTCGATTTCAACGACCAGGTCGCGAAGGGGCAGGTTCTGGCCGAGCTCGACACCGACAAGCTGGAGGCGGGCGTGGAGAGCGCCCGCGCCCGCGTCGCCGCCGCGCAGGCGCGCGTGGCGGAGGCCGAGGCGACCGTGGCGGAGACGGAGCTGCAGTTCGAGCGCGCCCAGCGCCTGGCGGCGCGCAGCGTCGTCTCTGAGCACGAGATGGACGTAGCGCGCGCGGCGCATGCGCGGGCGAAGGCCGGGCTTGCCTACGCGCAGGCGGAAGTGGGGGCGGCGACGGCGGAGCTGAGGCTGACGGAGACCACGCTTTCAAAGGCCTGCATTTGCTCGCCGATCGACGGGGTGGTGCTGAGCCGGGACGTGGACCCGGGGCAGACGGTGGCGTCCTCGCTTCAGGCGCCGGTGCTATTCGCCATCGCCGAGGACCTGGACCGGATGGAGGTGCAGGTGGACGTGGACGAGGCCGATGTCGGGCAGGTGAAGGAAGGGCAGTCGGCGAGCTTCACCGTGGACGCCTATCCCGACCGCCGGTTCGAGGCGACCGTCAGCAGGCTGCGCCTGGGCTCGGAGGTGGTGCAGGGGGTGGTGACCTACAAGGCCATCCTGACCGCGGACAACTCCGAGGGGCTGCTGCGCCCGGGCATGACCGCGACGGCCGAGATCGCGGTGCAGGAGGTGAGCGACGCGGTGCTGGTTCCCAACGCGGCGCTGCGCTTCGTCATGCCCGAGCAGGCGCCGGAGGAGGAGGATTCGCGCAGCCTGCTGCAGCGGATCATGCCCCACCCGCCCCGCTTCGCCCGCCCGCGCGCCCCCGAGCGGACGGGGCCGGAGCGGATGCTGTGGGTTCTGGAGGAGGGCGAGCCGAGGGCGGCGCAGGTCACGGTCGGGGCGACGGACGGCGAGCGAACGCAGATCGTCGAGGGCCCCGTTGGGCCGGGCGACCGGCTGGTCGTGGACATGGAGGAGGCGGAGGGGTGAGCGGCGCGGAGGCCGGGCGCCCCCCTCTGATCGCGCTGGAGGGCGTGACCAAGGTCTACGGCACGGGAGGCGCGGCGGTGCGCGCGCTCGACTCGGTGGACCTGGCCGTGGAGGCAGGGGAGTTCGTGGCGATCATGGGGCCGTCGGGCTCCGGCAAGTCCACGGCCATGAACGTCATCGGCTGCCTCGATCAGCCGAGTTCGGGGCGATACGCCTTCCGGGGCGTGGACGTGGCGGGGCTGAGCCGGGCGCAGCGGGCGCTGCTGCGCCGGCATTTCATCGGCTTCGTCTTCCAGGGATTCAACCTGCTCGCCCGCGCGACGGCGATCGAGAATGTGGAGCTGCCGCTGATCTATCGCGGCATGGCGCGGGCGGAGCGCCGGCGCCGGGCCTTCGCGGCGCTGGAGAGCGTGGGGCTCGCCGGGCGGGTGCATCATGCGCCGGGCGCGCTGTCGGGCGGCCAGCAGCAGCGCGTGGCGATCGCGCGGGCGCTGGTGGCCGATCCGGCGGTGATCCTGGCCGACGAGCCGACCGGGAACGTGGATTCGGCGACGGCGGCGGAGATCATGGAGCTGCTGACCGATCTCAACCGCCGGCGGGGGGTGACGATCCTGATGGTCACGCATGAGCCGGACATGGCCGCCTACGCCGCGCGCGTCGTCGCCTTCCTGGACGGGCGGATCGAGTCGGACAGGCGCAGGGGGGAGGCGGCGTGATGCTGTTCGAGATGCTGCTGCTCTCGCTGAGCTCGATCCGGCGCAATGTCCTGCGCTCGGTCCTCACGCTGCTGGGGGTGGTGATCGGCGTCGGCGCCGTGATCGCGATGGTGACGCTGGGCAACGGGGCGACGGCCCAGGTCCGCGCGGAGATGGCGAGTCTGGGGGGCAACCTGCTGTTCGTGCGCCCGGGCCAGTTCGGACCGGGGCGGTCCAGCGCGGAGGCGCGGCCCTTCGACGCGCGCGACCTGGAGGCGCTGCGCAGCCAGCTTCGCGGGGCGCGGGCCGTGGCGCCGGTGGCGCAGGCGAGCGCGCGGGTGATCGCGGGCTCGGAAAGCCGGAACGTGCAGGTGATCGGGACCGACAACGACTGGCTGGTCGCCCAGGATGTGGGCCTCGCCGCCGGGCGGGCCTTTCTGCCGGGCGAGCTGCGCGGGGGCCGCGGGGTCTGCATTGTCGGGCAGACGCTGCGAGAGGAGCTGTTCGGGCCCCAGCCGGCGACGGGGCGGCGCGTCCGGGTGGGGGGCGTGTCCTGCGAGGTGATCGGGCGGCTCGAGGAGCGCGGGGAGACCAGCTTCGGCACGGATCGCGACGACGTGGCGCTCATGCCCCTGCGCGCCTTCCAGCGGCGGATCGCGGGCAACGACGACATCCGCACCTTCTACGTGCTGGCCGGGCCGGGGACGGACACCGGCGATCTGCAGGATGACATCGCCCGCCTGCTGCGCGAGCGGCGCGGCATCGCGCCGGGCGAGGAGGACGACTTCGCCGTTGCCGACATGGCCCAGATCGCGGAGGCGCAGACGGCGACGACCGCCCTGCTGACCGTGCTGCTGGGCGCCGTGGCGGGGGTCAGCCTGCTGGTGGGGGGGATCGGGATCATGAACATCATGCTGGTCTCGGTGACCGAGCGGACGCGGGAGATCGGCATCCGCCTCGCCGTGGGGGCGCAGCAGTCGCAGGTCCTGATGCAGTTCCTGGTGGAGGCCGTGACGCTGTCGGTGATCGGGGGCGTGATCGGGGTGGCGACGGGGCTGGGCTTCGCCTTCGTCGCCACGGGGCGCATGGGCGTGCCCTTCCTGCCCGATCCGCAGATCGTGGCGCTGGCCTTCGGCTTCTCGGCGGTGG